>DASWCG010000406.1:0-27462 GCA_036390175.1 Candidatus Acidiferrales bacterium | reverse complement strand
ATAGTCGCGCACCGAGCTCACAAAGCGCCTGGCGGCCTCCTGCAGAACTTCGTCCCCCACAGCATGCTCATGCGTATCGTTGATCGATTTGAAATGATCAATGTCGCATAGCAAGACGCCTACCGAGCCGCCCTCGCGCCGGGCACGCGCTATATCCCGCTGCAGCATGTCAAGAATTGCCGAGCGGTTCCAGAGCCCCGTCAGGGCGTCGTGGGTAGCCTTGACTTGCATCTCTTCGCGCGCCGCCACGAGTTCATCCTCCAATCGCAGAATTCGCAGGCCCGCGCGCAGCCTGGCCTTGAGTTCCTCGGGGTTAAGAGGCTTTGTGAGGTAGTCGTCCGCGCCCGATTCGAATCCTTCGACGACATCCGGCGTGGCATCCTTCGATGTCAGCAGCAGGATGTACGTGTAGGCTCGTCCGGTTCGCATGCGCACGTGCTGGCAGACCGCAAGGCCATCCATGCCCGGCATCATCCAGTCCAGCACCGCAACGCGTGGCGCGCCTTCTTTGCGGAGGACTTCCCATGCTTCTGACCCGTTAGCCGTGGCGACTACTTCATAGCCCGCCTTGACGAGCAGCCGGGAGAGGAGCACGCGCGAAATCGGGTCGTCCTCTGCAATCAAGACCTTCATCCGACGACCTCTCTGCAAAGCTCCGCCAGGGCTTGTTCGGCGCAGGTGACCTCTCGTTCCAGCGAAGCGCTTTCTTCCATCGCCCCTTGCAGATCTCCGCTGCGGCCCATGTGTTCGAGTTTTGCCGCCACTCCGCGAGCCCGAACAGCGGCCATGTTGGCTAGCGCTCCCTTCAGGCAGTGCGCAGCGCGTTCGACTTTTTTCGCGTCACCCGCCGTAATGGATTCGCGCAGCGCTTGGAATTGCTGCGGGTAATCCGCGCGGAATACGCCCACCAGCTCCGCAAGAAGCTCCGCATCTCCGGAGACTCTCTCGAGCAAGTCTGCCGCGTCGAGCACCGGGCCAGCCGGCTCTTTTGCGCTGACGGGTGGTGAAGATTTCTCGGTGTGGTTTGCAGTTTTCATGTGTCTCATGATCTCCTCGAAGAGCGCATTCGGGCGGATGGGCTTTGCTATGTACCCGTCCATTCCGGCATCCAGACATTTTTCTCTGTCGCCTTTCATGGCGTGCGCGGTCATGGCAATGATCGGGACATGCCCTCCCAAGTACTTCTCTCGCTCGCGAATCAAGCTGGCGGCCTCCAGTCCGCCGATTTGGGGCATTTGGACATCCATCAGCACAGCATCAAAACTCTGACGATTGAGCGCCTCCAACGCTTCGCGGCCGTTTGCCGCCACGACGACCTTGTTGCCGTACCTTTCGAGCAGCCGCACCGCCAGCTTCTGATTGACCGCGTTGTCCTCCGCGAGGAGAAACTGGAGCCCCGTCGGGATTCGGGAGTTTGGCAGACTCTCCGAGCACCGCGGAATCTCCTCCCGGGTGCGGGAGCGCCCCATAAGGTGCAACAGTGATTCCAGGAGCGGTTTTTGTTCGATGGGCTTGATCAGATAGAGGGAGATGCCAAGAGCATGGCACCGCGCGACATCTTCTGTGTATCCTCCGGAGGTCAGCATCATCAAGAGTGTTGCTTCAAACCCGGGCTCCTGACGTATGCGCTTCGCAAGCTCAAATCCGTCCATTCCGGGCATATGGCCGTCGAGAAGCGCAATAGGTATCGTTTCGCCGGCCGCCTGAGCCCGAGCAATCTCGGCGAGGGCGGCCGCACCACTGTCTGCCAGGATGGGCCGCATGCCCCAGCACTTTAGCATCCGCTCGAGAATTCGGCGGTTCGTGGCATTATCGTCCACAACCAGCACGGAAACTCCTCGAAGCACTTCAGGAGATGGAAACGGAGGTTTGCGTTCGCGATCGTGGCCCACCTGGAGTCTGACCGTAAAATAAAACGTGCTTCCCTGCCCAGGCTCGCTTTCAACCCGGATTCCTCCGCCCATGAGATGGACCAATTGAGCCGTGATGGAAAGCCCCAGCCCTGTCCCCCCATACTTTCGCGTTGTGGAACTATCGGCTTGCGAGAAGGCCTCAAAGATCTTGGTGTGCATCTCCTTGGGGATGCTCACTCCTGTATCACTCACCGCAAACTGGAGTTCCGTTTCTTCCGCGCCGACGGAGTTGCCTCGGACGCGGACGACGACCTCGCCGGTTTCCGTGAACTTGATGCCGTTCCCAACCAGGTTGACGATGACCTGCCGCAGCCGGGCAGGGTCTCCCACGAATTCCTCGGGAACTTCAGGAGAAACATCGAGCGATAGTTCCAGGCCTTTCTGGTGCGCGCGGACCGCCAGCGTCTTCAAAGTGTCCCCGAGGACCTCGCGGAGCTGAAAGGGGATGTGCTCGAGTTCCAAATGACGCGCCTCGATCTTCGCAAAATCCAGGATATCGTTGATGATTCCCAGCAAAGCCTCTGCGGAGGACCGGACCAGCCCCAGGGAATCGCGCTGGTCGGGACTCAAATCAGAATCCAGGACCAGTTCGGTCATCCCGAGTACGGCGTTCAAGGGTGTGCGGATCTCATGGCTCATGTTTGCCAAGAACTCCCCTTTTGCCCGGTTTGCGGATTCCGCGGCCTCCTTTGTTTCCTGTAATTCTTTCTCTCCTTTTTTGCGCTCGGTAATGTCCTGATAAAGGGCGAATTGGCCTGCCAGTTTTCCGCCAACACGCAGCGGCACCCCATGAATCTCCACATCAACGGGGGAACCGTCTTTCCGGCGGCGCTGGGCAATCTTATGAACCGCCTCACCCGAACGAACCTGGCTCGTCAACGCTTCTGCCTCAGCGCGCATCTCCGGCGGGGAGACCAAATTGTCAAGGGAATACTCGCGCGCCTCCTGTTTGGTGTAGCCGAACAGTTTTTCAAACGCCGGGTTGCACAACTGGATGCGCGGCGTCAGATCTTCGACAACGATGGCCAGCGGACTAACTTCAATCAGCGTATTCAGGAAGCTGGTGCGCTGTTCCAGCTCCTTCTCGGTCCGGCGCCGTTCGGTGATGTCCAAGAACGTGACCACGGCCCCCACGATCTGCTTGCCGCGGATGACGGGATGGGACCAATATTCTGCAGCAAAACTGGTTCCATCGCGGCGCCAGAAGACTTCGTCGTCCACGTGCCTCTCGACTCCAAGCCGGAACGCTTCACGCAACTTGCATTCCGTCACCGGATACGGGGATCCATCCACCCGGGTGTGATGCATCAGCGCGTGCATGTTTTTCCCGAGCAACTCTTCCGCATCGTCATACCCCAGCATGCGCAGGCAGGAGGGGTTTGCAAAGGTGCACTCGCCAGCTATGCTCACTCCATAAATCGCTTCGGCAGTGGAATCCAGCAGAAGCCGCGTGGTTTCCTCGCTTTGGCCAAGCGCCTGCTCCGCGCGCCGGCGCTCCATGATTTCTTCTTTGAGTTCCCGGGTCCGTTCCTCGACCCGTTTTTCCAGGGTATGGCGGGCCTCCCGCAGATCCTCTTCCCGCAACTCGATCTGCTGCAGCATGTGATTGAACCCGTCTGCCAGGCGCCCGAGTTCGTCATCACCGCGTTTGACGGCGCGAAGGAAACCGCTCTTCTCGCTGGCCACGGACTGCATGGCGCTGGAGAGTTCCTGGATTGGTTTCGAGATGGCTTTTTGCAGCAAGCCAGCCATCACGTACACTATGATTAAGCAACCCAACATCACCAGCGATACTGTTTCCGTATAGCGGCGGAGGCGCTCTCGGATATCTGCCAAATCCGACTGCACGTACACAGTTCCAGCCTTTTGTCCGTCGAGCCAGATGGGCCGGTAGATATACAGCTCCGTTTTGCTGAAATGGCTCTCTCCGATGGGTTTTCCCGGAAACACCGCCTGGCTGCCGGCGTCTTCCCGGACATACGAGGCAAAGCGCTTCCCTTTTGCGTCGTAGATCGCGGCTGCAATCACGTGAGACCTCGCCCGCATGGTTTGCAGCGTGTGGGTGGCTGAGTCCGAATCGTTGAAGGTCAACGCGCCGGTGGAATTCGTTCCTACAGCATCCGCGATTGCAATGAGCTGACTTTGTTTGGACTGCCGGAAAACATGAAGGTCGTAACTCAGGAAGGTACCGCACGCCAGTAACAGCGCCGTGCTGCTGGTTGCCATCACGATCAGTATCAGCTTCCCGCGAATCGAAAGTTTTCGGAACAAATTCATGTCAGCTCTTCGGCGCGGAAGCATCACTCCAAACGGTTCGCGCCATCCCCAGCAGTTGTGAGCTCATTTTGAGCCGGGCGCGCGCTGCTCCGCCCAGATTGACTTCAAACCGCACTCGTTCTTGTTCGACTAAAAAGTTGATTGCGCCGCCGGCTTGCAGAAATCCGTCGGTCTCGCCGACGGTCAAGACATTGGCCCCCTGCAAGGACGCCAGGATCTGTGTCAAGCGTTTTGGGTCGGACACGCCGATAAACAGAATCTGACAATCCCGAAGGTTATCTTTCGCTGTCAGAATCCGAATCTTGATCTTTCTCCCACGCACGGTTTTCCCGGAGACCGCTTCCGAGAGCGAAGTCCCAAACAGATATGTGCCGACCACTCCGATTACAAAAGGCCGGTCCTCGCTCGCAAACGCACCGTCAGGCCACTCGACAAACTTGGCGAAGTTCGCCAGATACTCGGCTTTTATGCGGTATTCACCGGAAGAAGGCGCCTGCGCCGGGGTGCCAGGCGTCAAGGCAAACACCCAGAAGGCAGCCAGGATTGCTTGCAACGCTGCGCGTTGAATGAGCCGCGCGCCAATTCCCGGAGCAGGCTGACTCGAAACGAATGTCGTGGAACGAATGATCGCAATCCTCCGCGGGCGGCTCTTCCCTTTACCGCTCACAATTCGGCCCAGCAAAGATGGGCACAATCGTGGCCAATCTCCCTCAACGGAAAGTGGGCTCAAGGTCTTAGAATCAATGAGTTACAGCGGAGCAATCTGCCGGAAAATTGGAGATGAAATTCGCACTGTGCCATTCGCGACATCGCTGCTCCAATGTGGAACACTGTCGAAGTCTAAACACGCGCCACATCTTCTTGCTCGAAGAGGTGAGAAGCAGAATGCAATTGATCGGAAGAGAAGCTTGGAGGTGCGTACCCGCCTCAATCACCCCCGACCTCCACCGCCGCGCCTCCTTGCTATAAAGTTTTTTATTACCACATTCGATACTATTTGTGCTAGATTCCCGCTACTGGAAGCCCGGCCCTGATCTTCTCAGCAACGTGCGGGAGAGCTACGTATGGCCAATCCCGGAGTTCCCCAAGAAAAGCAGGCCCCGGCGAACAAGGCGAAGACGACGAATACGGCGATCTTAGTTATTCACGGCATCGGCGAACAAAATCCTTACGACACGCTCGACAGCTTTGCCCGCGGCTTCGCCCATTATTTTCAAACGGAGGCTGGTCAACCCCTGCTTACCCTGCGGCCGGAGCGCATCAGCCACAAGGATTGGACGGAGGTTGCCATTCATCTGGAGAGCGACCGGCCGCTGACGCCCAGAGGGCTCCGCCGGTTGAGCCTCTTCGAATTCTATTGGGCGCCCTTTACCGAGGGCAAAGTGACTTACAGAGGGGTTCTGTCATGGCTGGCGCGGACCACCCTCACCCCGCTCCGCTATTTGACCGATAATCTGCAGGCCTTGCTCGCGGCGCAACGTAAACTCCCCAAAGAAGAACCGAGGAGCGCCACATTTCTCTTCCTGCGCGAGCTGTGGCGCACCGTCACGCTCTATATCCCCCTCCTTCTGGTGATCGCTTTTCTCGCGTGGTTCATTCCAGGAAGCGCAAAATCTCTTAGCCAGATTTGGGAAAAGTTGCCTCCGTTACTCCGCCAAGTGCAAAGCCCCTATGCCCTGGCCGGCATCTTGATCTGCCTCGTCGTCGCTGCGGTGCTCCTGGTTTTCATCGTGAAGGAGTTGTGGAGTTGGGCCAACCGCCTTGAACCCGGCATCGAACATGTGGCCGAGAGATCATGGGTTGGTCTCGCAACCTTTTTCATAGCGATCTTTCTGGTTCTTGCGTGGCTCATCAAATGGTGCTGGCAGGTGGATGTGGGTGCGCTTGCCAAGGTCCTCTTGGGCTGGCGGACTTTGGGTTTGTTGGCTGCTGCCGGTATTGCCTGGCTCCTCCGCGAGGTTCTGGTGAAATACGTCGGGGATGTGACCGTCTACGTCACTGCCGATGAGAAATCCGCCAGCTACGAGGCTCGCGCCACGATCCTAAAGAATTCCACTGAATCGCTCGCGAGGCTTCTCTACGCCGGGGCGGCCGGCTACGACCAGGTGATCCTCGCGGGTCATTCGCTCGGGAGCGTAATTGCCTACGACTCCGTCAACGAATTGCTTTCCCAGGTGTGGGCGGCCCCGGATCAGACCGGCCAAGGTCCAGCGCCGAAGCTCGGGCGCGCGGACCTCGCCAAACTGAAAGGACTCGTCACGTTCGGCTCGCCGCTCGACAAAATCTATTATTTTTTCCGCGAGCATGTGGGTTCCGATCAGGCTGTGCGCGCGCAGATTCTTTCCTTCCTCCATTCTTTCCGCCGAGAACGTTCCGGGCGAGAATACAAGCCCTTCACCTTCACCTATGGTGACCCGAAGAAGTCGGGACAAGCACCTTCCTCCTTTCCCCAGCTCGACGAGGACTTTCGCTGGTTGAACGTATGGTCCCGCATGGATCCGGTCAGCGGAGAGCTCCGCTTCTACGAGCTGCGTGAGAAGGATCGGCTTCATCTGTGGTATTGGCGCTGGGGACTCGCTCATCTGGCCTACTGGGGTGACCGGCGCTTTTATCGCTTTCTCGCCGGGGAGCTCCTCTAGACTGCGAGATACCTTTCGTTTGATTGCGCACGCACGAAACTTCTCGTTGCCGGGTTTGCAGTTCCTATTGGCGGTATGTAGTATTCGCGGCATTGATAGCGGCGCTCGAGTAGCCGGAGACTTGGGCTCACTTACAGTAGTACTGGAAGGATTTTTGGAGGCGCGGGTGGGATTTGAACCCACGAATGGAGGTTTTGCAGACCTCTCCCTTAGGCCTCTTGGGTACCGCGCCTGAATAAATTCAGTATATCGAAATCCGCGCAGATTGTCAGGGCAGCCAAAAAACGCGCCGGAATCGGTGCTCCGACGAGATCAGCCCCGGACAGACGCGGCCGGGACAGTTATGGCCGCATCGCGCAAGAACTTCGCCGATTCTTCCGGCGGCGTCGGGCAGATGTAAAATCCGGTGCCCCACTCAAAGCCCGCCACCTTGGTCAGCTTGGGAATGATTTCGACGTGCCAGTGAAAATGGTCGTTGATTTCTTCGCCGATCGGCGAGGTATGAATCATCATGTTGTACGCCGGGCGGTCCAGCACGGCATCCAGACGCATCAGATTATCCTTCAGAGATCTGGCCAAGCTCGAATACACGGGGCTTTGATTGTTCTCGAACGAAGAGCCGTGCTGCTTGGGAAGAATCCATATCTCAAAGGGAAACCGCGGCGCATAGGGCGCCAGCGCAATAAAAAAGTCGTTTTCGCCGATGACCCGCACGCCGCTGTCCATCTCCTGCCGGATGACGTCGCAGAAGATGCAGCGTTCTTTCTCGTGGAAATAATGCTTCGAGGCGTCCACTTCCTCCCGCACGCGTTTCGGCACAATCGGCAGCGCGATCAATTGCGAATGCGGATGCTCGAGCGACGCCCCTGCAGCTTCGCCGTGGTTCTTGAAGATCAGCACGTAGCGGAAGCGCTTATCATTCTTCAAATCGAGCATGCGGTCGCGGTAGGCCCACAGAACGTCCTCAATCGCGCGCTCCGGCAGCGTCGCCAGTGTCGCGGCGTGGTCCGGAGTTTCGATGATCACTTCGTGCGCGCCGACGCCGTTCATCTTGTCGAATAATCCTTCGCCTTCACGGTCCAAATCGCCCTCAATCCCCAGTGCCGGGAACTTGTTGGGCACCACGCGGATCACCCACCCGGGCGAATTCGGCCCGCCGTTCGAGCGGCCATACACGAGGATCTCGGGCGGCGTCTTCGCCTCGTTGCCGTAGCAGAACGGGCAGAACCCTTTGCCCTGGCTCACCACGCTTTCGCGCACAAAATCCGAGGGCCGCTTGCCACGCTCGGTGGAGATGATCACCCAGCGTCCCACGATCGGGTCTTTCCGCAATTCGGGCAACGATTCCTCCTGAGTTTGTCTTGGAGTTCTGCCGGGCGCGCGTCGCGCCCCGCCGCTATTTTAACCTGCGCGGCCCCCGCATGGGCACTGCGGTTTGCGGCCGCGCTTTACGCGGCACTAAATGCATCCTTGTGCAGCCGGACCACGGGAGCGCTTCCGGGGCGGCTTTCGATTGCCAGCACGTCAAACCGGCACGGCGCCTCTGCGATTCGCCGTTCCGCCAAAAACTGACGCGCCATGCGCACCAGGCGGCGCCGCTTTTCCGAGTTGACGCTGTCTTCGGGCAACCCCATTTGACGGTCGTCCGCCGTCCTCGTTTTCACTTCCACAAAGGCCAGCGCCGGCCCGTCGTAACCCACCAGGTCAATTTCCCCTTTCATTCCCGGGACAGTATAGTTCCGCGCAATGAAAATATATCCACGGCTGCGCAAAAGCCAGTACGCATAAGTCTCCCCGCGCACCCCGGTCCGCCTGGCCCGATGCTTGGCTTCGGCTTCATTCACCGTCATATCGCCACGCAGGCCCTTTCGCGCGGCCCATTGCACGGCGCTGAACATCATTTTCGAGAAGAGCGGCACGTGCCTTCTCCCAGGATTCTCTACAAACTGCGTTCCACCTCGCTGATGCATTCGTCCAGCGTGCCAACCGCGCATTCCGCCTGCTCTTCGTCTATCACGAGTGGCGGAGACAACCGCACGGAATTTTCTCCGGCGCCGAGAATCAGCAGACCCTTATGAAAGGCCAGGCCCACGATGCGGTTCCGCAGGTCCTGAGCCTTCTCCTTGGTTTTTTGGTCGCGCACGATTTCAATCCCGATCATCAGGCCTTTTCCGCGGATGTCGCCGACAATCCTGTGGCGTTCCCGCCAGCCGCCGATCTTCGCAAAGAGGAACTCGCCCATCTTCCGCGCATTGTCCATGTACGTGCTTTCGAGCAAATCCATGGTCGCCTGAGCGGCCGCGATGCACACCGGGTTGCCGCCAAATGTCGAGGCGTGCGCGCCCGGCTTCCAGTTCATTACGCTGGCCTTTGCAATCGTGGCGCTCAGCGGCATGCCCGACGCGATCCCCTTCGCCGAAGTGAGGATGTCCGGCTCGATGCCGGCGTGCTCCAAGGCCCACCATTTTCCCGTGCGCCCCATTCCCGACTGCACTTCATCCACAATAAGCAGGATGCCGTGCTGCCGGCAGATGCGCTGGATTTCTTGCAAGAACGCTCTCGGCGCGGGCAAATAGCCGCCCTCGCCTTGAATCGGCTCGATGACGATCCCCGCGATTTCTTCGGGATCGAGGATCCGCTTGAAGATTTCACGCTCGAGCAGCTCAATCGTCTCCGTGCCGCATGTTTCGGCGGAATGTCCGAACGGGCACCGGTACGCATTGGGATAGGGAACGTGGGTCACCCCGCCAATCAGCGTGCCGAACCCTTTGCGCTGCACGGCCTTCGACGCGGTGAGCGACAGCGCACCCATCGTCCGTCCGTGGAAGCAGCCGTAAAAGGCAATAAATTTCTCGCGCTTCGTGTGATAGCGCGCCAGTTTCATCGCCGCCTCGATCGCCTCGGTCCCCGAGTTTCCGAAGTACACGCGCTTCGGCTCTTTTCCCGGAGCGATGCCCGCGAGCCGCTGCGCAAGCTGGGGCAGGCTTTCATAATAAAAATCCGTTCCCGACATGTGGATCAGTTCGGCCGCTTGCTTCTGAATCGCGGCTACCACGTGTGGGTGGCAGTGGCCCGTCGAACACACCGCGATCCCTGCGGCGAAATCGAGGAACACGTTGCCATCGACATCTTCGATCACCGCGCCCCGGCCGGTCTTCGCCACCAGCGGGTAATCGCGGGTGTACGAAGGCGAAACGTACTGTTCGTCGAGCGCCAGAACTTTCTTGGCCTTCGGGCCCGGGAGTGCGGTTTGCAACCGGGGGAGCTTCGTTTCCATCGTGGCCAGCATATTTGCCTCCTCAAAAAGTTTTCCGAACGCGCTCTGCGGGCGCGCGGCTTTATCACCAGCGGCATGGCGGAAAATTCTCGCGTGAGCCAAGTGCGCCCGCGAATGCGCTGCAATAATGAGGCGGGGTGTTACGCCGCGCCGAAGAGGTTCGGCCGGTCGTGCGACGGAAGCGTGTGCCGGAGGACGGAAGCTGAGTTGTTGTGTTTCATTTTCGTTTCCAGCGGACACCGCCATCTTTGGTGTCTTCCAGAATTATACCACGTTCGGCGAGTTGCTGACGAATGCGGTCGGAAGCGGCAAAATCGCGCCGCTTGCGCGCCGCTTGCCGCTCGGCAACCAGAGCCTCGATTTCTGCATCGCTGGGGCCAATGTTCGATGGGCCATACCCGACGTCGCGCAGCCGCGCGCCGTCGTCGTCATCCAGCACTGCAAAAATGGCGTCGAATTGCCGCAGCAATTCGAGCACGCGCGGAACGTCCTCCTGATGGAATTCCGCTTTGTCCATGGCGACATTCACATCGCGCACCAGATCGAAAACCGCCGCCAGCGCCTGCGCCGTGTTCAGGTCATCGCAAAGTCCGGCTTCGAATTCCTCTTTCGCCCGCTGTGCGCGCGCCGCCATCGCCGCGTTTTGCCCCGATAAAAATTTCCCGGTCTTCAGCCGGGCCGCAAAATTCCGCAACCGCTCGACGGACGTCGCCGCCTGCTGCAAGCCGTCAAACGTAAAATTGAGCTGCCGCCGGTACGGCACCGACGCCAGCAGAAAACGGACCGACGACGGCTTGGTGCCTTTGGCGAGGAGATCGCGCAGCGTGAAGAAATTGCCGCGCGACTTCGACATCTTCTCGCCTTCCACAAGCAAGTGTTCGGCGTGCAGCCAGTAGCGCACGAACGGTTTCCCGGTCGCCGCCTCCGACTGGGCGATCTCGTTCTCGTGGTGAGGAAACGCCAGGTCAATGCCGCCTGCATGAATGTCCAAAGTTTCGCCGAGGTAGCGCATGGCCATCGCGGAGCACTCGATATGCCATCCCGGCCGCCCCGCACCGATTGGCGTTTCCCAGAAATGCTCGCCGGGCTTGGGCGCCTTCCACAAAGCGAAGTCTCGCACATCGGCTTTCTCATAGCGGTCCACGTCCACGCGCGCGCCCGCCTGAATCCCGCTCATATCAACCTTGGAAAGCTTGCCGTAGGCCGGAAATTTCGCGATCCGGAAATAGATCGAACCGTCGCTGCCGTAGGTAAACGTCTTGGCTTGCAGCCGCTCGATCAAGCCCACCATGTCCGCAATGTGGTCGGTCGCGCGCACCCAGCGTTCCGGCGCTTCCATCCCCAGCGCCTTGCAATCCGCAAAAAAAGCCTGCACGTATTTTTCCGTATACTCGCGGATTCCCACGCCTGCCGCTGCCGCATTGGCAATAATCCGGTCGTCCACATCGGTCAGATTCATCACATGCTGCAGCCGGAATCCCCGGCAGCGCAAAAACCGCCGCAGGATGTCCTGGAATATGAATGTGCGGTAATTTCCGATGTGCGCGAAGTCGTAGACGGTCGGGCCGCAGGTGTACATGCGCACTTCGCCCGGCGCCAAAGGCACGAACGGCTCTTTCTTTCCTGTCAGTGTATTGTGAAGAACCATCTGCGGCATCGCTCAGCGCCTGTTCTTGTCTCAAAACCAAACGGGCCATTCTAGCCGACGCTGCTCAGCGACACAAACAGCCCAATTCCGCCGCCCGTCTCCCGGAGTTCTTTACAGACACCTTGCGTCGCGTTTCTCTTTACAGCCTCCGCCATCCATGCTACGTTTCTCCGCGTACCGCCTTCCGAAGCGCCAGGCGGCTGGGCCACTGACTCGGGACCTGCCACTCTTTTTGTCGCGCGTTACCCCCTCCGCTCGAGGAAAGAATTTTCGTCTCTGCTTGCGCCGGCCGCATATTGCGGCGGATGATGTCGTAGAGACCGGGAGAGGCGCACTTGCTCAAGCTCCGTAAAGTCGACCTGATCGGCTTCAAGTCGTTCTGCGAGCGCACGGCGATCACGTTCAGCGGCAACGGCACCACGTGCATCGTCGGCCCCAACGGCTGCGGCAAATCCAACGTCGTGGATGCCATCTCCTGGGTCCTTGGCGAGCAGAGCCACAAGTCTCTGCGCGCCGAGCGCATGTCCGATTGCATTTTTAACGGCACGGCCAAACGCCCGCCCATGGGTCTCTCCGAAGTGATGATCACGCTCGAGGATCCCGAACTGGCCGACGCCGCGCGATTCATTATCGAAGGCGCCGCTCAGTCCGCGGAGAATGCCGCAGACGCCGCCTCCCCATCGGAAGGATTCTCCTCCCGCGAAAACGAAGAAACCGCGGAGGGCGCTCCCGAAAGACTCGCTGCGGAAGCCACGGAGAGCGCCGAGGGTGCGGACGCATCCGCAGGTCTCAAGCCGGGCCGCCGCAAGCGAACCGCCGATAAACCGGCCGTGCAAGCCAAGCCCGGCGAAGTGGTCGTCGGCCGCCGCTTGTACCGCTCCGGCCAGAGCGAATACCTCATCAACGGCCGGGTCGCCCGCCTCCGTGACATTCAAGATCTCTTTATGGGCATGGGACTTGGCCCCGATTCCTACGCCATCATCGAGCAGGGGCGCATCGGCCAGATTCTCAGCACCAAGCCCATGGAGCGCCGCGCCATCATCGAAGAAGCTGCCGGCGTGACCAAGTTCAAATCCAAAAAGCGTCTCGCGGAAGCCAAGCTCGAGTCCTCCAAGATCAATCTCTCGCGCGTCAACGATATCGTCGTCGAAGTCGAAAAGCAGCTAGGGTCGCTCAAGCGCCAGGCTTCCAAAGCGCGCCGCTACGCGGAAATCCGCGAGCAGATGCGCGGCATCATCCGGCAGGTTCTGGCGAGCAAAGCCCGCGAGCTCGATACCGAAGCCGAGCGGCTCGCCCATCTTCTCGGTGAATTCGCCGCCCGCGAAGCGCAGCAGACCGAGGCCATCCGCGCGCAGGAACTCGAGCAGGGGCAGCTCAGCCAGAAAACGTATTCCCTCGACGCCGAGCTCCGCCAGAACCAGAATCTCTTCAGCCAGGCCGCTCTCGAGCTGGACCGCGCCGAGAATCGCATCGTCTTCAACCAGCATCGCGGTCTGGAACTGGAATCGCGCCGCAAACAGCTCGACGCCGAACTGGAACAAACCCTGCAGCAGGCCGCCCAGACCGGGGTTCGCCGCGCCGCGCAGCGGGAAACATCAGCGGCGTTGTCCGAGCAGTCCCGCCGACTCGAAGCCCTCATCGAACAGGCCGCCGAAAAGAATCAGGATCTTATCCGCCGCGCTCAGCAAACCGAGCTCTCCATGGAAGACCTGCGCCAGAAAGCCGGCCAGTATGCCGAGGATTTGATCCACCTCCACGGCGAGCAACGCCAATCGGAAGAAGCGCTCGCACACTACGCCGAAGCGCAGTCGCGCCTCCAGGCCGAAGAGCATCAATTGCTCGAGGAATCGCTCCGCGTGCGGGAGCGCGCCGATGCCGCCGCGGCCGCATGGCAGGCGGCTGCCGACCGGACGCGCGCACTCGAAAAGCAACTCCGCGAAATCCAGGAACGCATGGCCGGCCTTCGCCGCTCTCAGCAGGAAGCCGCCGCGGACGCCGAAGCCGCTCGCGCTGCTCTAGCCGGCGCTCGCGCCCGCCGCGGCACCCTCGAGCAGATCCTTGACGACCACTCCTACACGGCCGAAGCCGTGCAGAAACTTTTCGCCGCGAACGAAGACACCAGCCGCGGCTTCCGCGCCGTCGGCGTGCTGGCCGACTACGCCGAGGTCGAACCGCAATATGAAGGCGCTGTCGAACAGTTCTTAAGCGACGAGCTGGAGTACGTTGTCGTGGAAACCTTCGACCATGCCCGCACCGGCGTCGCGCTCCTCCGCGATGAAATGGGCGGCCGCGCCACCTTCTTCGTGGACTCTCTGCGAACGCTGAATTTCAAGGCCGATGAGCCGGTCGCGCCCTTCCGTGCGGAACACGGCGTCGTTTCGCGTCTCGATAAGCTGGTCGAATTCCGTGACCCTCTTGGCGCAGCGGCCAAACAATTTCTCCCCCGCTTGCGGTCGGCCTTCCTGGTAGACTCCGCGGCCGCCGCAGAAGAACTCGCGCGTAAAAATCCGCAATATCATTTCGTCACGCCCGAGGGGACCAGCTACCACGGACGCATGGTCACCGGCGGACGCCCCGACCAGGCTGGGCCGCTTGGCATGCGCCGCGAATTGCGTGGCCTGGATGCGGAAATCATCCAGCTCGAGCGGCGGGTCGAACAGGCCCACGCCGCCCTCGAACGCATCGCCGCGGAGCTCCGCGCAAACGAGCAGGCGCTCGAAGAAACCGCTGGGCTGCACCGCGAAGCCGAAAAGTCTGTGCTCCTCGCCGCGCATCACCGCGAACAGGCCAACTCTGAACTCGCGCGTCTCGGCATGGATTTGGGCGTCTGTCAGAAGGACCTCGAGCGCCTTTGCGCCGAAATGCAGGCCGCGGGGCAGCGCGCCGCCTCCGCGCAGCAGCGCCACGCTACGGCTCTCGAATCGCGGACCGCTGCCGAAGCCGGAAGCATCCGCGCGGCCGAAGAGCTTGCGGAACTCCGCGAGCAGCTCCAGGCCCACCAGGAAGAGTCCGGCCGCCTTCGCGCCGAACACGCCGCGTTTCTCGAACGCCTAGCCGGCGCGGAATCCCTCGCCGCCCGCCTCGCCGAGGAGCAGCAGCAAATCGAGCGGCGGGAGTCCTCTCTCCGCGAGCAGCTCGCCGCCCTGCAAGCGGAGTGCTCGGCAATGGATTCCCAGACCGTTGAGCTCCAGCAGCAACTGGAGGCCCTCCGCGCCGAAAAGTCGCGCCTCGAAGCGCGCCGCGCCGGGCTCGAGCGCGACTGGGACGAGGCTCGCAATCGCACCGCCCACGTGGACGATGCTCTGCGCCACGCCCGCCAGTCTCTCGAAGACCTGCGCGGCGAGCGCAGCCATCACGAGGTCGAGCGCGCCCGCAACGATTCCGACCGCAATCACCTGCGCGAGACCTGCCTGGCCGAGCTCGGCGCCCATCCGGAAGATTTGATCGCGCAGGAGCCTGCGCTTCTCTCCGGTGAAGAGCTCGCCGTGGCCGAAACCAGCTACCGCGAGATGAAGGCACGCATCGAGGCCATGGGCCCGGTGAACATGATGGCCCTGGAAGAGTACAACGAGTGCGAACAGCGCTTCGGCTTCCTCACCCGCGAGCGCGACGACTTGCTCCAGTCCATCAGCGATACTCAGCAGGCCATCCAGGAGCTCGACGAAGTCTCCCGCCGGAGATTCGAGGAGGCCTTCGTCGTCATCAACGCCAATTTTGCCGTGGCCTTCCGCACGCTCTTTGGCGGCGGCACCGGCGAAATGCGCCTCACCGAACCGGACAGCTCCGGCGAAGCCGGCATTGACGTCGCCGCCCAGCCGCCCGGCAAGCGCCTGCAAAATGTTCTGCTCCTCTCCGGTGGAGAAAAAGCGATGACCGCGCTGGCGCTGCTCATCGCCATCTTCCGTTTCCAGCCCAGTCCGTTCTGCATCCTCGACGAAGTGGACGCGCCGCTCGATGAAGCCAATGTCGCCCGCTTTACGCGCTTGCTTGCGGAGATGAGCACGCACACGCAGTTCATCGTCGTCACCCACAACCGCCGCACCATGGAAACCGCATCGGTGCTTTACGGTGTCACCATGCAGGAGCCCGGCGTGTCCAAGCTCGTCTCCGTCCGCTGGGACGAAAAATCGAAATCCGCATCTACCGCTGCGTAGCCGTGAATCGCTCCACGGTCCCATCCCGTTTCCTTCTTTGTCTGCTCGCCGTGGTCCCGCCATTGGAAAATTTTTCTCTGGACAAATCGGTTTTTCTTTGTGCTGCCCCTTTGCTTTTTTCCTCAGCCCGTTTTCTTCGGCGTTGACATCTCTTCACCCTGCGCTAGAATAAGCGCCTCTTTTTGGAAAACTTTTTCGTGGCCTCTCCTCACATGAGCACCGTCGTTTGGGAAACACAGTTCCCCGGAGTGCCGCTCTCTTCTCGCGGGAAAGTGCGGGATCTGTATGATCTCGGCGATCGCCTGCTCATTGTCGCCACCGACCGGCTCTCCGCCTTCGACGTCGTGCTTCCGACTCCCATCCCGGATAAAGGGCGCGTCCTCACGCAGCTTTCTTTGTTCTGGTTCGACAAGCTGCGCGGCGTCATTGCCAATCACGTGCTGAGCTCCACCGGCTTCCCTGCGCCGTTTGACGCCTTCGCGGATCTGTTGCGCGGCCGCACCATGCTTGTCCGCCGCGCCAGGCCGCTGCTCGTCGAATGCGTCGTTCGAGGTTATCTCTCCGGGTCCGGCTGGAAGGATTACCGCGCCGCCGGCAAGATCTGCGGCATCGCGCTCCCGGCCGGCCTGCGCGAATCGGAACGCCTCCCTGAGCCGATCTTCACACCTTCAACAAAAGCAGCAAGAGGGCACGATGAAAACATTTCGTTTGATCAGGCCGTCGCGCTGGTCGGCGGCGCTCTTGCCGAGCGCGTTCGTGATGTCAGCCTCGAAATCTACCGCCGCGCCGCCGCCTATGCCGAGCCGCGCGGCATCCTGCTCGCCGACACCAAGTTCGAATTTGGCTTGATCGGCGACGAACTCATCTGGATTGACGAAGCGCTGACCCCCGACTCCTCGCGCTTTTGGCCGGCCGAAGGTTATCAGCCCGGCCGCGCCCAGCCTTCGTACGACAAGCAATTTGTTCGCGACTATCTCGAGCGGATGGGTTGGAACAAGCAGCCGCCGGGGCCGGAACTCCCCCCGGATGTGGTGGCGGCCACGCGCGCCAAGTACCGCGAAGCCTACCGCCAGCTCGCCGGACGCGAACTTGACTAGGACCCCGGCCGCGGAACGTCGAATTTGCCAGCGGAGTGTGCGCCAGTGAGAGAGCAACTCGAAAGCTTGGTTGGTCAGATGGTGGAACGCGGGATTCTGTTTGACGAAGCCGTCAACGAATTCGAAAAGAAATTCATCAAGCGGGTGCTCGACCGCACCAACGGCAACCAGTCCCGCGCCGCGCGGGTCCTCGGCATCCATCGCAACACCCTCAGCCGCAAGATCGGTCAGTACAAGCTCGAAAACCGTCCCCGTCCGCGCTAGCTTTCGCCGGCGCATCCCGCGCTCCGCGCCATGCGCTCCTCAAAAAGAATCGGCTCCGGCGGGATGCCGGAGCCGCGTGCGTTTTGCCTTCGTGTCGCGCGAGCCGCTTGCTGCTAACCGGGCCTCTTTGCCGCCGCTCTGCGTCGCGGTGGCGCTTTCTTGGCCGGCTGTTTCTTTTGTTCGGGAATATCCTCGGCATTCACTTTTGCTTTGTCCCAGTGCACCAGCAGCGGGTCCGGGTCATAGGAAACCAGTGTGGCGGTGAAGCGTGCCGGGTTGGCCTTCTCGACCCGCGCCGCCTCGGGTTGCCCCACCACCTTTACTTCCATATCCGCCTTGGTCTTGGCTTTGAACTCTTCATCGCTGGTCACAAACGCAACCTTCAAAACGATCGGGTCTCCCGGAACCACTTCGATCACTTTGCTGGGGACATCCGGAAACTCCAGCCCGCAGGCCGCCAGCCAGGTGATTTTGGCTTTGTCTCCCCCGGCCTTCAAATCCGCAAACACCGACGCAATCGTCATATCCTTCCGGGCGGCATCGAGATCCGCGGAGCTGGGGAACTTATACGAGTCCGGCCGCGCGGCCGACCCCGCTGCCAACGCAAGCAGTTCGTTCATTTGCGGATCAATTAAATTATCGCAAGCGGGTTGCTGATAGCGGAGCAATTGTCCGCGCAGATACGGGCGCACCTGAGATTCCGTCGGCCCCTTCAGCGATATCGAGCGCGAAAGCGCCCAGAAGCCGTCGAGGTACTGCGGCGGCGTCATCGAGAGATAAGCCACGCCGAGCCGGAAATACGACACGCTGTTGCTGGGGTCCGCCACCAGTGCTGCTTTGAACCCCTCCACAGCCGCCGGATAGTCTTTCAGCTCCAGCGCCGCAAAACCCACACTGTAGGTGAACATCGCCTCGAACTGCTTCTTGCTCTGCGCAAACTGCTCATCCGTCGCGCCCTCGGGCTTCTTCCAGGCGCCCAGCAACTGGATGCCGCTCTTGGCGGCAGCGAGCTCTGCGGTAGCCTGCGCTTTAGCATCCGGGGCCTTCGAATTGAAGATTGTATGGAAGGCAAGGGAGCGGTAATAAATTGCCTGCAGCCGGGTGGTGTCATCCACTTTGTCGCTCAGCGCCAGGAGCTTGTCGGCGAATTCGACGGTCTTCGGATAATTCTTCAAGTCGTTGAAATAAGTAAACCAGATCGTCTTCAGAGCCGGGATTTGCAGTTGCAGCGAGACCGTGGGGTCCTTTTGCAGGAAATCTTCCAGTGCCCTCACCTTGGCCGCGGGTGTCGGCTGACTCGTCGCCGCCGTGTAGGTGTTGTATTGAGCCGGCGTGTACTCTGTCTTCCCCTGATCTTGCGCCGCAGCCTGTGCAGCCGCCCGGCGGACCGGCCCGCACATCGTCATCGCCAAAAGCGCGGCTATCGCCGCCAAGGTATTTCTCTTCCGGGTTCGCTTCATCTTTGTCTCCTCAAGTGTGGCTGAATTAGAAGAGCCACCCGCCTTCGCTCGGCGCGACCTCTTTTTCGGGAAGACTCTGACGGGGCCAAAAAACTTCTGGATTATAGGGAATACGCCCCCTGCCCTGCAAGGGTGTTTCATGCGTTCCACGTGTCCTATCCGGCAAACCCGTCATGAGCCTTATCCTTCCGGTTCTCCGGCTCTAGCGCTCCTGAATGTTAAGATGGGGCGGGCGGCGGAAATGTCGCCCCACAAGGAGCCCTGTGAAACCTCAGGAGTCTTCGCCTTGCGAATCGCTCGCCGGACAAGCCGCGCTCGTTACCGGCGGAAGTCGCGGCATCGGTCTGGCCATTGCGCGGCGGCTCATGCGCCTGAAGGCGCGCGTGGCCATCTGTGCCCGCGACGCCGCCACCCTCCGCGCCGCTGCTGAAAGATTGTCTCACGAAGGCGGCGAAGTCTTCCCTTTTCCTGCCGATCTCCGCCGCCCCGGCGAGATCGCCGCGCTCGTCGAGCGTGTTCACGCCGCCCTCGGACCTCTTTCCATTCTGGTGAACAATGCCGGCGTCGGTGTCTTTGGGCAAGCCATCGAGCTCTCCGAGGCAGACTGGGACTCTGTATTAGACACCAATCTCAAGGCGGTGTTCCTGCTCTGCCGCGCCGTCGCCCCGGAAATGATCCGCCACCGCTCCGGGCATATCATCAACATCAGCTCGCTCGCTGGAAAGAACGCTTTCGCCGGTGGAGCAATCTACTGCTCCTCCAAATGGGGTCTGCAAGGCTTTTCCTATTGCCTGGCGGAAGAACTCCGTGGCCACGGCATCCGTGTCAGTGTCGTCTGCCCCGGCACTGTAGCCACCGAGTTCTCGCCCCATACCGGGAAGGATTCCGCGAAAATGCTCCAGCCCGACGACGTGGCGCATGCCGTGGAGATGCTCCTCACCCAGGCCCCGCAGAGCTTCATCAGCGAGGTGCTTCTGCGCCCGGCCCAGAAGCCGTGAGCCTGCGTCGCTCCGCAGAGCAGAGAGTTGTATCTCCTTCGGGCGCTGGCGCATCTTACAGTCGCGGGGCGAGCCACAAAGAGCCCGGCAGAGGAAATTGAGGACATGGATATGGAAAAGCCGGCCGATGCTAAATTTCCGATTCACGAGCTGCTTCGCCAGCGCTGGAGCCCGCGCGTGTTCTCCCCGCGCCCCGTCTCCGCCGAGACTCTCAAAATCCTCTTGGAAGCGGCGCGCTGGGCGCCCTCTTCATATAACGAGCAGCCGTGGGCTTATATCGTTGCGACCAAGGACGATCCCGAGGAATTCCAGCGTGTTCTCAGCACATTGGTCGAAGGCAACCGCGCTTGGGCGCAAAACGCTCCGGTTCTGATGCTCTCCATTGCCAAAGGCAATTTCGAACGGACCGGCCAGCCCAACCGGCATGCGTTCCATGATACTGGCCAGGCAACAATGAGTCTCGTTATCGAAGCCACCGCATTGGGCCTGGCTGTCCATCAAATGGCCGGTTTCTCCGTGGAGAAAGCCCGCGAGCTCTTCTCTATTCCCCGGGATTGGGAGCCGGTCGCGGCCATCGCGCTCGGGTATCCCGCTACGGCAGACGCAGTCCCCGAGAACCTTCGCGCGCGGGAGTTTGCGCCGCGCTCGCGCAAGCCGCTCGAAGATTTTGTTTTTTCCGGGAAATGGAAGCAGACTTCCGCTCTCGTCCGGTGAAGGGGAAGCCTTCATCGCATGCGAGTAGGGAGTTTCGCGCCAGACCATAATGAACGAAATGCTCCAATTCCTCTACCGCCACGGCTACTCCGTCGTGTTCGTTTGGGTGTTCGCGGAACAGCTCGGCTTGCCGGTTCCTTCTGTGCCTTTGCTCCTGGCGGCGGGCGCGCTTTCCGGCAGCGGCCGGATGAACCTGCTGGCCGCCCTTGTGCTGGCCATCTCCGCGGCGCTGTTGAGCGATTCCATCTGGTTTCAGCTGGGCCGGCGCAAGGGCGTCAAGATCCTCCAGTTCCTTTGCCGCATTTCACTCGAGCCGGATTCCTGCGTCCGCCGCACGGAGGGTGTGTTTGAAAAACATGGAGCCAAGTCCCTGCTGATCGCCAAATTCGTCCCCGGACTCAACACCGCCGCTCCGCCGCTTGCGGGAGTCTTTCAAATGAGCCGGACGCGGTTTCTGTTGTTCGATGCGCTCGGCGCGGCCATCTGGGTGGGCGCTTTTCTCGGCCTGGGCTATGTGTTCGCCAACGAGATTGAACGCGTCGCGGGCCCGGCGCTGAGGCTTGGAGGCGGACTGCTGGCAATTGTAACCGCCGCGTTCGGCGGCTACATCGCGTGGAAATTTCTCAAGCGCCGGAAATTCATCCGTGAACTCCGCATCGCGCGAATCTCGCCCGAAGAATTGAAGCGCAAACTGGACGCCGGCGAAAACCTCGTCATCGTGGACCTTCGCCATTCCCTGGACTTCGAGGCCGCGCCCGAAACCATTCCCGGTGCCGTCCACATGGACGCCAGCGAACTCGACGACCACGCTGAGTTGCTTCCCCGCGACCGCGACGTCATCCTCTACTGTACTTGACCCAACGAAGCTACCAGCGCCCGTGTGGCGCTGCTCCTGCGAAAGCGCGGCATCGAACGCATCCGCCCTCTCGCCGGCGGCCTTCCCGCCTGGCGCCAACTCGGCTTCCCTCTCGCTGCGGGCAAACCCAATTCGTCGGCGGCACAAAACTGAATACCACCTGCCGTTCGATAAACCTTCCGAGAAATCACATGTCCAAATTAAGCAGGCTGCCTCGATGGTGCGCGGCATTTTCTGAGCGGACCAACGTGAGCGGCGGATCTTACAGTCTTGGCAGCACAATCCCCTGCTGCGCCTGGTACTTTCCCTTCTTATCTTTGTAGGAAACTTCGCAATCCTCATCAGAGAGGAAAAACACCACCTGGCAGAGCCCTTCGTTGGCGTAGATTTTTGCGGGCAGCGGAGTCGTGTTGCTGATCTCCAGGGTGACGAACCCTTCCCACTCCGGCTCGAACGGCGTCACGTTCACGATGATCCCGCACCGCGCGTAGGTGGACTTGCCGACGCAGAGCGTCAGCACGTTCCTCGGGATGCGGAAATACTCCACCGACCGCCCCAGCCCGAACGAGTTCGGCGGAATGATGCACACTTCCCCCTTGAACTCGACGAACGATTTCGGATCGAAGTGCTTTGGGTCCACAATCGTCGAGTTGACGTTGGTAAAAATGCGGAACTCGTCCGCCACGCGGAGGTCGTAGCCGTAGGACGACACGCCATAGCTGATCACACCCTCGCGCACCTGCCGATCCTCGAACGGCTCGATCATTTTGTGCTCGATCGCCATCCGGCGGATCCAGCGATCCGGCTTCACCGTCATTCCATCCTCCTGGCGTACACCGCCATGGTTGCCTGCTGAAAAAGCAGCGCAGTGTAGTACACCCCGGGCATCTTGACAACCCGCACCGGGATGTCTAGCATGAGCATCCATTTCTACTGCGGGCGTTCCGCTTGCGGGAGGTCTGTGTGATCAAGCTCGATATCGTCAACGCCGTGGTCAACAACACCGGAATCACGCGCACCAAGGCGGAACAGGCCGTCGAGACCGTCTTCGAAGCCTTGAAGAACGCTATGGGCCGTGGCGACCGCATCGAGCTCCGCCGCTTCGGAGTCTTCAGCGTCAGGCCCCGCAAGACCGGCATTGGCCGTAACCCTCGCACCGGAGAAGAAGTGGCCATCCCGCCGGGCAAGGCCGTTCGCTTCAAGCCGGGTAAGGAGCTGCAAGCCCTCTGACCTGCACATTCTGTGCCAGTTTCGGCTTCCGGCGCGTCTAACTTATTATGAGCAATGGTAACGGCTCCGGGGCTGTCCACGTCGAAGTTCTCGACCCCGAGCGGTTCTCGAGAGCCTATATCCCCGGCCCGCCGCCGCAGTGGCGGCCCTATCGCAAGGGGCGCTCTCTGGCCATCGCCCTGGCGCTCTTTGTGGTGACGCTGTTGTCTTCGCTCGCCACCGGGGCGCAATTCGCCGCCGCCTACGCCAACAACCAAACCATTTCTCTCGACGACTTCTTCCGCTTCTACGGCGCAATTGTTACGGCGCCGCGCCTTCTTCTCCCCGGCATCCCTTTTGCGCTTACCTTGCTCGGCATTCTCCTGGCCCACGAACTCGGCCACTGGTTCGCCTGCCGCTATCATCGAATCCAGGCCAGCTATCCTTACTTCATTCCCGCGCCGACTCTCATCGGCACGCTGGGCGCCTTTATCAAGATTCGTTCGCCGATTCGCGATCGGCGCGCGCTATTTGACGTGGGCCTCTCCGGACCGGTCGTTGGATTCATCTTGGCAATTCCCGCGCTGGCCATCGGCGTGTGGTACGCGAAAATCATTCCCGGAGTGCAGTCCGGCGCACCCTTGCTCTTTGGCGATCCCCTGCTCCAGAGAATCCTGGAACATCTTCTTCGCCCCGGCATTCCTGCCCGCGATTTTCTCCTGCACCCTATCGGCCGCGCCGCCTGGGCCGGCCTGTTCGCCACGGCGCTCAACCTCCTTCCCGCCGGCCAGCTCGATGGCGGCCACATTCTTTATTCCGTCATGAGCCACCGGCATCGCCAGATAACCGTCGCGCTCGCGTTGAGCATGGTGCCGCTCTACATTGTTTACCGGTGGCAGGGGTGGCTTCTCTGGTGCGTGCTTCTGCTTGCCCTGGGCTTCCGTCATCCACCTCTTCTCGATACCTGGCGGCCTCTCGACCGCAAACGCCTGATGTGGGCGGGCATCGCTTTGCTGATTTTCCTTCTGTGCTTCATGCCGGCTCCGATTGCCGAAGGGCCCCACGCATCCTGAATACGGGAATCCTTTCCTGCATCTTTCCGTTGACGCCGGTTCCGAACGCGGTATGATGCGCCCGCTTCGCCGCGGCGGACCCGCCCACCATGTCTCAGCTCGTTCGCACCCTCAGCCTGCGCGACCTCTTTCTTCTGTTCATCGGCTCGGTAATCGGCTCGGGGTTGTTTCTCGTTCCCGGCGGCATCCTGCGACAGGTCGGCGGCTCGGTGGCGCTGGCGCTGCTGGTGTGGATCGCCGGCGGCGTGCTCTCTCTTCTCGGCGCGCTGACCTATGCGGAGCTTTCCGCTTCGAATCCCGAGGCCGGCGGTCTCTATTGCTTCATCCGCGACGCTTTCGGCCCTCTCTCTGCGTTCCTGTATGGCTGGTCCCTGTTTCTGGTTATCGCCAGCGGTTCGGTGGCTGCGCTGGCCCGTGCCTTCAGCACATATGCGAGCGAGGTCATTCCTCTTTCGCCCCTCGGCGCCAAGCTCGTTGCCGTTGTGATGATTGCCGTTCTTACCGTCGTCAACGTCTGGGGAACGCGCAAGAGTTCCGATCTCCAGAACTGGACCACCCTGGCAAAGGCCGGCGTCATTCTGGTCATCAGCGCGATCCTGCTTTCTCTGGGGCGCCATTCCTCCGAATCCGTGCGCGCTCTGTTGGCCCCGCAACCCGCCGGTTCGCTGATTTCCAGCTTCGGCTTGGCAATGATCGCCGTGCTCTGGGCTTACGAGGGATGGCAATTCGGCACCTACAGCGCCGGCGAGGTTGTGAATCCGCAGCGGAATTTTCCGCGCGCGTTTCTCGCCGGCATGCTCGCGCTGATCGGAATCTATCTGCTCGCCAACGTCGCGTATCTCGCCGCGCTTGGCCCCTCCGGCGCCGCCCATACAGACGCCATCGCCGCCACGTCCATCGCCGAGGTCCTGGGCAAGAAGGCCGCGAAGGTCGTGGCCCTCACCATCCTTGTCTCCACCTTCAGCGCCGCCAACAGCGTGCTTCTCACCGCTCCGCGCGTCTTCTATGCCATGGCCGCCGACAAGCTTTTTTTCCGCAAGCTCGCCGAAGTCCACCCCAAATTCCTCACTCCGGCATTTGCAGTTACCGCGCTGGGGATTTGGTCCGCCGTCCTGGCAGTTGCCGGCAACTTTACCGAGTTGATTGGCGGCGTAATTTTTATCGGCTGGATTTTTTACGGACTCGGGGCGGCAAGCATTTTTCCCTTGCGCCGGATGGGGGCGGGAGCACCGCGCCCGTATAGCACTCCCGGTTACCCGTGGACCCCTCTGCTCTTCGTTCTCGCCGCCGCAGCTTTGGTGGCCAACGCTTTCTATGCCGCAGTGCATGACCCCAACGGCTTCAAACATCTCGCTGTGGGTTTCGCTCTTCTCGTCCTCGGACTCCCCGCCTACTACCTCTGGCGCCGCCGCGCCCCGGCTTAGAACAAGCTCACCGGATCCACATCGGCCAGGATAGCCGTCCCGGGAATCTCCTGCCGGACGCAAAAATCGAGGGCGCCGGAAAGTGCGGCCGTCAGCATCGCTCGCTTCGGCGACTTCAGCAGAAACTGAAACCGGTATTCATTTTTCAGCCGCGCCAGTGGTGCTGCTGCCGGACCCAGCACCTTGATTCCCTTCGCTTCGTACGGCGCGAAAAATTCCCCCAGCCGCCGCGACCATCGAATGGCATTCTCAATTTTACGGTCCCGCACGATCACGTTCGCCAGAGCCGTAAACGGCGGATACTGCATCATCCTCCGGAAGTGCACCTCGCGCTCGAAATAGGCCGCATAGTCCTGCCTCACGGCGTCCTGAATCGCGTAGTGCTCCGGATAATAAGTCTGCACCAGCACCGTTCCCGGCAGTGCGCCGCGTCCCGCGCGGCCCGCCACTTGCGTCAACAATTGAAACGTCCGCTCCGCCGCGCGGAAGTCTGGCAGGCTCAGAGAAGCGTCCGCCGCCACCACGCCCACCAGCGTCACGCGCTGAAAATCGTGTCCCTTCGCCACCATTTGGGTTCCCACCAGAATGTCGAGCTGCCCCTCCGCGAATGCCCCCAGAATCTCTTGGTAGGCGCGCTTGGTGCGGGCTGTGTCCCGGTCGAGCCGCGCAATGCGTGCCTCGGGAAACTCTTGGCGCAGGTGTTCCTCGAGCTGCTCTGACCCTTCGCCAAAAAAATGAATGTGCTCCGACTCACATTTCGGGCAGACCTTCGGCACGGCTCGCGTGGCCCCGCAGTAATGACACGCAAGCTGGTTGCGCCGCTTGTGAAACGTCATCGAAATGCTGCAATGGACGCACTGCACCGCCGCGCCGCAGCTCCGGCACATCACAAACCACGAATACCCGCGCCGGTTGATCAGCACCACCACCTGCGTGCCGTTTTGCAGACTTTCGGCCAGCGCCTCGTGCAGCCGCGTGGAGATCGGCCCGACCTTATGGGTTTTCTTGAATTCTTCGCGCAGGTCCACAATCTCCACGCGCGCGAGGGGCCGGTTTTCCACGCGCGATTCCAGCAGGAGCAGCTTGTATTTCCCGGATTGCGCGTTGTGGTAACTCTCGAGCGAGGGCGTCGCCGACCCCAGCAGCACCACGGCCCCCTCGCGCTTGGCGCGGACAATCGCCGTGTCGCGGCCGTTGTACCGCGGCGTTTCTTCCTGCTTGTAACTGGCCTCCTGTTCTTCATCCACAATCACGAGGCCCAGATTCTCGAGCGGGGCAAACACCGCCGAGCGCGTTCCCACCACCACGCGCGCTTCTCCCCGCCGCACCCGCCACCATTCCCGCGCCCGCTCTGCGTCGCCGAGCGCCGAATGCATCACCGCGACTCCCTCGAACTCTGCTCCAAACCAGGCGCGGCACAATCGCCCCACCCACAGCGTCAGCGCAATCTCCGGCACGAGTATCAACGCCGTCCGCCCCCGCGCCAGCGCCTCCTGTACGCTGCGCAAATACACTTCTGTCTTTCCGCTGCCCGTCACCCCGTGCAGAAGCCCCACGGTAAACTCTCGCGCATCGAGCCACGTGCGTATCTCCCCCATCGCCCGTTCCTGCTCCGCATTCAGCGCATTCGCAGGTGGCGTGAAGTCTGTGTCGAAGGGATCTTCACCCGGATCGCACGGCTCCTCCCAACTCTCCAGTGTCCCTACGCGAATCAATCGGGCCACCGCGGCACGAGAGACCCTCGCGATCTTCAGCAGGAGCGGCACGGGCAGCGGCCCGCGCTCCTCCGCCAGGATTCTGCGTATGCGCTCCGTCGTGGCGGTGGACTTGCCCTTCTCCGCGGCAGCCGTCTGGCCCTTCCATGCCACAATTCTTTGTGTCCGTCCCTTGCGCCCCGCGGCCACCTCGTGCATCTCGATCCATCCGCGCCGTTGCAATCGCCCGAGCACCGCCTCCGCGCGCAGATTCTTCCGCAGCGCAGTGACGCCCACCGGCTTCCCCTCGCGCAGCAGCTGCGCCAGCAAACTCCACTCTTCTTTTTCCGAATCCTTCAGGTCGCGGCGGGAAGAAAGCTCCCCGTGTCCTTGCGTCCCCGCCGGAGTAAGACTCACTTCGCGTGTTGTCCGGACTTCCACCAGCGGTGGCAGCATCGCCCGGAAAACTTCTCCCACCGGAGCGACGTAATAGTCCGCGACCCATCGCCCCAACTCGAGCAAGCTGGCAGGAAGCGCCGGCGCAGACTCGAGAACTTGAACAATCTCTCGAATCTTCGGCACTTCGGGCTTTTCGCTTGTGCGGCGCAGCGCCACTCCCACCATGGCCCTCCGGCCAAACGGCACCACTACGCGGCTGCCCGGCACGGCCTGTTCGCGCAGCGTTGCGGGCACCGCGTAAGTGAACACACTCCGCAGCGGTACCGGCAGCGCAACTTCGCAATAGGGAGCGTCCATGAGTGCAGT
>DASWCG010000405.1:0-1786 GCA_036390175.1 Candidatus Acidiferrales bacterium | reverse complement strand
GAGGAAATCAAAAGAGCGTAGGACGCGCGTTCGAGGAGCAGGCTCCAATGGATGGTCTCCTCCCAGTTTGGATAGGTGAAGTCGAGCACCTTGCGAATTGTCCCGCCGGCTAAGGGAATGCGCTTCAAACGGACATGAGCGAAGTTTTCATAAGTGTATTCGGCGGAGTAGTTGGGAATATTCTGCGTGGCCTGAGCCAGCACCGCCGGGACCCGCAGATCCTGGCGTGTCAGCAGGCGGCCATTCGAATCACGGAAAGCAACGCGAAAGGCCGGGTCCACGATCACCCAGCGGCCGTCCACCAGAACTTCCGCGACCACGTGCTTGGTGGTTTGGCTGGGAGTAAGCAGGAGCAACCGGCGCACGCGCAGGTCCGCGCTGATCGCCAGGTTGATGAAGGCATTGGTGGCCGTGCCGCAAACGCTGAGCAATTGCCGATAGTTGAGCGTGGTCTGCGGGTCGCGCCCGTCCACGGCGTTTGGATTCGCAATGCTGGCGCGCCGCGGACCGCTGCGCATCCATTCCAGGATGGCCTCGATTTTCTGCTCGGGCGCCGCCGTGATGGGAACGACGGCATCGGCGAATCCCTTCAAATAGCGCCGCGTCGAGTATTCCCAAGCAGCGCCGTAAATAAGAGCCACCAGGCTCGCCGCCAGCAGAAGATTCGTCGCGGACCAGGCCGCGTGGAAGAAAGGATGGCTCTTCATCCTTTGCCAGCCTCCCGCGCCAGGGTTTGATAAAGGGCTTCCATCTCGGCCACGGGTTCATCCCAGCCGAGCGACGCCGTCACTTCGGCGCAGCCGGCGGCAAGCCGGGCACGGAGCGCCACATCACCCAGGACCCGTGCGAGCGCCCCGCCAAGCGCTTCGGCGTCGTGCGCTACCACCAGACCCGCGCGCCCGGCCAAATGCGCGGCAATCCCGCAGTTTTCCGTCACGATTACGGGCGTTCCACACGCCACGGCCTCCGCGGCAGTGTTGCCAAAGTTTTCGTTGCGCGACGGAAGCACAAACACATCCGCATCGCTATACGCCGCCCACTTGGCCTCATTATAGAGAGCGCCGGTGTAAATTATTTGTCCTTGCAAACCGTGCTTCCTCGCAAGAGATTCCAGCTGCGCGCGCGTGCCGTCGCGCTCCTCGGGGCCCGCAAACACGAGCCGTGCCGTCACGCCATTTCCGCCCGAAACGCGCCACCGCGCAAAAGCTTCCACCAATAAGTCCGGACTCTTCTTTTGTACCAAACGCCCGAGAAAAAGAACCAGTTTCGCTTCCGCCGGAATTTCCCATCGGCGGCGAAAGGATCCGCGGGCCGGGAGTTTGCCGGGAGGCTCAACCCCATTGCGGCGGAGCATGACTTTCTCAGCGGGGATTCCGCCCGCAACGAACTCATCGGCTTCCTGCTTAGCCGTGGCGATTACACGGCGCGCCCCTCGAATCATACGGCCCCCCGGCCAAGAGTGAAACAGGCGTTTCAGCCATAAACTCCGCACAATCGGGCGGAACATTCCGATGGGTTCGAGCACGTAGGGAATGGCTCGCCCGCGGCACGCCGCGGAGACCGTGGGGCCTAGAAAATCATACAGGCCGAAAATATGCACGGCATCAAATTCGGAGAGCCGCCTGCGGCAAAACGGCCGCGCTTTGGGATTCCAGGTGAGCGCGCGATAGCGCAGGGGGCTCGGCAAATATACCGCTTCCACGCCATCCTCTTCCGTCCGCCATCCGAATTCGCAGCGGGTGGGAGCCGAGGACATGCCCCGGACGATCCCGAAATCGGCAGTGAG
>DASWCG010000404.1:0-6781 GCA_036390175.1 Candidatus Acidiferrales bacterium | reverse complement strand
CGAACAACACCATCTATTTCGGTTACGTCAATGTGGATGGCCACGCCAAGATCGCCGTCTCGCATGACCGCGGACTGAGTTGGTCGAAGTCCAAGGACGCTGGCACTCCGTTCGGAATCCAGAATGCCGAGTTCGCTGAGGTGATCGTCGGCGACGACAACCGCGCGGCCTTTGCCTTCCTCGGCACGCAGACCTCCGGCGATACCCAATCAGCCGACTTCCTCGGCGTCTGGCATCTCTTGGTCGCGTTCACTTACAACACTGGCCACACCTGGACAACCGTTGACGCCACGCCCTCCGACCCGGTCCAGCGTGGCTGCATATGGAACCAGGGCGGCAGCAATCCGTGCCGCAATCTGCTCGACTTCAATGACATCACTGTGGACAAGTTCGGGCGCGTGCTGGTCGGTTACGCCGACGGCTGCACCGGCAGTTGCGTGACCGACTCCACGCAGAATGCCTCGACCGGCCCGGCCAGCGCGCAAGACGCCCTGGCCACCATCGCCCGGCAAGTGGGCGGTCGCGGCCTCTTGGCATCCTTCGATGGGACGCAGTTTGGTACAAACACCGGCAACATCGAGGGCGGTGGCAAGCTGTGCTTTGGCGACCCCGCCACGGGAGTCACCGGCGACCCGAACTGCAACGTGCATAATCAAAATTGAAACCGCAGTGTGCGCAGCGCCCCCGAGCGCCAGTGCGATGGCCGCCCGCGTGGCCTTTAGCTAGGTCGCGGGCTTCCTCCCATATCAAAAATCGGGCGATTGCGCCGCCCTATCGGTAGCGCAGGTTGTTCGGCCTTTGGCCTATGAGGGCGGGGCGTCCGCGCCATCGTCTTGACACGCGTGAGTCTAAGCCTCAGCCTAGGCCGGTCGAGCGGCCTTCTCCTGAGCAGAAGACATATGACTCACACTTTAGCAATCCGTGTTTTGTCTTGTGCCCTACTCTTCTCCGCAATCCCATTGCCCGCAGGCCGCGGGCTCATTGGCTTGCCGCAGAAGACGAAAGCTGGCACCGGCTCCGCCCTGGCAAAACCGAAGATTGACGTCTGCGCGCTGCTCACCAGCGCGGAAATCGAAGCCGTCCAGGGTGAGCCGGTAAAAGAAACTAAGCCGGGCGTCCAGCCGAGCGGCGGCATATTGATGTCGCAATGCTTCTTCCTTACGGCCACGCCTGCGAAATCGGTCACCTTGACGTTGGCCACAACCGATCCGGCCGGGCCCTCTGCGCTCAGACCGCGTCAATTTTGGCGGCAGCAATTTCATCCTCCTGGCCTGAGGGAAAAAGAAATGCGCGCTGACGACAATGCCACAAACAAGTCGGAACCCGAAAGCGTCGAGAGCAAACCGCGCCTCATCCACGGCCTCGGCGAGGAAGCCTACTGGGTGGGTAACCCCGTCGCCGGCGCGCTCTACGTGCTCCAAGGTGAGACCTTCCTGCGCATCAGTGTCGGCGGCGTTCGCGCAGAATCTGCGCGTATCGAAGAATCGAAAACGCTGGCGCGGGCTGTCCTCAAGCGCCTGTGATACTCCGCGCCGTCCCGCAGGGACCAAAAAAAACTCCTTCTGGAGAATGCCGGGCTACGCTTCGCCGTCGTACAGTACCCCTCTCTGGCTCTCCGCATTCGCCGCCGCAAATAGGCTCCCACGTAACTCTTCTGTTAGAATGAATGCTTCAGCTATACATCGGCCGTTTCACGCATGATTACACTGTTTGGAAAATCCGAACCCTCGCTGCTCGAACGCCTCAAGCAGTCGGTGGGCAAGACACGTTCAGAGCTTTCCGCGCGCGTCGAAGAAATTTTCAAAGGCGAGAAGAAGATAGAACCTGTCGTTCTCTCCAAGCTCGAGAACGTGCTTCTGGCCGCGGATCTGGGTGTGCGCACCACGCGCGACGTCCTCGCCGCCGTGCGCGATAAGGTTGAGCGTCACGTCCTCTCCGACGCCGCCCATCTCAAGCAGGAAATCAAGGCGCAACTCATGAGTATTCTGTCAGCTTCCGACGGCGCAGCTCCCGCAACTCCGCCCGTCCGTGGTGAGGAAGTCGCCGAGAACGGCGCGGACCCTCGCGTCATCTTCGTCGTCGGCGTCAACGGCACTGGAAAAACCACGAGCATCGGCAAGCTCGCCAACCGCCTTCGCCGGGAGGGGCGGAGTGTGATTCTTTGCGCCGCAGACACCTTCCGCGCCGCCGCCGTCGAACAGCTTGAAGTCTGGGCCAAACGCAACGGCGTTGAACTCGTCAAGCAGCGGCCCGGTGCCGATCCCGCCGCCGTCGTCTACGACGCTGTCGCCGCGGGCCGCGCCCGCTCAGCCGACGCCGTCATCGTGGATACTGCCGGCCGCCTGCACACCAAATCCAACCTGATGGCTGAGCTCGAAAAAATGAAGCGCACCGCGGCGAAGGTCGTCCCGGGCGCACCCCATGACGTTTTACTGGTGATGGACGCCACCACGGGACAGAACGGACTGTCGCAAGCTCGCGAATTCACCAACTCCGTCGGCGTCACAGGAATCATCTTGACCAAGCTTGACGGCACCGCCAAAGGCGGCATCGTCATCGCCATCGCGCGCGAGCTGGGTCTGCCTATCCGCTTCGTGGGCACGGGCGAGCAAATCGGCGATCTGGTTCCCTTCGATCCGCAGACTTTCGTCAATTCCCTTTTCGATTGACGCCCCCGGACAACATGGAAACGCACGACATCGCCTACATGAATCGCGCGCTGGAGCTGGCGCGCACAGGCATCGGCCTCGCGAGCCCGAATCCAACGGTCGGCGCAGTCCTCGTGAAAGATGGGCAGGTGATTGGCGAAGGATTTCATCAATACGACTGGCGCGACCACGCCGAAATCGTCGCTCTGAAATCCGCGGGCCGAAACGCGCAGGGCGCGGCGCTCTATGTCAGCTTTGAGCCGTGCTGCACTACGGGACGCACGGGGCCGTGCACCGATGCAATCCTCCGCGCCAAAATTCACCGCGTCGTCGCCGCGATGCCTGACCCAAACCCTGCCGTCGCCGGGCGGGCCCTCGCGCAACTCCGTGGCGCCGGTCTCGCCGTTGAAAGCGGTGTTTGCGAAGCTGAGGCTCACCGATTGAACGAGGGTTTCGCATGCTGGATCACGCAGAAGCGCCCATTCCTCACGCTCAAGTCCGCGCTGACCCTCGACGGCCAGCTCGCGCTGCCGCAATCCGGCAAGCGTAAGAGCGCAACGGGGATCACTTCCGAGGAGTCCCGCGCCGAAGTTCATCGCATGCGCCACGCTTCGGACGCGCTTCTGACCGGCATTGGCACCATCCTCGCCGACGACCCGCTCCTCACCGACCGCAGCGGCCTCTCCCGCCGCCGAAAACTGCTTCGTGTGATTCTCGATTCGCGCCTCCGCCTTCCGCTGAAATCGAAGCTCGCGAAAACGGCGGATGAAGACGTGCTGGTGATGACCACGCAAGCGCCGAAGAATTCCCGCGCGCGCGCCCTGCAAAAGGCCGGCATCGAAATCTTTCAGACCCGCGGCCAAGGCGGGCGGCCGGATTTGAAAGCGGTCCTTCGCGAATTGGGAAAACGCGATATCCTCAGCGTGATTCTCGAAGCGGGGAGCGCTCTGAACGGCGCCGCCCTTGCATCCGGCGTGGTGGACAAGCTCTTCCTTTTTTATGCGGCAAAAGTCGCTGGACGCCCGGACGTGCCCTTCGCGCTTGCAAATCGCCTCGCGCTGGGCGCTCTGGAAAATATTTCCGTTCACCGCTTCGGCCCGGACTTGGCAATCGAGGGATACCTGACCAATGTTTACGGGAATCATTGAGCATCTGGGCTTCGTGAAATCACTCGAGAGCGGGGTTGAAGGCGGCCGCCTTACCGTCCGTGCCGCTGGAGTCGCGCCGTTTCTTGCCGTTTCCAACAGCATCGCCGCCAATGGCTGCTGTCTTACCGTCGCGGCGCTCAACGACGATACTTTCAGCGCCGACCTTTCCGGCGAAACCCTCCGCCGAACCTCGTTTGGCGAACTCAAATCCGGTGCCATCCTCAACCTCGAACGTCCCGTCACAGCGGGCAAAGAATTCGGCGGACACTTTGTCCAGGGTCATGTGGATGGCATCGGCCGCGTGGCCCACTTGAGGCCCGAAGGCGAAAACTGGTGGCTCGCCGTCCGCGTCCCGGATGATATCGGGCGCTACATCGCTATGAAAGGCTCGATCGCCGTGGACGGCGTCAGCCTAACGGTCGCGGCGTGGCGCGACGGCATTGCTGAGATGGCCATCATTCCCTTCACCTACGCGCGCACGAACTTGCGCGACCGCACCACCGGTGACGCCGTCAATCTCGAATGCGACATTCTAGCGAAGTACGTAGAGCGCCTTCTCGACGCAAGACATGAGCCCGCTGCATCCCGTGTCTCGATGGAACGCCTGATCCGAGAAGGCTTCTAAGGAGGTCCGCTATGCCGAAGGTGAACGGCATTTTGGAAACCTGCCTTTACGTGGATGACCTCGCCCGTTCGGAGCGTTTCTATGAAGATCTGCTCGGCTTCCCGAAAATGCATGGCGATAGCCGTTTCGCCGCGCTCAATGTCGCCGAGCGCGACGTCTTGCTGCTCTTCAAGCGGGGCGAAACGACGCAGCCAATCGAAACGCCTGGTGGAATCATTCCTCCACATGACGGCGTGGGCCGCAATCATTTGGCCTTTGCGATTTCCGCGTCAGAGCTGAATCCCTGGAAAGATTACTTGGCTGGCAAAGGCATCGCCATCGAGAGCCGCGTCCATTGGCCCAGGGGCGGCATCAGCATTTATTTCCGCGATCCTGACGACAACCTCGTCGAGCTTGGCACGCCCGGCCTCTGGCCCATCTATTAGAGCGCAATAGCCTATGAACAATAAGATTCGGCACCGTCAAACACAGCCCACGACTGACGGTAGCTATCGTCCTTGTGTCGTCTCCACGACCGCCTTCTCCCGGGCCCCGCGGTAATACAACACCAGCCCTACCAAGACAGCGACACCGGTGCAAACAATCAATTTTGCGTCGAAAAGAATCTTGTTGGTGCTCTCTCCGGGGGGAAAGAATGACAGCGCGATCCCTACGCCAACGACTGCAAACCCCAGCCCTGCGGCGACGCACACGCCGAACTTTCCGCCAGGGATCAGGATGGCCGAGCCGTTCTCCCGGCGATCCCTTCTTCCTGACAACTTGATTGCCGCTGCATACATGTAGAGAAACGGAATAAAGTTCAGAATGATCCCTGCGTCCACGAGGATCTGGTAGGCACCGTTCGCAGTCTCGTTGATCTGAATCACCAGCAAAATCGCTCCCGAGATGACCGCCTGAACCAGAATTGCTACGTACGGCGTCTTCCAGCGCGGATGAATCTTCCCGAATGCCTGCGGTAAATAGCGGTCGATCCCCACAGCAAAGGGAACGCGCGCAATTCCCGCGACAGTACTGCCCACTCCTCCCGCATTTCCCACGGAAACCAGCAGCGCTGCCAGGACTCCGAAGAATCCGACTCGCAACGCTGTTGAACCATGCGTGATCGCCTGGAAGACGCCGCTCTTCGGGTCCACTTGGTCGCCGGGAATTAGAGACAACACCGCGAATGTTCCGATGATGTAGATCGCCGCAATCAACACGCCGGAACCGAGCGCAGCGCGCGGCAGCGTGCGATGCGGGTCGCGGATTTCTTCGCTCATCGCCGACACCAACTCGAGCCCGGTGAAAGCAAACGCAATCTGCGACCAGAAATTCACCGTGTCCCAGTTCCATTGCGGCAGAATGTTGGCCCAAGTAAAGTGCGTAACCGATCCTTGCTTCCACCAAAGGATGCTCGCTACTCCCGTGAGCATTAATAATGGAACATACGTGCCGACTCCGCCCGCATTTTGCAGCCACTTGCCGATGTTGAGCCCGACAATGTTCAGAAAGACCGCCACGAACAACAACACCAATGAACCAATCAACAGAAATGTGCGGTTTTGCGTCAGCAAACCGGCCCCCGCACCGCCTACGTATGCGCTCATGGCCACGCTCGCAAGCAGAAGCCCCGGAAAATAGAAGAAGGTGTAGATCCAATAAGTCCAGCCGGCCACGAAGCCGTGGAAGTCACCGAATGCCTCTTTCGACCAGACATATAGCCCTCCCTCTTCTGGGAAGCGCGTCGAGAGTTCAACGATCACCAGCGCCGTCGGGACAAAGAAGCCGACAGCCGCGAGAACCCATAGACTGATCGAAGACGTTCCGTTGTGCGCTGCCGCGGCAATCCAGCGCGGCCCGAGGATGGTGGCAATGTTGAACAGCAACACGTCCCAGAAACCCATCACGCGGCGAAGCTGTTTCTTGGGGTCCGCTGAACGCGCGGCCGTCTGGCTCACGTGGTCACGTCCAGCGCGGGGATCAGCTCATCCTGCAACCGGAAGTTGCGAAGGAAAGACTCCTGCGATGACTCGAATTCCAGCCACGGCCCGAAAAACGCAACCTTGCCTTCATGAAGAAAGACCAGGCGATCGGCGAGCTTCTTCCCGAGGTGCGTGTCGTGCGTCACGACAATGGAGGTCTTGTGCAGTGTTTCTTTCAACTTGAGAATCAAGTCGCTGGTGTGCGCGGCCATCAAAGGGTCCACCATCGTCGTCGGCTCATCGTAGAGAATCGCTTCAGGGTCCTGAGCCAGCGCCCGCGCAATCGCCACGGCACGTTTTGTTCCCGTGGAGATTTCCGACGGAACCTTGTCCAAAACATCGGCGACTTCGAGCATCTCGGCAAGCTCGGCAACGCGCGCGTCAATTTGCTCGCCGGTG
>DASWCG010000403.1:0-7411 GCA_036390175.1 Candidatus Acidiferrales bacterium | reverse complement strand
AGAAGTTGTCCGAGCGATTCGTCCCGGTTCTCCAGGGTCATCCAGACATCGTTGTCCCCATGCGGACAGCGGAGCCGCAGTTCGTAATCTTTCCCCAAGGTAAGCCCCCGAAGCTGCTTCCATTTTACATGCTGTCCGCCGCAGTGTTTGCTATTTCCGCAGGACGAGATTCCTTCGCCCGTCAGGACCATGACGATAGGCAAGGAATCCATGGAATGGCCGCAGCCGGGAAGGTTTTAGGTACCTATTCGCTTTGAACCTCCCGCTACGGGATGGGGCAGGTGCCCGTCCCGCTGCCACAATCGACGAGGTATCCGCTGAAGGTGGCCGTGAAATCACCCACTACCGGGATGTTAGTGACTTCTGCCGCGAAAGTTACCTTGGAGCCTGGATCGGCATAGAGGCGCACTGCATGGGCGCCACGCAGAACGTCAGTGCCAGAGGTGGTAGTCGCTTGGAAATCAACCGGTAAAAGGTGGAACTGCGGGCTTCCGTTCAAAGTCACAACGACGCTGGCCTCGCCCCGCAAACCCGTGTCGACGAGAAACTGGAGCGTAATAGTCTCGATAACGAGGAGCTTGCCGGCGGGCACTGCAATATCCGCGCTACAGTTAAGAAGATTCGTCAACGAGCAGTGGCCCGACGCTTGAAAAGGCTGGCGGGCAGGGTTTTCCACGTTGCGCACAGGGACGGGGCTGGCCGGCGAGTTGCCGATTTGCACGTTCCCGTTGATGCCGACGTTCCAGGCGCCACTCTGTTGAGCCTGTACGGCCGGGAGGCTGTTGACGTCCACCGGCAGCGGCGTGTTGGTCACTATGACCGGCGCGGCACCTGCTGCTTGGCTGCTACCGGGGTGGAACTGGCCCAGGGCGAAGGTCAAAAGGCCGAAGCCCACGACCAGCAAAGCAATCTTCGCGAAATTGTTCATTGTGTTCTCCTTCGTGGCTTGATTTGAGCGGCTATTTGGCGGGCTGGAAAGCTCCTCGCCCGGCACTGCCGCATCGTGGGGACTGGGGCGGGAACCTACCACCCCGGGCAGGATAATTCAAGAGACTGGCAGTCTGCGGTCGCTGCAGAGTGAGAATGTCCGGTTTGTCCCAGGTAGAAAGTTAATATATTGAACCGCTCACGAAGGGATTGCCGCGCTCGTAAAAACGCAGCAGGCGATGCGCTTCGCGCGACAACCCGATGCGCGCGCTCCTTGCGATTGGCCCGGTGCGTCGGACCGCAGTGCCCAGCCACACCGGCCCGTCCGCGCATAGGTCCAGGCCATCGTGGCGGCGGTCAATCCGCAGCGCCGTGGCCAGACGCCCGGGACCCCGGGCGATGTCGCGGACGTTGCACGTCCCGCAGCGGTGATGCCGCATCCGTTCGATTCCCTCCAGCGGTTCGAGGGCGCGCAGCAGGACTCCCGCGCCGATGCCGGGGCGCTCGCTCGAGACGTTCAGCATGTGCCAGCAGCCGTACACGAAATACACATACGCGCGGCCGCGCTCGAGAAACAGCGAGCGGTTTCGAGGGGTCTGGCCGCGAAAAGCGTGCGCCGCCGCGTCGCCCACCACATACGCTTCCGTCTCCACGATGCGCCCGCTCAGCCTGCCTTGCGGAAGATCATGCACCAGCGTTTTGCCGATGAGATAACGCGCCAGTTTGACGGTGTCAACCGGAAGGTCGGAGCGCCGCAGGCGACGGATGGAGCGCGCAGGGGAGTTCGCCGGAGACAAACTCACCGGTTTTCTAATTGCATGGCGACCCATAGGGATATCCGGCGAGTATAATGCGGGGGTTGGGCGGTGGGAAGTTCGCCGAAGACACGAGGATGCCATGGCCACGCGCTGCAAACATCTGAAAGAAATTCGCAAGGTGCAACCCAGCGGCAACGGCTGCAAGGAGTGCCTGGAACTGGGCGACACCTGGGTTCACCTGCGGTTGTGCCTCACCTGCGGGCACGTGGGCTGCTGCGATGATTCGAAAAACAAACATGCCACCAAGCATTTTCACTTCACAAAACACCCCATCATCCAATCGTTCGAGCCCGGCGAAGATTGGAAGTGGTGCTATGTGGATGAACTGATGATGGAATAGCGCTGCGGCGCTTTCGGCGCTTTCAACAAAGGAGGGGGGCGCATGAGCGGAACGAAAAACGCGGCCGTGGGGCACAGACCGGATGCTTGGCCCCCGCTGCCTCTGAAAGAATGGGAAGACACACGCGCGACGCTCCACATGTGGATGCAGGTCGTGGGAAAGATCCGGCTGGTGACGAGTCCGCGAATGAACCACTGGTGGGAAGTGGCGCTCTACGTCAGCGCCCGCGGACTCACGACTTCCCCCATGCCGTACGACGCCGGTACGTTCGAGATGGCCTTCGATTTCATTGACCACAAGCTCGTCATCCTCACCAGCGGCGGAACCGTGAAGCAACTGCCTCTGGCGCCGCGATCGGTGGCTGACTTTTATCGCGACACCATGGCCGCGCTGCGCGCCATGGGAATCAACCTCAAAATCTGGCCCCTGCCCATGGAGATTCCCAATCCCATTCGATTCGATCAGGACCGCGTCCATGCCTCCTACGACCCGGAGTATGCGCACAGGTTCTGGCGGATTCTGGTCTCCGTGGACACCGTGTTCAAAGAATTTCGCGCCAAGTTTATCGGCAAAAGCAGTCCCGTGCATTTCTTCTGGGGAGCCATGGACCTCGCCGTGTCGCGATTCTCCGGACGGCGCGCGCCCGAGCGTCCCGGAGCGGACCTCATCACGCAGGAGGGTTACTCGCACGAAGACATCAGCGTTGGATTCTGGCCAGGAAGCGGTGAAATCACGGATGCGGCTTTCTATGCCTACGCCGCGCCGGAGCCTGCGGGATTTTCGAAAGCGGCGATCCGGCCAGGCGCTGCCTTCTACAGTCCGACCATGAAGGAATTCTTCTTGATGTACGACGACGTCCGGCAAGCGGCATCGCCGGAAACCACGCTGCTGGAATTTATGCAGAGCACGTACGACGCAGGCGCGTCGTTGGGGAACTGGGACCGCGCGGCGCTCGAACGCACTTCGCATGGCGCATGAAGCCGCTTCTCCCCTCTTGGCCTGATTCCGCAACGATGTTTTGTCGCGAGTAAGTGCCGCCTCGGCGAACACCAGACGAAAACTGTCCGAAAATTGACGGACTGGTACGGCAGTACCGCGTAATTCTGTCTCTTGCGCTGACAAATATCCCCAAGCGGCTAGGGTCTTTACCTGATACTGCCGCGGACGGCCTTTATTTCCAAGCAGTTACAAAACCGCGATTGGCACCTCCCTCGCTTTGAAAACGGTGTCCCCACCTGGGTCCCCTCACCCGGGGGCGATGAGATAAAAGGATTCATGCCCAACGGGAATGCCAAAGCTGACTCCTCGCTCGCAGAGAGGCCGAAGGCGCCGCGCCTGAGGCCACATCTGCGGCGGATGGCGAAGAAGAGGGATCAATGGCCGCAACGATTCTGCTTGTGGACGCGGATTCATCGAATCGCGCCGATTGGGAAGCGCTCTTGCGCAACCAAGGGTACAAGGTTTTCTCAGCCGAAAATGGGAAAACCGCGCTGGAGGAATGCCCGCGTCTTCAGCCTGACTTAGTGCTGCTGCAAGTCTCCTTACCGGACATGAGTGGCTTCGAAGTTTGCCGCCGGCTGAGGGCCAATCCACTCAACCGGCTGACACCCATCGTATTGATCGCGCCGTTGTCGAGCGCCTCTGATTCCTGGCAAGGCCGCGAAGCAGGCGCCGACGACTTCTGGGGGCGTCCGCCGTCGCGGTGGGAAGCGTTGACACGAGTCCAGTCCACCCTCCAATTGAAACTCTATATTGACGATCAGGCGCAATCCGTCGTCGCCTCACTCGCCCGCAGCATAGAAGCGCGCGATCCGATGACCGATGGGCATTCTGAACGGCTCGTGCAGTACGCGATTGCCCTCGGCGAGAGCCTCGCTCTTTCCGAAGGGGATCTCGAAGCGCTGCGCGTAGGCTGCCTGGTTCACGACATCGGCAAAGTCTCTGTTCCGGATGCCATTCTATTCAAACCCGGCCCTCTGAGCCCTGCCGAGGCCGTCATCATGCAGCAGCACCCCGTCGTGGGAGAAAACATCTGCGCGCCGCTCAAGTCTTTCCGCAATGTGCTCCCTATTATCCGGCACCACCACGAACGCATGGACGGCAGCGGCTACCCTGACCGTCTCCAGGGGGAGCGCATTCCATTCGCCGCGCGCACCCTTCAGATCGTGGACATTTACGACGCTTTGACCAATGACCGGTCCTACCGGAAAGCTGTGCCCTCACAACACGCCCTCGATATCCTGGCTGACGAAGGCAGGTGCGGCTGGCTGGATCAAACCCTAGTCAATCAATTCAGTCAACTTTGTCAAAAGCACGAGCCTTTTCCGCGGAGGGGGAGGTCCATCCTCGCGGATTCCATACTCTAATGAAATTATTTCTGGGGAACGCAGCCGGCCTTCTTCTCTCCCATGAAATTCGTGCAGGGCAAACCGGGAGCTAGGAGATGTTGAGGGCCCGTCTGAACGAGCCGCGTTCATTCTCGATTTTCTTCTGAAGCTGCAGGACAGCGTACAGCAGTGCTTCCGGGCGCGGCGGGCAGCCCGGAACGTACACGTCCACGGGGATCACCTGATTCACGCCCTGCACGATGGCGTAGTTATTGAAAACCCCGCCGGACGTGGCGCACGCCCCCATCGAAATCACCCACTTCGGTTCCGGCATCTGGTCGTAGAGCTGCTTGATCACCGGCGCCATTTTCTGCGAGACGCGTCCGGCGATGATCATCAAATCCGCCTGCCGCGGCGAGGGACGGAACACTTCGGCGCCAAACCGCGCGATGTCATACCGCGACGCCGCCATGGACATCATCTCGATGGCGCAGCACGCCAGCCCGAAGCCCAGCGGCCAGATGGAATTCTTGCGCGCCCAGTTCACGATCTTGTCGAGCTGCGTGAAGAGGATGCCCTCCTCTTCGAGCAATTTCCCGAAGTCGTCGGGCCTTTCCAGCGTGGCGTTCTTCCCTACCGCGATGCTCATTCCCTGCCCTCTTTCTGACTCTTATTTTCTCACAAAGCGGGGCGAACCCCAAGCCGGGGCGTGTATACTCCGCTTCAGGATAACGCTTTCCCTGAGCCTTTCTCTCGCGGAATTTCCGGTCCTTGCCCCTCGGCGTGGTAGACTGGAACAAATCTGGAGGTTGACGTGAAGCCTCAAAAGAAGTTCACGGTTGTTATCGAACGCGACGAGCAAGGCTATTTCGTCGCGACGGTCCCCGCCCTTCGCGGCTGCCACACTTAGGCCAAGAATCTGGACACCTTGATGAAACGCGTGCGGGAGGTCATCGAGCTTTGCCTGGAGGGCGAAAACGGTGACATCGGAACGCTCGAGCTTGTTGGCATCCAGCAAATCTCCGTATGACCCGCCTTCCTACGCTGTCTCGAAAACCGCCTCTTTCCCGATGACTCGCCGCCAGACATCCGCGAACCGCTGTTGCTCGGCGGCGCTGTCAAATGTGCATTCCAGATTCGTGTGACGGAAAGCCACGTGCCCAAGCTGGCCGGCATAGTCGAGCTTGTAATCCCACTTCACTTTCATCCCCGGCAGCCCGCGCGTCTCGAAAGTACACAGCGTCGGAAGGTCCGAAGTCTCCGTGCAAGTGATGACGGTAATCTCCACGCCCAGGGCCTGGCTGCCGCGCAGGCCCTTTTGAATTTTCCGGATGTCGTCCTCCTCCTCCGAGACGATGACCGCCCCCGGCAGACTGAAGTTCGCGGCCTCCTGAAACAACGCCGCGAAGAAGCCTTCCACGCTCGGAGTCGCGCAGATGGCGTCCCAATCGGATGTATCCGGCTCGTCAGGCGCGCCGGATTGCAAGCGCACGTGCAGCATCAATGCCGGCTATTTCTTCACGAAGATGGCCTTCGGCACCATGCAGTGGACTCCCTTGCGGATGTCCACCACCTGCGTGACCCGGCAATCCCCCACCATGGCGGTCAGCGAGTAGGCCTCGTCGCGGCTCATCGGCGCCATGGTCTGCGTCGCAAGGAACTCGATGGTGCTGCGCACGGCGATTTTCATGGCCTCGTTCAAGTCCTCGTCAAACCCCATAAAAATCCAGTGCGTTTTCGTTTCGGCGCGCGGCCATTCGATTTTCAAATCCTTGTGAACAATCGGCTGGATTTCGATCTCTTTGTAGGCGCATTCCAGCGCCGTCAGGTTCACCTCGCCGTTGCCTTGCCGGCAATGGGAGTCGCCGGTCCAGATCAGCCCGCCCTTCAGGAATACCGGCACCCACAGCGTCGAGCCTTCCTGCAACTCGTTCAGGTCCATGTTCGAGCCGTTCTTCCACGGACGCAGCGTGCTGGTTCGCCCTTTGGCATCGTGGATCGGCGGACCGGCCTTTTCCTTGGGCTCGTTGGGGTCCACGCCGACGGCAAATATCCCGGGGAACGGCTTGACGTCCACCACGATTCCCGGTTTGAACTCGAACTCCCGCTTGGCCCAGTCAATTTTGTAGTAACGCACAAATCCATCCGGAAATTCCGGCGCCAGCAGGCCCACGGCCGGAAATTTCGACCCCGGCAAATGAAAATTGACCGCGTCCGGTTTCGGCACAATTTTCAGGATGCGGATTTCCATCGTGTCGCCGGGCTCGGCCTCTTCCACGTAAATTGGCCCGGTCACCGAGTGCGGCCCGCCCCCGGGATTGGCCAGACGCAGGCGCACGATTTCCTCCATGGACACGCCCGGCTTGATCTGGTCCATCGCGTGCATGATCGTTTCAATAGAAATGGTGTCCCCGGACTTCACCGTGAGCTTCGGCTTCTCGTTCGGGTCCAGCCAGCCCCACTGCACCGTCTCCGGCGTGGCCGCCAGCGTGTAGTGCTTGCCGACAGCCGTCTCCGCGCCGCTGGAGTTTGCCGCAGCCTTCTTCTGCGGCGTCTGAGCCAAAAGCGGCGCGCCTAGCGCGCATGCAAGTAAACCAATCAGCGTCATGCCCCGTTTCATGATTCCCTCCTCAAAATTCCGTTGTTACCCGATAGACTTTCGACGGTTATCGCGCTTGCGCCTGTGGAAAGTCAACCGCACGTTCGCTCCGCCGGCGTGGCCGCTTTAGGGAACAGCATTCGCGGACCATCACATGCGCAGCGCTTATGACTAGACATCTGACTAGTTAGCGTAGTACCATGGGTCTTCGGAGGTGCACCATGGGCTCCTGGCAACTGCAAGACGCCAAAGCACGGTTTACCGAATTCCTCAACGCCGCCCTCAAGAAGGGCCCGCAGATTGTGACGCGCCGCGGCGTAGAGACTGCCGTCCTTGTCCCCATTGATGATTGGCGGCGATTGAAGCAGTCTTCTCGCCCGAGTCTGAAAGCCCTGCTTCT
>DASWCG010000402.1:0-4429 GCA_036390175.1 Candidatus Acidiferrales bacterium | reverse complement strand
TCCCTCGGGGGCGCCGCCGGTGACCCAGTTCGCGATGATGCCGATCTCTTCCTGGGTCAGCCCGCGGTCGTTTTTGAACTCGCCAAAGCCTTTCACGGCGTTCCACGGAGGCATGCGGCGGGCGATCACCTGCTGCTTGATGGCCTCGGCCCACGGCCTGGCCTCCTCGTAAGTCATCAGAGAGAACGACGAGCCTCCATCGTGGTGGCAGAATGCGCAGTGCTGATAGGCGATGCGCGACACTTCGCGCGACCAGGTGATTTTGGTAGTGATGACTGTATGGGCGGAAAGCAGAGACGCTGATACCAGAAGAACGAGGACAGCAACGAAGCGGCGCACGATCCCTCTAATCCAAAAACCGGTGCAGAGGAGACGCAGGCAAGCGGGGTATTTCGCGCACGGCCACATCATAGTAGGTTCCATCTTTTTTACAAGGCCAGAGGTTCATCCTGCGTGCGAACCGCAGTTTCAATCGCGCGTCGGAAAACTGATATAGTGTGAGCGCCGCCGAGACGATTCTGTCTTACACCAGGCAAATGGAAGCGGTCCGGAGGATAGATATGCGTCGTGCTTTGTTGATCGGGTGCTTGCATGGTTGCGCCATGGTTCTGCTGAGCGCCTCACCTTCGGCACTGGCGCAGGAGCCCGACGGCGCCACTCTTTACAAAAAACAATGTGTCCTATGCCACGAGAATCCCGGCCAGACGCGCGCTCCTGCGCCCACTGCGATGCGGCTGATGTCGCCGGAAAACATCATTCGCGCGCTGGAATCCGGCCGGATGAAGGACCAAGGGCAGTTACTCACGCCGGCCCAAAAACGCCTCATCGCCGAGTTCCTGACCGGCAAGAAGGTTGGGCAAACGGGCCAAGCGTCAAAAGGCGCGTGCCCCGACGCTAAGGCGCCGTTTTCGCCTTCGAGCACAGACTGGAATGGCTGGGGATCCGACCTGACCAACGCGCGCTTTCAACCCGCGGACCGGGCTGGCCTGACGGCCGACCAAGTGCCGCAACTGAAATTGAAGTGGGCTTTTGCATTTCCCAATGCTCCGCTCTCGTGGGGACAGCCCACGGTGGTCGGCGGACGAATCTTCGTGCCCAGCGCAAACCGGAACGTTTATTCGCTGGACGCAAAGACCGGGTGCCGGTATTGGTCGTTTGAAACGGAATCGCCGGCGCGAACCGCCATCTTCATCGCCGCGCTTCCGGGGGAGGGGAAGCGCTATGGCGCGTTCTTCGGAGATACGCGGGCAAACGCCTACGCCCTTGACGCCGCCACCGGGGAACTGCTGTGGAAAGTGCGCGTCGACGCCCATCCACGCGCAAAAATTGTCGGCGCGCTGGAATACTTCGAGGGGCGCGTGTTTGTGCCGGTAACCGGCGGAGAAGAAGTGGGCCAGGGCTACACGTACGAATGCTGCTCCTCACGCGGGGCTTTGGTGGCGCTGGACGCGGCCACCGGAAAACAGATCTGGAAGACCTACACGATTGCCGAAGAGCCGCGGCCCACAACCGAAACTGCGGCCGGAGTGCAGAACCGGGGCCCGTCGGGCGCCAGCATCTGGTCGGCGCCCACGATTGACGTCAAGCGCAGAGTCATCTACGCCGGCACGGGTGATAATTTTTCGGAGCCGGCGACGAAGACCAGCGATGCCGTCCTGGCCTTCGACCTAGATAGCGGCAAGCTGCTGTGGACCAAGCAGCTCACCGAGAATGACATCTTCAACATCGTCTGCGCGGGAGCGGGCTGCGGAGAACATCTCGGACCGGATTTTGACATCGGCGCGTCTCCGATCCTGGTGGCCCTGGCGAACGGGAAGCGCGCGCTGCTGATCAGCCAGAAATCGGGAGTGGCGCGTGCGCTTGATCCGGACGACAACGGCCGGATTCTGTGGGAGACCCGCGTGGGCAAGGGCGGCCGGCTGGGCGGCATTCAGTGGGGATCGGCCTACGATGGCAAGAATATGTACGTCGCTGTTTCCGACGTCGCCCATCTTCGTGGTTCAACGACCATTTTGCCGATTCCAGATCCCAAGGCCGGTGGAGGGCTTTTCGCACTCGACGTTGCAACCGGCGAAAAGGTGTGGGCAGCGCCTCCGGCCTCGTGTGGCAAGCGTCCTTCGTGCAGCCCGGCACAATCAGCGGCTGTCTCTGCGATTCCTGGGGTCGTGTTCTCAGGCGCGGTGGATGGCCATTTGCGAGCCTATTCGACAACGGACGGAAAGGTAACCTGGAATTTTGATACCGCCCGGGAATTTGCGGGCGTTAATGGAATTGCCGGCAAGGGCGGCGCTATGGATGGGCCGGGACCAACAATCGCTGGTGGAATGTTGTTCGTCGGCTCCGGTTACGGCATCTGGGGTGGACTGCCGGGGAATGTGCTGCTGGCATTTTCCATTGACGGGAAATAAATCCTGGAGCGGCGCGGGACCTGAAGCCGCAACTATTGTTGTGTAGCCGGGGGCGGTGGCGTCGCTATGCTGGCCTTCGCAGAGCCCGGCAGCATCCTTACCAAACCCGCCGTGCTGACTTTGGGATCGACGGTCACCTGGAACCACCCAATCATCATTTCTTCCCAAGTCTGGTCGCCCCACCTGACTTCTTTGGTCGGATCCGGGTTGTAGGGGTTGTTGGGCGAATTGTCGAAGTGCGCGGTGCACTCGATGCGCGTACCTTTGGGGAGAACCAGGGGCTGGGCCAGCAGATAACCAAGCTGCCAGTTGAAGTCGTACTTCGGCACGAACAGCAGCGTCTCGGTTTGCCCCGACGGATACACGACCTTATACAAAAAGTCTTTCCCGCGGAAGTGCATGTGGGGCACCAGGTCCACCAGCGTGACGGTGTCCTGCAGTTCGACCTGCGACTTCACCTCGTAGTTGTCATCGTTGGGCGGAATCACAAAGTTCCGGTTAGGAGCCAGCAGTGTGACGTTGCGATACTTGGGCGGCGTCTTTGCGAATACCAGCCCGATCCGGGTCTTGTCCGTGGCGGACTTGCCGTTGGTGGTGTAGTGAAGCTGCAAAACGATGTCGGACCCCGCCTTCACCAGTTTCGCGGAATCGTCCAGTAGCAGAGGTTGCATGCCCGGCGCGAAGCCGACCAGGTGCTCGGCCCCGAAAATCGCGCCGCCCTGCCCCTGCCGGGCACCGTCCCCTCGCGCCTGCCCGGTGATTTTGGGCAGCGGAAATGGAACGCCGGGTTTTGCATCCTTCAACCACGGTGATCCAGGCGGGCGGACATAGGCGATCACATGGTGCACAACGGCCCGGTTGCCCGGACGAATTTCGGCTGCGGTGACCCAGGTGTCCTCCTTGAAATCGCCCGGGATGACGTCATACTGGTAATCAATCACGCCTTGCTCGGGCACCTGGAATTCGTTCGGCATTTCGATGACTTTGTCCGGCATGCCGATGTTCCACCCGTCCACGAATTTCAACGGGGCCGGGCCATCCTTCGGGTCGCCTGCCGCGGCTCCGCTGTCCACCCAGGACACCAGCGTCTTGATTTGTTCCGGGGTCAGCCTGCGCTCGTTCGAAAAATGACCGTACCGCGGGTCCGCAAACCACGGCGGCATCTTCTTGGTCAGCACCGCCGTCTTGATCCCCGCAGCCCACGGCCGCGTCTGCTCGTAGGTCAGCAGCGCCATGGGCGCCACTTCGCCCGCGCGGTGACAGGACTGACAGTTGTTCTGCAGAATCGGAAGCACGTCCTTGTAGAATGTGACCGGAGCAGCGTCCGGGGCGCGCGTCGCAGTGGTGCCGCTCAGCGCCGCTATCCCCCCCAGCGAGAGACTGGTTACAAATATACTTCCCAGCAGAAGCCGTTTCATGGCTGCGCTCTCTCCTTCGGCATTCGCAATCGGCTCGAGCCGATCAATTGTCCTGGGCCGATCCGCATCCCCCTACTGTGTCCGCTGGCTTACCTTGAAGCCCTCCCGGATTTTCCTTTCGCGCGCGGGGCTGTAGCCGCTGCTGGTTTGCTGGGTTCATCGTTCTCAATTTTCGCCAAATCAGCCGTGTTGACGAGCTTGGGATCGACGGAAACTGAGAACCAACCGATCATCATTTCTTCCCAGGTCTGGTCGCCCCACTTCACTTCCTTGGTTGGGTCCGGGTTGTAAGGGTTGTTGGGTGAATTGTCGAAGTGCGCGGTGCACTCGATGCGCGTGCCTTTGGGGAGAACCAAGGGTTGCTCCAGGGTGTATCCAAGCTGCCAGTTGAAGTCATATTTCGGCACGGACAGCAGTGTGCGGGTCTCGCCCGAGGGGTACACGGCCTTAAATACAAAGTCTTTCCCGCGGAAGTGCATGTGCGGCATCAGATCCACGAGCGTGACGGCGTCCTTCAATTCGACTTTCGACTTTACCTCGTAGTTGTCGTCTTGCGGCGGAATCACAAAGTCCCTGTTGGGAGCCAGCAGCATGACGTTGCGG
>DASWCG010000401.1:0-6927 GCA_036390175.1 Candidatus Acidiferrales bacterium | reverse complement strand
CATGAAGATGAAAGGAGCGACGGGCCGCCTCGAAGGTGACCTCATCCACCACGCCTATCCGACGCTGGAAAACTTTATCGCGCATGCCAACCGCTATTCGTCTCTGGGGGCCGGGATGGTCACCGGAGAACGCAAGGTCCGATTCAGCATCATTGATATTGTTGTGCGCCCGTGGGTGGCGTTTATATACCGGTATTTCTTCCGCGGCGGGTTTCTGGATGGCCGGGAAGGCTTGCTCGTCCACTTGACACACGCGGCGTACGTGAGCTGGAAATACGCCAAGGCCTGGGAGATTTCGAAGAATGCAGCCAAGTCTAGAACAAACATGCATTCGTAAGACAACCCTTCACCATGGCCTTGTCATCTGTCAACAATAGTTGGCCGAGGAGGGTATCAGGATGCATGACCGTGCCCGGTCCGCCCGATTTAGCCGCGCCATCCGCCGCACTTTTTCTCCCGGTTTCGTCGGTGCTGGCTTCCTCATTACCGCGTTGGCGTTGCTATCTCCTCTGGCGAATGGTCAGGGTGCAACTCCGCCGAAGCCAGCCGCACAGCTGAAGATTTGGAAGATTGCATTCGACCGCGCTGTTCTCCAAGGGTATTATGTGGGCGAGGCCGTCCACAGCGACATTTTCGTGATGTATTCAGACCGCCGCGGCCTGCGCCGCGTGACAACCGATGGGAGAAGCCATGGACCGGTCTGGTCACCCGACGGCTCGAAGCTTTTGTTCCTCCACCACAAAAAAGAGGATTCTGCAGTTTTTCTATATCCCACGACGCATTTGGGAGTTGATACGGACATTGGTATCCTCGATTCCGACCGCGGTGAGCCGCTGGAAGAGAGCCTCGGGCCGGGATTTATTCCTCAGGCCGCGTGGTCTCCCGATGGCAAGAGCGTAGCGGTGGACTTTCGCCCGGCCCCCCCGCGCGCATGGGACAAAACAGGCATCTACACCGTGGACCTGGATCGGTCCGACACGCCGCCGCTTGTCGTTCGTGACGCCTACCACTTCGCGTGGTCTCCGGATGGGAAGAAGCTGGCGTATGTGGCGTCACGGGAAAAGAAGAATCATCCCGCGATATACGTTTCGCTTGCCGATGGCTCCGGCGAGCACCGCCTCACCGATCCGGAACTGAAAGCCGATGACCCCGCGTGGTCCCCTGACGGGCGGAAGTTCGCCATTGCGGTGGAGCACGGCATTCACGGCACGCCACAAGGTCTTTACGTGATGAATGACGACGGCTCGGATCTCAAGAATCTCTCCGGCAAGAAAGACCACATTCAATCGCCGGTGTGGTCTCCGGATGGGAAAAGGATCGCCTTTCTTGTCGGCAAAGATTCGGATACGCAGATATTCATGGTGAACGCGGATGGCTCGGGCCTCCGTCAGTTGACGAATGAAAGGAAATCATATTGCCGCCACCCGTCGTGGTCGCCTGATAGTAAAGAGATCGTCTTTGAGTGCGGGGAACACTTCAGCCGCTACTATTACTACAACCCGCTTTGGTCGCCCCTGCCGAAAACGGACATTTATCTCTTGACAGTTGACGAGCCCGACGCGAAACTCACGCGACTCTCCCAGGACGGGGGAAGCAATCCCGCTTTTTGTCCGGCATCCTTTTCGCGGGATGAGGCCGCGGAACGTTAGGCTCGACCGCGCGGTTGAACGGGAAGCGCCGGCGTGTCCAGCTATCACCTGTGTAATCAGTCACTTAGAGATCCCCTGCCAGCGACCATTGGACCAGTTCAGCAAAGACATTCCGTGCAACTTATTCTCCCAGGCCGGGTTCCTACTGGTGTGGAGTAGAATGGCTAAGGAACCGCCAGGCCAATTGACCGGAGTTCGGTCAGCCTGGGCCAGGGGGCCCAAGATGAGACAACGATTCTTTGAGCGATTTGGTTTTCTTATCGCACTAGCCTGCGCCCTCGGATTAGGAATGGGTGTTCCGCAACCTGCCGCCGCCGATGAAGGCGATCCCCCGTCGCGCGCCGCACGAATCAGTTTCCTGAACGGTTCCGTGTCCATGCAGCCGGTGGGCGCAAGCGATTGGACCGAAGCCGTGGTCAACCGTCCCATGACCACTGGCGACAAACTCTGGACCGATAGCGGCTCGCGCGCCGAATTGCACGCCGGTGCAGCGGCGATTCACCTGGGCGAGCGCACGGGATTCTCCTTCCTCAACCTGGATGACAATACCATTCAAATCCGGCTGACCGAAGGCTCCATCAATATGCGCGTGCGCGAATTGCGCAGCGGCGAAACCTATGAGATTGATACGCCCAACTTGGCGTTTACGGTGGCCAAAGCGGGCGATTTCCGCATTGACGTCAACGAGAACGGCGACGTCACCAACGTCACCGCGTTCCGAGGCGAAGGCGAGGTGACTACCGGCGGCCAGAACTATACGGTGCACGCAGGCGACCGCGCCGACTTTACCGGCGCGGAAAACCCCCGCTACGAAACAAGTACGGCGCGCGGCCCGGACGATCTCGACCGCTGGGCCATGGACCGCGACGCGCGCGAGGATCATTCTGCTTCCGCGAAATACGTCTCGCGCGACGTGACCGGCTACGAAGATCTCGACGACCACGGGGTGTGGCGAGAAACGCCGGACTACGGTCCTGTATGGTATCCGACCGTGCCGGTCGGATGGGCGCCTTATCGCTACGGCCACTGGGTCTGGATTGACCCGTGGGGCTGGACTTGGGTGGAAGACGAGCCCTGGGGCTTTGCGCCGTTTCACTATGGGCGCTGGGCGTTTGTGGGCGGTTTCTGGGGCTGGTGCCCGGGACCATTCTTTGCCCGGCCGTTTTTTGCACCCGCCTTAGTCGGCTTCGTCGGCGGATCAAATTTCTTCTTCGGCTTCGGGTTCGGCGCGCCGATCGGATGGTTCCCGCTGGGCTTCGGCGAGCCATTTTTCCCTGGATTTCGCTGCAGCCGCGTGTTCATCACCAACATCAACATTACGAACACAGTGATAGTCAACAGAACGATCCTCCGCACCGGCAACGTCGGCGGTATCCACTTTGCGAACCAGCGCGTTGCCGGGGCGATTACGGCTGTTCCGCGCTCGACCTTTGTGAATTCGCAGTCCGTGGCTCGGGCATCGCTGAGCGGCTCCTCCGTGCGGTCTATGGTTTCCGGCCGGGTGAGTTCCACTGCGGCGATCACTCCGACGCAGCGCAGCGTTCTGGGCGTGCGCGGAGCGGTAAACGCACACTTGCCGTCGCCGGCAGCTCTGAGCCGTTCCGTGGTGACGCGCTCGACACCAGCGCCCGGAGCCGTGCCGTTCTCGGCGCGGCAGTCCGCTCTGGCGAAAAACCCGGGCCGTCCGCTGGATTCACAAACAATGGCGCAACTCCGCGCCAAGAATGGCGTGCAAGGTCCCGCAATCCGGTCGGCAAACTCTGCCGGAATTTCAGCGGTTTCGTCTGCAAACCGTCCGGCGGGGAACGCCAGCATGGCGAATGGACAGTCCTCTGTGCGGAGCTCGATGCCTTCTTCTCGAGCGCCGATGGACCGTCCTACTGGCAACATGGTGGCGAACGGGCGACCAGGCAACGGCACGTTTGCATCGCGGCGCGCAGCGGAGCTGCAGCAGGACAAGCCGCGTTCGGCATCATCGAGCGCGATGTCTCAGACGGGCGCCGGCTTGGGTCGCGCCAACGCGGGCATGGCAACCTCGAATTCGCGCGTGAACAGCGCTGTCCGGACGGATCGCCCGAACGGGGCCACGGCAACCTCAAATTCTCGCACAAACAGCGCTGTCCGGACGGATCGCCCGGCAACATCTATGCCGCGGAGCTCGAACCATTCAACGGATCGGCCACCGGCAAATTGGAACGGTAATTCCTCGGCGGGCCGTCAATCCGGCCGGTCGTATTCTTCGCCCACCTATTCGGGGCGGTCGTACTCCGCACCTTCACGCAATTACTCCGCCCCAAGCCGGTCGTCCTCTGGCGGCCGTTCCTATTCGGGCGGTGGGTCATACTCTGGTGGCGGCCGATCCTCTTCAGGAGGCGGCGGGTCGTACTCCGGCGGCGGCCGATCCTCTTCAGGGGGCGGCCGGTCGTCCTCCGGAGGTGGGGGGTCGCGCAGTTCGTCCGGGTCCTCCAGCCGCGGGAGCGGCTCCGGGAGCAGCTCCGGGTCATCGCACGGACGCCACTAAGACTTTCGTTGAGCCGGGCGGCCTTCGTCACGATAGGTCGCCCGGTTTTTTTATTCAAACCGTCCCTTCGTAAGTTCTCTTGCCCGTCCTTATATCGCAACAGCATTTGACGCCACACATCCCAGATTGCCTTTCCCGCGAAATGGAGAGTGAAACCACACCGGCGTTTCGCTTAGAATCTGTGAGCCGTATCCGCAACGCGGCGCGCGGCAAAGGCTCCAGTCTGCAAGCTCGGTAATGACCCTGTGAATCGAAAGAGCCGATCTCTCCTCACCCTACCATCGAAACTCGAGCTATTCGGTTTGCGTTCGTTACCGGAGGTCCGCCCCGGGGACGACTTGGCGCGCTTGGTGACGGATGCGGCGCGGCGCGAGGGGGTGAACATCTGCACCGGTGATGTAGTAGTGCTTGCGCAGAAGGTTGTCTCGAAGGCCGAGGGCCGTGTCATCCGCCTGCGAGGCGTGAAGCCTTCGGAAGCCGCGCGCCGATGGGCGAAAACACTGGCCGAGGACCCGCGCTTCCTGGAAGTCGTGCTTCAGGAATCGCGCCGCGTGGTGCGCATGACCGAGCGCGTCTTGCTGGTGGAAACGCATCACGGATTCACCTGCGCCAATGCGGGCGTGGACCGCTCGAACGTTCCCGGGAAGGATTGCGTGACGTGCTTGCCGCGTGATCCGGACGGCTCGGCGCGCAGGTTTGTTGCCGGAGTCCGCAAACTCCGTGGCGTGCAAGTCGCCGCCATCATCAGCGACACATTCGGGCGTCCCTGGCGGCTGGGCCTGACGAATGTAGCCATCGGCGCGGCGGGATTTGAGGTTTTGCGCGACCTGCGCGGCGCACGCGATACAGCCGGGCGCCGGTTACACGCTACTGTGCTCGCTTGTGCCGACGATTTGGCGGCTGCTGCGGGCCTCCTGATGGAGAAGCGCAAGCACGCGCCCGTTGTCCTGGTTCGGGGTTATTCTTACAGGCGTGCCGCGGACACCGCGCGGCGGTTGATCCGGCCTGCGGCCGAAGATTTGTTCCGATAACTGGTCCATGCTGAGGGAGAAAGTGCTCCGCGAAAAAAGCGACAATGCGTTGTACGCGAGCGGCACACAGGATCGTGCGGCCGCGGCCGGCGAAGAAGGTCCCGCAGGGCGCGACGTCGAATCCGCGTTTTTCCGCGCCACTGATGGGCAAGGTCTCGGCCGCGAAGATGCTTTGCTGCTGCTCGCACGTGCGCCGACCGAGGCGCTCCTGCAAGCTGCTTCCTCGGTGCGCGAACGGTTCCACGGACGCGTGATCAGCTATTCAAAAAAGGTATTTATTCCACTGACCACGCTCTGCCGCGATTATTGCGGCTACTGCACGTTCCGCAAGGACCCGGGCGAGCCCGGCGCGCATTTTATGCCTCCCGAGGAAGTGCTGGCTGCCGCCAAGCAGGCGCGCCGCGCGGGATGCAAGGAAGCGTTGTTCAGCCTGGGGGACCAGCCGGAAAAAATCTTTCCCGAAGCGCGCGAATTCCTTTCCCGCCAGGGCTTCGAGCGCACGCTCGATTATCTCGCCGCCATGACCGAGTTGACCATGGAGAGAACCGGTTTGCTGCCGCACGCCAATCCAGGAGTGATGAGCGCCGAGTCCATGCGGCGATTGCGCGCATCGAACGTCAGCCTCGGCTTGATGCTGGAAAACGTGAGCCCGCGCCTGATGCGTGCAGGAGCGGCGCACGCCGAGGCGCCCGACAAAGTGCCTTCGCTGCGCCTCCGCACCATGGAAGAAGCCGGCCGTTTGCGGATTCCGTTCACCACCGGGATTCTGATCGGCATTGGTGAGACACTCACGGAACGTGTGGACTCTCTTATCGCGATTCGCGACCTGCACCGGCGTTTCGGCCACATTCAGGAGGTCATCATCCAGAATTTCCGCGCCAAGCCGGGAATCCCGATGGCCGCCCACCCGGAGCCGTCTGAGGAAGAAATGTTGCGGACGGTTGCTGCCGCGCGGCTGATTCTCGACGGGGAGATGAATCTTCAAGCTCCGCCGAATCTGAGTTATGCTGCATTTCCGCGGCTGCTCGAAGCCGGGATCAACGACTGGGGAGGCATCTCGCCGGTGACGCGCGACTTCATCAATCCCGAGGCGCCCTGGCCGGAGATTGCCCGGTTGCGGGCGGCCACCGAAGCCCGTGGGCTGCAGCTCCGCGAGCGTCTTGCTATTTACCCGGAATTTGCGCGCCAGCCCGAATTTGTTTGTCAAACCGTACAACCTAATATGGAGCATTGGATAGACGCAGAAGGTTACGCCCGCGAGGAAGGGGTGTCCCTTGCGCAAGGCGTTTGATCCGCGGTGGCAAGAGGCGACGCTGGAGCGCGCGCTTTCCGGCGCGAGTGCGCCAGTTCGCGCCATGCTCGAATCCGTGCTCGGAGGTGCAGAGCTTGGGTGCGGTGAGGGGATTGCGCTGACCGCCGTTGAGGGAGCCGACCTTCTCGCCCTGGTCAAGACAGCGGACGAATTACGGCGGCGCGCCATCGGCGACACCATCACCTACGTTGTCAACCGCAATCTCAATTTCACCAACGTGTGCATCGTCGGATGCGCTTTCTGTGGCTTCAGCCGCAAGCCCGGCGACGCGGATGCCTATTTTCATTCGCACGAATCGCTCATCGCCAGGGCGCGGGAAGCGCAAGAACGCGGCGCGACGGAGGTCTGCATTCAAGGCGGGCTTCCTCGAGAACTCGACGGCTACTATTACCGTGATCTCCTTCGCGCCATCAA
>DASWCG010000400.1:0-18835 GCA_036390175.1 Candidatus Acidiferrales bacterium | reverse complement strand
GGAGATGAATTTCCCGCCGAGCCAGCGCGCGATGTAGTCGAGCACGGAGCTGGCGAAGCGGATCTCCGGGTTCATGGTGATGCCGGAAGGCTCGAAGCGCGTGTTGATGAGCTTGTCCACCAGCGCCCGGAGCGGGACGCCATACTGCAAGCCGATCGAGATCGTGAGCGCCAGTCCGTCCATCACGCCGGAAAGCGTCGAACCCTCCCGGGCCATCTTGATGAACACCTCGCCCGGGCGGTCGTCGTCGTACATGCCGACGGTGATGTAGCCATCGTGGCCGCTGAGCGAGAATTTGTGGGTAATGGAGCGCCGTTCGTCGGGGAGCCTTTCACGCCGCTGGCGCGGGAAAAGCTCTTGCTGTTCGGCAGAGGGGACCGCCGCGGGGACAGTTTCTTTGGATTCTTCTTTTTTCGCGCCGGCCGCGGAAAGCGGCTGGGAGCGTTTGCTGTTGTCGCGGTAGATGGCCACGGCCTTCAGCCCCAGTTTCCACGACTCAATATACGCCTGCATGATGTCTTCGACCGTGGATTCCTCGGGCATATTGATGGTCTTGCTGATGGCGCCGGAAAGGAACGGCTGCGCCGCGGCCATCATCTTCAGATGCCCGCGCCAGAAGATCGAACGTCCGCCGCCCGCAGGCGCAAGCGAGCAATCGAACACCGGCAGGTGCTCGGGCTTGAGGCCCGGCGCGCCTTCAATCGTTCCGGTCTTGTCGATGTGCGTGACGATTTCGCTGGTTTCTTCGGGCGTATAGCCGAGGTGCATCAAGGCTTGCGGCACGGTGTTGTTGACAATCTTGATGAGCCCGCCCCCCACGAGCTTTTTGTGTTTTACCAGCGCCAGGTCAGGCTCGATGCCGGTGGTGTCGCAATCCATCATGAAGCCGATGGTGCCGGTGGGCGCCAGCACGGTGACCTGAGAATTCCTGTAGCCGTGCTTTTCCCCAAGCGCAAGGGCGGAGTCCCAGGCTTCCTGCGCGGCGAGCAGCAGAGCCGGCTGGACGTTTTCGGGCTTGATCGGCCGCAGCGAGTCGCGGTGCATGCGGATGACGTCGAGCATCGGCTCGCGGTTGACGGCGAACCCCGGAAATGCGCCCAGCCGCTCGGCCGCGCGCGCCGATTGCGCGTAGGCTTCGCCGCACATCAGCGCGGTGACGGCGCCGGCCATATCGCGCCCACCTTCGGAATCGTAAGGCAGCGCCAGTGACATCAGCAGCGCGCCAAGATTGGCGTAGCCCAGGCCGAGCGGGCGGAAGTCGTGCGAATTGCGCTTAATCTTTTCGGTGGGATAGCTGGCGTTGTCCACCAGGATTTCCTGGGCCGTGATGGTGACGTCCACGGCGTGGCGGAAGGCCTCCACGTCGAACTGGCCGTTCGAACCGAGAAACTTCATCACGTTCAGCGAGGCCAGGTTGCAAGCCGTATCGTCGAGGAACATGTACTCGCTGCACGGGTTCGAGGCGTTGATGCGCGCGGTGCCCTTGCACGTGTGCCAGTGATTGATAGTGGTGTCGTACTGCATGCCGGGGTCGCCGCAGTGCCAGGCGGAATCGGCCATGCGCTGGAGGAGGTCGCGCGCGCGGAATTTTTCCACGGGCTGGCCGTCGTTGATGTTGCGGGTCCACCAATCGCGGTCGTCTTCGACGGCCTGCATGAATTCGTCACTCACCCGCACGGAGTGATTGGCGTTCTGGAAAAAGACGGAGCCGTAGGCTTCGCCGTCAATCGAAGAGTCGTAGCCCTGTTCGATCAGCACATGAGCCTTGCGCTCCTCTTTCATCTTGCTGTTGATGAACTCGGAGATGTCCGGGTGGTCCACGTTGAGGATCACCATTTTCGCGGCGCGCCGCGTTTTCCCGCCGCTTTTGATGACGCCGGCAAACGCGTCGAAGCCCTTCATAAAACTCACCGGACCGGAAGCGATGCCGCCGCCGGAAAGCGCTTCGTGGCTGCCGCGCAGGCTCGAGAAATTCGTCCCTGTGCCCGAACCCCATTTGAAGAGCATCCCTTCGGTCTTGGCCAGATTCATGATCGAATCCATGTTGTCCTGGACCGAATTGATGAAGCAGGCCGAGCACTGCGGCTTGGGCTGCACGCCGACGTTGAACCACACCGGGGAATTGAACGCCATTTTCTGTTCGACGAGCAGGTGAGTCAGCTCGTCGCGAAACGCGTTGCGCGACTCCGCCGAGGCGAAGTAGCCGCCCTCTTCTCCCCAGCGCACGATGGTGTCCGCCACGCGGCGGATGAGCTGCCGGACCGAAGTCTCGCGCTCGTGGGTGTTGGGCTTGCCGTGGAAATACTTGCTGGCCACGATGTTGGTGGCGGTCTGCGACCAACTCTTGGGGACGTCCACATCTTCCTGGCGGAAAATGACCTGCCCTTTTTCGTTGCTGATCTGCGCGGTGCGCCGCTCCCATTCGACCGCGTCGAACGGCGAAGCCTTTCCCTCGGTGAAGAACCGCGGGAACTCGAGACCCGTCTTTCGTCCGGCTTCGGCCGGAGCAGCGACAATTCCCGGAACCTGCGCGCCCTCGTTCTTGGATTTCCCGCTCAACGCAGACCTCACGGTCGCCATACTGTTCCTCCGCGCACGCGGGCTCCCCCAGGCGCGGGGAACCTCTCTAGTTTACTCCCAGGAGGGCGCCTGAGAGCCGCTGTGCCCTATTCTCCAGAGGGGACAACTCGATGCAGAGGAACGCGGCGCCGTGGATAAGCTCAAAAAGCCGAATAAACGAGGCGGGCGAATTTGGCCCGCTCGGTTCAGGCAGTCAAACCGCTCAACGGCCCGGTCGAAGCTTTTCGGCTTTTTGCTAAGGCCCGATCGTGAAGCGTGGTTTCTTGGCCGGCTCTCCTGGTCCTCGACTCGGCCGCCTTGGCGCTACCACGTTCCCCCGAATCTGGAGCGAAGTATCAGCGCCGGGAGAACGGTTGTCAAGGGAAATTCTGCGGGAAAGCACAAAATGTTGAATCCCAGTGTCCAAAGCATCTAGATGTAGTGGTAGCGTTTCAAACAGGACAAAGGTCAAATTACCCGTGTTTCTGCGCATCGCTCATTGACCGATGGCTCCGCGACGCTTTGCACTGCACCGGATTCATCCACCATTTCTTTCGCTTGGCGTATGACTACTGCTGCAGCAAAGTCCGCAACTTGGAGACGTCAAAGCCAACCACGACCTCGCCATCAATCACGGTGACGGGCGTCGTCATATAACCGAGTTTTTCGAGCTCGGCCAACGCGGTCTCATCCGCCGCGATATTGCGGTCCACAAACTCAATCTTGTTTTGCGAAAGAAACTCTTTCACTTTTCCGCAAAACATTCAGCCGGGCTGGCTGTAAACGATAACCTTCTTGTTCATCGAAAACCTCCTCGGGCGAGTTACACGGTGTGCGCCTGCGCCGGCTCAAACTTATGCCGCAGAACGCTTCGCATACCGCCATTCCAACAGAAACGCGATGCCGATTCCGATGAGAATGAATTGCCAGACCCAAAGCGTGTTGACGTGGATCATGCGCACGCCTGAGAGCAGGAACACGGCGCCGGCGATCAGGAATAGCGGGCCAGTGATTGCGCAATGAAAAGAGCGATTCCGGCGCCAGTTGGCAAGACAGCCGATGGCCATGGCGAAAAGGCACGCGGCCGCTGAGGGCGCGCGGAGAGGACGCCAATAGATTCCTATGAGGCTCAGCCCTCCCCACGCCATCAGCGAGACTGCGAACCAATAGCACATCGCTGCTGGCGAGCTACAGCAAGCTTCCACTTGCTTCGTCATAGCTCGGAGTTTCCTTTCTGACTCAGTTTGTCTTTGACGGTTCGCATGACATCGCCCAGGCAGCACTTGCCGGACGGATTCTTAACTTCGCAGGCGCAGTTGCCCGCCTTCACTTCCGTCTTAATCCGATTTGGGATCGTCGAGCGCCCTGTCTCGGCGATCTCCCTCTGGATGTCCTTTCGTGTGAACCCAAAGCAGTAGCAAATAGGAATCGGGTCCGCTGTCTCTTTACTGCCGACCCGCACGATCAAGTCGCCGCGACGAAAGGTCGGTGCTCGTGTGTCTAGGGGAAAATAGACCGCATCACAGCCCGGCGCTTCGCAGAAATAGTATTGCGTGTTAGGCATGCCCAGAGGTAACTGACGCACGAGACTCTTTACGGTGAGCATGTCCACTTGTTTGGAGCGGGCGCCATTCAGCGGGCAGCTCATCACCGCTGGCGGCGCACCAGGCTTCGCATTTACAGAACAACAGTCAGACATGCATGTCTCCTCGCCCCACCCACGTCATCGCACGTACCCACAAGTTCCTTACTTGGTGGCCTTCTCCGGTTGCGAGGGATAGCCCGCATTCGTTGTGGCTTTCACGAGCGCATCCGTGTTGGTTTTTGCGTCGTCGAAGGTCACCAGAACTTGTTTCTTTTCAAACCGCACATCCACTCTTGAAACGCCGGGGACTTTTTCGAGCGCCTTCTTCACCGTGATCGGGCACACCGGACAGGTCATGCCGGAAACATTCAAGGTTACCGTCTTGGGCGACGCCCAAGCTGGAACGACCAATACAAGCGAAGCGATAACGGCAGCCATCAGGGTTTTGCTATTCTTCATAACAACTCCTCCTTGGGTCGGATTCAGTAAAGAAGCTTGGCCACGTACGGGAATATCAGCGCAACGAGGACGAGCGCTGAAACTATCCCAAATACGATTTTGTAAATACGGCGAGTCCGCGGCACCGCACACACTTCACCCGGCTGGCAGGCCTGTGCTGGCCGGAAGATCCGCCGGCCAGCAAAGAACAGAGCCACAAGAGCGCCAGCGATAAAAAACGGACGATACGGTTCGAGGAGCGTGAGATTTCCGATCCACGCCCCGCTCAAACCGAGAGCAACCAAAACCAGAGGCCCCAGGCAGCAGGTCGAAGCCAGGAGAGCAGCTAAACCTCCCACAAAAAGTGCTCCCGAGCCAGTTTGGTCGGAGCCGCTTTCGGTGGTAGCGGTAATCTTAGCTTTCGTATTCATACAGAGACCTTCCCCAAGGTCGCCAGGAAACAGGCGACCCGAACTTTCCGAGGCCAAGCGTTTGAACCAATGCGGCCGTGATTTCCGAAACGTGCGTATCTGAAACAATCATCAACCTCTCTCCTCAGAGGTTCTTGACGACTTGCGTCAGCGCGCCTTTGAGCTGGCGCAAGGCCTTTTCGCCCTGTCCGGCGCGGACACAGTGGGCCACGCAGGTCTCCATGTGGTTTTCCAAAAGCCGGGCCGTAGCTTGATTCAAGGCGGAGCGGACAGCCGAGAGCTGGATCAGTAGGTCTTCGCAACTCGCGTGCTCGGCCAGCATGCGCTTGATGCCCCGGACGTGGCCTTCAATGCGGCTGAGCCTGTTTTGCAGGTCCTGTTCGACTTCGGTGTCTAAGTAGATGTCGTTCAGAACGGGTACGGTCCTCGCCATATCCCCTCCTAGGGGATAGGATGCTACAGCTCCCCCCTCGGTTGCAAGCAAAACCTTTTTGCGATGAAGGAACCGGGGGAGGCTCTGTCTGTCGTTAAGAGTGCTAATCAGATTCGATCATTCGTAGCGCAGTGCTTCGACGGGATCAAGACGCGCGGCCTTGACCGCGGGCCACACTCCGAAAATGAGTCCGATGGAGACGCTGACGGTGAGGCCCGCCACGGCCGCCCAGACCGGGACAACGGCATTCCAATCGAGCGTCCAGCGGATGATGAAAACGAAGCCATTCACGATGATCAGCGCGATGATGCCGCCCATACCGGTCAGCGTCATGGCCTCGAGCAGGAACTGCCAAGTGATGTCGCTGCGGCGCGCTCCGATGGCCTTGCGAACGCCGATTTCGCGGGTGCGCTCGGTGACGCTCACCAGCATGATGTTCATCACCCCGACACCGCCGATGAGCAGCCCGATGGAGCTGAGGACGATCGTCGCGAGAGCGATCATGCCTACGATGTCGTGGAATTGGTCCACGGCCTGCTGCGCCGTCTGGATGGCAAAATTGTCCTTATCGCCGTAATGGACGTTGCGCCGGCGGCGCAGGACGTCGCGCGCTTGGTCCACGGCCTTATCAATCAGCGCCGGCGTAAGCGCTTGGATGCGGATGTTGTTTTCGTTGGCCGCGGGATAGATCTTGCGGAAAGTGTAGTAGGGAATCAGGACCCGGCGGTCTTCATCGTCCGTGCCCGAGCCGCCCTTGGGTTTCTGCAGGACGCCAATCACCTGGAAAGCCGAGCCATCAATCAAGATGTCGTTGCCGATGGGGTCGCGTGCAGGAAACAGGACCGGCGCGACGTTTTCGCCGAGGACCACCACCTTCTCGCGGTGCAGGTTTTCCGCCTCGGTGAAGAAGCGCCCTTCGCGGAGATTGGCATTGGCATAGACCTGCGCGTAATTCGCGAATACGCCGCGGAAGTCAATGGCGCTCACATTGCCATCGCGCGTGCGGACCTCGTGGACCTGCTCCCACTGGCCGATCCACACCGTGGTGTTTTTTACCGCCGGACAGCCCGCCTGAATCGCTTCCCCATCCTCGAGCGTCAGCGGCTTGCGCAAGCGCTCTTCCTTGGGGCGGCGGCCGTTGTGAGGCCCCTGGTCAAAACGCGAGATGAAGGCGGTGTCCGTGCCGAATTGCATCATGTCTTCGGTGACGCTTCTGTCCACGCCCGTCACCATGGCCGCCACCGCCATGATGACGCTGACGCCGAGGACCACGCCCAGCACGGTCAGCAGGCTGCGGAGTTTGTGCGCCCGCAGAGTGTCCATGGCTTGCTTCAGGTTTTCGCGGTGTGCTTGGGCCATTGGGTTCCTTTATGTTTCCGCGCGAAGAGCTTCGATGGGGTCCAGCCGCGCCGCGCGCATGGCAGGATAAATGCCGAAAAACAGACCGACGCTCGTGGAGAGCGAGAGCGCCAGGATGACCGCGCTCAGCGGTGTGCGCAGGGGAAGAGATAATGTGGCGCGCACAATCTGCTCGATGCCCAGCGCAAGACCGATTCCCACCAATCCCCCGATTGCCGCCAGGACGGCGGATTCGGTCAGAAACTGAAGGACAATATGCCTTCGACGCGCGCCCAGCGACCGCCGGATGCCGATCTCCCGGGTGCGTTCGGTGACGCTGGCGAGCATGATGTTCATGATGACGATCCCGCCCACAACCAGAAACACCGAGGTGAGGCCGACGGCCATGTGAAACAGCGTGCTGGTGAGCTGCTCCCAGAGGCTGGTGATCGAGGCGGAGCCGATGATGCCGAAATCCTCCGGGGCGGAATACGGCAAATGGTGGCGCGCGCGGAGCAGCATCCGCGATTCGTCTTCGGATTGCTCAAGAAACTCGGCCTGCTGCGCCTGAACAAAGATCGTAATGGATTGCCGCGGGGTGTGCCATTCCTTGTGAAAAGTTCCGAAGGGGATCAGGACAAAATTATCGCGGGAGTTTCCAAACACCGACCCGATAGCCACGGCGACGCCAACGACCTGGTACGAATAGGAGCCGGCGCGAATGGTTTTGCCGATGGGGTCCACGGTGGAAAAGAATTTCTTGGCGACATCGGCCCCGATGAAGCACACCGGCGAGCGGTGCGTGTCGTCCGCCTCGGTCATAAAACGCCCGCTGGCCAGGTTGATATTTCGGAGCTCCGCATAATTGGGTGTTACGCCGACGATGTTCACGTCTTCCATCAGGTTGTTGCCCGCGCGAATATCGGATAAGGAGTTCTCTACGGCGGCAATCTGTTTGGCCGAGCCCATCTCCTCGCGCAAAGCTTGGAGATCTTCCACTGTGAGCAAGGGGCGCTTCTGCGCCTTCGTCCAGGCGTCCCAACTGGTAATGATCCCGAAGCGGTCCACGACGAAGACGTCGGCGCCCAAATTGGCGATCTTGTCGGCCACGTAGCCGTTCAGGCCGTCCACCAGGCTCATCACCGCCACGAGAGTCGTCACCGCGAGGATTACGCCGATGAGCGTCAGCAGGCTGCGCAGCTTATGCGCGCGGAGCGCATCGAAGGCCAGCTCGAACGTTTCCGAGAAGGCCACCAGCGTTGCTTTCACACGCTTGCCCAATCGCACACCCCTCCGCCGTGTCGCATCGGCGGCCTATACCTTAGACGGAACTACCCCCCATTTCGTTCCCTGTTAAAACCGCGAAATGCCCGATCCTGCATCTGGGGCAGTTGTCGCCAGTGGTGCTTTCGGGTATGGTAGCCCAGCCGGGTCAGGAAACCCGGGAGGCATCATTATGACCCGTCTGCGCTTGGCATTTGCCAGCCTCGGTGTTCTTGCGGCGGTTTTCGTTGCCGCGCCACGATCCGCTCTCCCTCAGGCCGCCACCCAGGCAGCTCCCGCCACCGGCTTTCGCGCGGAGTTTCTGGCCGATTGGGACGATTTCTCGAAAAAGGTGGTGAGCCTCGCCGAAGCCATGCCGGCGGAGAGGTTCACCTGGCGGCCCAATCCACAGGTTCGCTCGGTCAGCGAAATTTACATGCACATTGCGGGCGGCAACTTCAGCTTTCCGCGGGCCGTAGGAATGCCGCCCCCCGCGGATGTGGACTTCCGCGGCCTGGACAAAATCACCGACAAGGCCAGGGTCGTAGAAATCCTGAAACAGTCGGTGGAGTATGTCCGCCAGGCCGTCCTGAAGACGCCCGACGCGGACCTCGACAAACCCGTGAAACTCTTCGGTGCGGATACGACGGTGCGCAACGTATTTTACATTATTGGCACGCACCAGCACGAGCACTTCGGCTTGGCCATTGCGTATGCGCGCGCCAACGGCGTCGTTCCGCCATGGACCGCGGCGCGCCAGGCCCAGCAGCATGAGCACGAGCAGCAGAAACCCAAGCTGTAACCATTTCACGAAGCGAGGAGAACCATGAAGGCCAATCGAGCTGTTCTTACACTGTTGGCGTTTTGTCTTGCCCTCACCATTCCAACCTATGCGCAAACCGCTCCCCAGGGATCTTCCGCAGCGGCAGCGGCTCCAACATCGGGAGTCCGCACGGAGATTCTCGACGGACTGAAATATTTCGAGCAGCGTTACACGACTCTGGCGGAAGCGGTCCCGCCCGAGAAGTTCACCTGGCGGCCCGGCGAAGGTGTGCGCTCCATCGCGGAGGTGTATCTGCACGTCTCCGCGGCAAACTATAATCTTCCCAGCCTGATTGGGACGAGCCCGCCTGCTGGCCTCGATGTCCGCGGACTGGAGAAATCCACCACGGATAAAGCCAAAATTATTCAGACGCTTCACGAATCGTTTGCGCACATCCGCGGGGCAGTGCTGAGTCTTTCGGATGCGGACGTGGATAAAAAACTCAAGCTCTTCGGCCAGGACACAACCGACCGCGGAGCGATGATTTTCATGCTCCGGCATCTCGGCGAACACCTCGGGCAATCCATCGCCTATGCGCGCATGAACAATGTCGTCCCGCCGTGGACCGAAGAGCAGCAACGCCGGCAACAACAGCAACAGCAGAAGCCCCCAGAAAAACCAAAGCAATAATCGCTTCCCTTCGGGGAACACAGAGAATCGCGGGCCGGCAGAGCCGGCCCGCGCCTCCTACATCCAGCCCGTTTGCCAACCGAGCACGCCCGCGTCTCCATGCAACGGCGGTGCGTTAAAATGAATCTGATGAACCACGGCCTTTGGCCGTGATGACGATGCGAGATTGGAATTTCAGTATGATTCTCCTTGCGGGCCTTGCGCTGTGGGCCGGCGGGCAGAACACTGCCGTGCCCGGCGGTGAAGACCGCGCGCCCTCTGCGGAAGAGCGCAGCGCGCTTTTGAACCGCGTCATCGCGGATCAGCATGCCAATGACGCCGCGCTGGACCTTTACGAGCGGATCGAATGGCGGGAGACTCGCAAGACTGCCCGTGAGTCGGCGCCCGCGCAGGTGCAGGTGTTTCGCGTGGTGCCTGCCGGGACCGGCTCGGGACGCATTCCTGTGGGCGCCGACGGCAAACCGGCGGACCCTGCGGCCTACACCGCCGAACTGCGCAAGCTCGAGAATGCTCTCGTTTGGGCGTCGGAGCCAAGCAACCGCGAGCAGCGCGATGCCCTGGCCAAATTTCAAAAACGGCGCAAGGATCGCGCCGAGCTGGTGGATGCGGTGCGCGACGCCTTTGTATACACCTGGCTCGGCCGCGAGGAGCGCGGAGGCCGCGTGCTCGCCAAATTCCAGTTGGACCCCAATCCAAAATACAAGCCGACCTCCCGGCTGACGGGAATCTTTTCGCACGTTCGCGGAGTCGCCTGGGTGGATGAATCCGCCGGGCAGCTCGTGCGCATCGAGGCGGAAATCGCCGAAGATATTTCTTTCGGCGGAGGCTTGGTGGCCAAGGTGTATAAGGGCGGGCGCTTCGTGCTGGAGCAAGTCGAGGCGGCGCCCGGCGTGTGGCTTCCCACTCTTTACGATTACAACTTCGACGGCCGGAAATTCTTCTTCGGCGTGGGCGTGCACGAGCGCACCACGGTGAGCCAGTACAAACGCATTGGACCTCCCAAGGAGGCGCTCCAGGTCATCCGTGCCGAATTAAGCAATTCCAAATCGTCCGAAACAAGCCGCTGATGGGGCGCCCGATATACTGAAGGCAAGGCAGGGAGGCTTATGAGTCGCGGCGTTCTTTCATCGGCCATTTTTGCTGTTTGCTTCGCGGCAACTTTCCTCGCGGATGCGCGCGGCCAGTCTTCTTCTCCATCCCAACCTCCCGACAGTCCGGCGCAGCGAGATTCCTCCGGGAATTCGGCACCGGCGAAATCCGGGAATCCGAAGAAGGTTTGGACCGAGGACGACCTCAATTCCTTGAAAAGCCGCGTATCGGTCGTCGGCGGCCCCTCAAAATCGCCCAAGACTTCCCAGAAGCCGCCCCAAGATAACCAGGCGGCAGCATCGCTTGCGCCCGAGAAAGATCCGGCCTGGTACCGCGGGCAACTGTCGCCGTTGCGCGCGCAGATCGAAGAGATGGATGCCCAAATCCGCAAACTGAAAGAAGTGCAAGGCGGCAAGGAAACCAGCGACGCCGGCCGGCGGGCTCATGGCTTCGACCTGCCGATGAACACGCAGGACCGTACCGAAGTGCTGGAAAAAAGAAAGAGAGAGCTGCAGGCCAAAGTTGACGCTCTCGAAGACCAGGCTCGGCGCAACGGGTTGAATCCAGGGGACTTGCGCTAATAGGACCCCGAACTGCCTGCCGAATGCTCATAATCGTTCTTTAGAATCAATAAGTTAGCAGCGAAATGTTTCACGTGAAACATTTTGCGGTCCCCCTGCAGGAATGGCTCGTCCGGCCATGAAACATTTTTCGGCAGGCGTGTCAGTGGTCGCGTGCGGGCCGCCGGCCTGGCGTGCCGTGCGCGTAGATTCCATGACGGCTTTGCGCCACGAGTAGCACAGGGCACAAGAGCGCGAGAAAAAACCTCACCCTAAGATGGTGAGCCACAACGGAGTTCGCGGTTATCGCGCGGCGGCGGCGGCAGTTTCTTTTTCTATGGGAGCGCCGACCAGATTGCCCCATTCGGTCCACGAGCCGTCGTAGTTGCGAACCTTGTCGAAGCCGAGCAGGTATTTCAGCACGAACCAGGTATGCGAGCTGCGCTCGCCGATGCGGCAATAGGCGATGACCTCCTGGTTGCCGCTGATTCCTTTCGCGCCGTAAAGCTGCTTCAGCGCCTCGGCCGATTTGAATGTGCCGTCTTCATTGACCGCCTGCGACCAGGGAATGTTCTGCGCGCCGGGAATGTGGCCGCCGCGCTGCGCCGTCTCGGTCATGCCCGGCGGCGCGATGATTTTCCCGGTGAACTCATCCACGGAGCGGACGTCCACCATTTGCGCGGGCGAGCGCTTATCGAGAACCGCGAAGATTTGGTCACGCTTCGCTCGAATCGCCGCGTTCGGCTGCTTGGCCTTGTATGTTGCCGGCGGATAGCTTGGCTTGTCGTTGGTCAGCGGGCGCTTCTCTTCGAGCCACTTTTTTCGCCCGCCGTTCATGATCAGCACGCGGTCGTGGCCGTAGTACTTCAGTTGCCAAAAGGCCCACGCCGCAAACCAATTGTTGTTGTCACCGTAGAGAACAATGGTCGTCTCCGGCGAAATGCCCGCGCGCCCGAGCAGCTCCTCAAACGCGCGCGGCTCGGCCAAATCGCGCCGCAGAGCGTCCTGGAGCTCGGTCTGCCAGTTCCAGGCCACCGCGCCTTGGACGTGTCCTGAATCGTAAGCGGAGGTGTCCACGTCCACTTCCACGATGCGAATCTTCGCATCGTTGGTGCGCGTGGCCACCCAGTCTGTAGAAACCAGTACTTCGGGATGAGCGTAGTCTGCCATGATTTCCTTCCCCCATTTCGCCAGGGAAACGGGCCTTGGTGGAGTGTCCCGCTGAGAATCACCCCCAAAACTATCAACATTCGATTCCCGGCGCAAGCAAAACGATACGCGGCCATAACTCACTGATTCCCCGCAACTTGCCTCGCTAGATTGGCGCCAGCCCCGCGCCGGTGCTCTCGAACTCAATGCGCAACAGCAGGTCGTAGTGAAAGCCCTCCGCACGCAGCCAAGCTTCCAGAGTTTCGCGGTCCTTGGCTTCAAACTCGACAACCATTTTCCCCTCGACCATGTTCACCAACACGCGCCGAGTCTTGACGGCACTGGCTGCGTTCAGCTTTTCGTTCAGCGCTTCGGCTCCCTGGCGCGTCAGGCAAGCAAGCGTGTGCGTGGATAGATAGCGTGGCATTTGTTCCCCCGGGGTCTCGCATAAATTGGATACATGGAGAGCAATAAAAAATCAAATCTCCTCGAGCGATTCTTGCGCGGCTTCGCAAGGAACACTTCAGACCTCTGAGGATTCGCGGTGAACGCGCTTGGACAAGGAAGCCGTGTAGGTTAGTCTATTTGGCAACGCGCCCGTAGCTCAGTTGGATAGAGCGTCTGCCTTCGAAGCAGAGGGTCGGGAGTTCGAGTCTCTCCGGGCGCGCCACATCTTTTTCTCTCGGCAACGAACCGGTGCGCGTGATGCTCACCCGTCGTATAATGCGCGTTTCCCCGGGGCCGCGGAGCGATGGCGAGACGCACCGGGAATGGAGCCGAAGTGAGCGTCAACATCTCGATTCGCGAAGCCGGCAACGTGCGCATCCTCGACGCCAGCGGCCGCATCACCATCGGCGAGTCGAGCGACCGCCTGCATCATGAGTTGCGCTATCTCGCCGAGCACGGCTGGAACAAAATCCTCGTCAATCTCAACGACGTCCAGCAGATTGACAGCTCCGGCATATCGTCCCTGGTGCGCAACTCCATCACCCTTTCGCGCACCGGCGGCAGCCTGCGGTTGCTCTGCGGCAAGGGGCGCGTCCGGGACGCGCTGACGGTTACGCGCCTGGTCGAGGCCATTCCCACGTTCGACAACGAAGCCACTGCGCTCGCCAGCTTCGCGTAAGTCTTTCGGATTGGCAACTCTCACTTGAAATTCGCACTAACTCTGCGTGGGTGTATTATTTGGTGTCTTATGGCGCGGCTAACTCATTTGACGAGCTTACTCTGCCTCAGCATCCTGCTGCCCTTGGGCCTTGCCGGCCAAACGCAGCAGCCGCCCCCGCAAATCGACCCTGCGTTTAGGTCGCAGACGCAAGATTCCGTACTGCCTCCAGAGACGCGCGCCCAAATTAACAAGCTGGCTTCCCGCGTGGCGGAACAGTTGCACAAATCCGAGACTAACCCCGCCGGACGGAAACTGCTGGTTATGGATTTTCCTATCGCGGACTCTACGCAAGTAAGTGAGCTGGGGGTCCTATTGGCCAATGAGTTCTCTGAATCTCTCTCCAGCTACGCCGGTAGCTTTGTTGTCGCGGATCGAACTCAAGTCGCCACGATCCTCAAGGAGGAGGAGATTACCCGGGAGTCGCTCCTGAACAAAGAAATGAGCTTGTATGTGGCCAAAAAGGCAGGCGCCGACGAAACCCTGACAGGATTTCTAGTGAAAGGATCGGATGGAAATCTAATACTCTCCGTCCGTGCTTTCGGGCGCAAGAGGAAGAAAACACTGGATGCAACACTGACGACAACGGACCCGATGCGTGAACTCTTGGCCAAAGAGGTGCAATCTCCGGAACCTGAGGCAGAAGCGATCGAGCCGGAACCTGGCATCCTCGCTGCCAGCAAGGACGGGGTTTCCAATCCCTCCTGCGTCTACTGTCCTACCCCGCAGTACTCGGATCTTGCTCGAATGGCAAAGTATTCCGGCACCATAAAATTATCTGTAATTGTAACGGTGGAGGGCCATGCGACCGCCATCAAGGTAATTCAGGGCGCCCCGTTCGGTCTGACAAAGCAAGCAATTCTGGAAGTTCAAGAGTGGAGATTTAAAGCAGCCGAGAAGGACGGAAAACCTGTAGCCGTGCGCGTCCCAGTGGAAGTGACTTTCCGCTTGCTCTCGGAAACAGCGTCTCAAACGCCTTTCGCTTTGGCCCGGCCAGGACAAGGGGGAGTTACATATCCGCAGTGTACTAGCTGTCCAGCTCCGCAGTATCCAGAAGAAGCGAAACGCGCCAAAATAAGGTCGGCCAAGGTCGTTCTGCAGGCTGTGATCACTCCTGAGGGAAGAGCCATCGATATCAGGGTCATCCAAGGTCCTGAACATGGATTCATTGAGGAGGCAATTAGAGCAGTCAGGACTTGGCGGTTCAAACCGGCCACGGGACCAGATGGAAAACCGGTCCCCACGATCTGTCCAATCGAAATTACTTTTCGACTGAAATAGTCGCCTAAGCGCCTTTTTTCAGTTCGGCGAGGACCATCTTCGCCAATGCGCGCAGCGTCTCGAAGACGCCGTGCCCTGTGACGGCAACGGCCTCGAGCGCCGGCTCGCCCTTTTGGTTTAATTGCTTCCTCAACTCCGCGACGGAGAGGATATTCGGCAGATCGCGCTTGTTGAGCTGGAGGACGTAGGGAATCGAGGCGAAGGCGAGATTGTGTTCCTTGAGATGCTCCTGCAAGTTGTCCAACGTCTCGAGGTTGGCGTCCATACGCTCGGCCTGCGAATCCGCGACGAATACCACGCCGTCGGCGCCTTTCAAAATCAGTTTCCGGCTGGCCTCATAGAACACCTGCCCGGGAACGGTGTACAGATGGAAGCGCGTCTTGAACCCTCGCACGGTGCCCAGGTCCAGCGGAAGAAAATCGAAGAACAACGTCCGGTCGGTTTCGGTCGCCAGGGAAATCATCTTCCCTTTGTTGTTCTGCACGGTGTGGTCGTAGATCCACTGGAGATTGGCGGTTTTTCCACCCAAACCTGGACCGTAGTACACGAGCTTGCAGTTAATTTCGCGGGCAGGAAAATTGATAAAAGGCACAGTTATCCCGTCAATCCAGAGAACGTACTTATAGCACAGGGCCCCTGGGCAGGCCAGCGCTCCCACCTGCTTGTGTCACCTGAGTTTAAACAATCGAGTACGCGCTTTGGGCACATTTTTTCTTTCTTTGTGCGGATTTCGACGCTGCCCCAACTTGACACTGAGCCCTTTCACTTTCGGTTACTATGCAGGCCGCGTTGACCTTTTCTTCGCCCTCTGCTAGCATCCGGTCATGACGAAAGCAGGAAGGCCGCGTGCGGGACGAAGCGGGCGGTCCTCATCAGCTGCCCGAGCCCACGCTAAGCCTCTGAAACAAAAGGGGTTGTCTCGAAGTTCCGGTTCTTCCAAGCGAGCCGTTGAGTTGGTTGACCCGTTGGTGCAGGCTCAGCTCAAGCTTTACGAAGAGGCCGTTCTGCTGCTGCACCAGCAGAAATATCAGAAGGCCAAGCAGGAGCTGGAAAAAGTCGTCACGGGTCCGAGCAAAGAATTTGCCGACCGCGCACAAATGCATTTGCGCGTGGTGGAGCAGCGCATGAGCCGCATCGCGGAACACAATCCGCGCACGCCGGAAGATCATTATCAGCAGGGCGTGACCATGATGAACCTGGGCCGCTGGGATGAGGCGCGCGAACACTTGCTGCGCGCGCGGAAGCTTTCGCCGAAGGCCGACTTCATATATTACGCCATGGCCGCGCTCGATTGCCTCACCGGCGAAGCCGATGCCGCGATGAGCAATTTGAAGACGGCGATCGAGTTGCGCCCGGAAAACCGCTACCACGCACGCAATGACGAAGACTTCGCCTTCCTCCAGGAAGATCCACGCTTCACCGAGCTGCTCTATCCCGAGCGCGACGGGTCTGCTGGGTAAGCCTGCGGGCGGGATCGGTTCCCCTTGAAAGCAAGTCCTGCGCCTTCGGATCCGTCGAATTCCGCCAAGCCGGTGCGCATTGTGGCGCTTGGCGGAGGCACGGGTCTTTCGACGCTGCTGCGCGGATTGAAGGAACATGTGTCGCGGCGGGGCGAGCGCTGGGGCCGTCGCCGCGGAGAAAAGAAGCGTCCGAAGTCCGACCGGCCCATCGCAGACCTTGCCGCCATCGTGACAGTCACGGACGATGGGGGCAGCTCGGGCCGCCTGCGCCGCGAATACCGCATCCTGCCTCCCGGCGACATACGCAACTGCATGGTGGCGCTCTCGGGGGACGAAGCGCTTCTGGGCCGCCTGTTCCAATACCGGTTTCACGCCGGGCGGGGCTTGCGCGGGCATAGCTTCGGGAATTTGTTTCTCACCGCCCTGACGCACATCACCGGAGACTTCAACGAAGCGGTACGATTGAGCGGCGAAGTCCTGGCGATCCGCGGGCGCATCTTCCCTTCGACGATTGAGAATGTAAACCTCGAAGCGGTCCTCGAGAATGGCAGCCGCGTCCTGGGCGAAACCCGCATTTCCCGGAGCAAGCGCCGGATTCAGCGAGTGTGTCTAGTTCCGCGGCGCGTGCGGCCCCTGCCCGAAACGCTCGAAGCCATCGCCCGCGCCGACTTGATTTTGCTTGGCCCCGGATCACTCTACACCAGCGTCCTCCCCAACCTGCTGATTCCGCAAATCACCGAGGCCGTTGCGAAGTCGCGCGCCACTCGCGTGTACATAGCCAACTTGATGACCCAGCCCGGCGAGACCCCCGGGTACTCGTTGGCCGAGCACGTTCGCGCGATTCACGAGCACACGCGGCGCCGCTTGATTGACTGGGTCATCGTGAATCGCAAGCCCGTGTCGCCGGGCGTGGCGCGCCGCTATCGTGCGGAAGGCGCTGAGCCGGTCGCATGCGACTTCAAGGAACTGCAAAAACTCGGCGTTCGTGTGGTGTCGGATGACCTGCTGGAGGAGCACGGCGTCATCCGCCACAATTCCAGGCGCCTTGCGCGCCTGCTCCTGGAAGAATTCATCTCCCGCCGACGAGTCCGCTGAAACCATCTTTGGCTCAGCCGGAAATTTCCGCTGTCCGCCTCTGCCGATCATCCTTCGAAATTATTCGTACATTGAAAAGTTGCGATTTGGCAGCATCCGGCAATACCGTTTCTTGACGGCCAGCCCGAACACCTATACCGTCAGTCTTGCCCTCAACCTCCCCTCTTGGAGACAGGCCGTCATGATTGTGGGGCTTTTCCCCGAACTGCTGGGAACTGGCGGGGTTCAGCGCGCGGGGCAGCACCTGGCTGCAGTGGCCGCTGCTTTTGCGCGCGAGCGCAACCTGGTTTGCGAGCTCCTCAGCCTGAACGACCCTTCGGGCGAGAACAGCCTGGACGTCGCGGGCGTTCAATGCACATTCACCGGCTTTGCCCGCTCGAAGCGGCGATTCGTTACCGCAGCGATGCGCGCATCCCGGCGCGGCGCGCGCGTGGTGATTGCCGCGCACCCCAATCTCGCCTCCGTGGTCCTGGCGATGAGGCTGGCACGCCCGCGGCTGCACTCCATCATCTGCACGCATGGCATCGAAGTCTGGAAGCCGCTTTCGTATCTCCGCCGGTTCGCGATGCAGCGCGCCAATCTGGTCCTGGCGCCCAGCCGCGACACCGCCGAACGCGCCGCCCACACACAGAATCTGCCGGTGCTGAACGTCCGACGCCTCCCTTGGGCGCTCGACCCCGCCTTTGCCACGCGCGCCGCCTTGCCCATGGCCCCGACGGCGCCCGTCGGCTATCCCGAGGGCCGCTCGATTCTCACCGTGGGCCGCTGGGGCTCTTCCGAACGGTACAAAGGGATGGACCATCTGATCGCCGCACTGCCCCGGCTTCTGACGGATAATTCCGATATACACCTGGTCGCCGTCGGCGAGGGAGACGATCGCGGCTGGCTCGAAAATCTTGCGGAAGAGCATGGCGTTGCGCTGCACGTCCATTTTCTCAGCGGTCTGACGCAGGAGGAACTGGGCGGGTGCTACGCGGCGTGCGATGTTTTCGCGCTCCCCAGCCGCAGCGAGGGGTTTGGCCTCGTCTATCTCGAAGCCATGGCGTACGGCAAGCCGGTCATCGCCGGCGCCCACGGGGGCGCGCCTGAGATTGTCGAAGACGGCGCCACCGGGTACCTGGTGCCTCATGGAGATGTGCCGCAGCTCGCGAGCGCCCTGGCGACGCTGCTCGGAGATCCCGAACTCCGGAAAAAGATGGGCGCCCGCGGCCGGGGGCGTGTTGAGCGGGAGTACCAATTCGCACAATTCGCCAAAGCATTGAAGAGAATTTTGAAAGAGCAATGCGTATCCTGAAGGTCACGGAAACGTACTTTCCATTCCTCGAGAAGGGTGGTCCGCCGGTGAAGGTGCGCGCACTGGCGCGCGGGTTGGCGCGAAGGGACCATCAAGTGACAGTGCTCACTGCCGATTTCGGGATCGTCCGGGGCATGTCCTCGGCTCCCACCCGCTGCGAATTCGGATGGCGGACGGAAGAGGATGGCGTGGAAGCGGTATATTTGCCGAGCCCCCTGCGCTATCGCGCGCTCACCTGGAAT
>DASWCG010000399.1:0-23940 GCA_036390175.1 Candidatus Acidiferrales bacterium | reverse complement strand
CGGGGGGATGGGTGCGCCCGGTGAACGATGTGTCGCTGCACATCGAAGCCGGCGAGGCGCTGGGGCTGGTCGGCGAATCGGGCAGCGGAAAGACGATGCTGTCGCTGGCGCTGATGGGTTTGCTCCCGGAGGGAGCCCGCGCGACGGGGGAAGCGTGGCTGGGGGCGGAGGGTGCCGCGAACGGCGGCGCGATGAATGGCAGAAAGAATTTGCTGGCTCTATGCGAACGAGAACTTCAGAGCGTGCGTGGTCGCGAAATGGGCATGGTGTTTCAGGAGCCGATGACCTCCCTCAATCCGGTGATGCGCATCGGCGCGCAGATTGAAGAGGCGATTCGCGCGCATGAACCATCGCTTTCCAAGAAGGACGCGGCCGCGCGGGTCCTCGCCGCTCTCGAGCGAGCCGCTGTACCGGAACCGAAGGTGCGTGCGGCACAGTTTCCTCACCAGCTTTCTGGCGGTCTCCGGCAGCGCGCCATGATCGCGATGGCCCTTGCCGGAGGATCGCATTACGCGGGCAAAGAAGCGTCCGCGGGGCCGCGCCTATTGATTGCCGACGAGCCCACCACGGCTCTCGACGTGACGGTGCAAAAGCAAGTCCTCGAGTTGCTCGACCGGCTGCGGCGGGAACTGCGCCTCGGCCTGCTATTCATCACGCACGACCTTGGCGTTGTCGCGCAAGTGGCGGACCGCCTTGCGGTGATGTATGCGGGCCGAATCATCGAAGAAGGCCCCGCGCGGGAAGTGCTCCTGCGCCCGCGGCATCCTTATGCTGAAGGATTGCTCGAGGCGTCGCCGAAGCTAAGGAGGGGCAAGCTCAAGCCCATTCCCGGAAACGTGCCGCGCCTCGACGCGCTGCCACCCGGCTGTGCGTTCGAGCCGCGCTGCCCCGTTCGCCGCGCCGAATGCGCCGCCGCCGTTCCGGACTTGCGGGCAGCGTCTGCGGATCACCGCGCGCGATGCATCCTGGTGTGAACCACGTGGCCGAATCTCTCCTCGAAGCGCGCAACCTGAAGAAGAGCTTCCGCTCTTCATCGAGCCTGTTCGCAACAGCGGCGAGCGGCGATGGCGGCCGGATCGCTGCTGTCAATGACGTCAGCCTGGCGATTGCAACCGGCGAAACGCTGGCCATCGTGGGCGAGTCTGGCTGCGGCAAGACGACCCTGGCCCGGCTGCTCCTGCGCCTGATCGAGCCGGACACTGGTGCGATTCATTTTGCCGGGCGCGATCTGCTCTCGTTGCGTGGGACAGAATTGCGCTCGCTGCGCCGCGAGATGCAGATGATCTTCCAAGACCCCTTTGCTTCGCTGAACCCGCGGATGCGGGTCGGAGAGCTTGTCGGCGAGCCGCTTGCGATACATGAGCCGAAGCTCTCCCGCCGGGAGCGTCTGGAGCGGGTCGCCGCGATCCTGGAGCGGGTAGGGCTTGGCGCGGATGCGCACGGCCGGTACGCCCATGAATTCTCCGGCGGCCAGCGCCAACGCATCGGCATCGGCCGAGCCCTCATCCTCAGGCCGAGATTGCTGGTGGCCGATGAGCCGGTCTCTGCGCTCGACGTCTCCGTCGGCGCACAAATCCTGGAACTGCTCGCCGCGGTTCAGCGCGAGTTTTCCCTCACGTGTCTGCTCATCTCCCACAGCCTTCCCGTTGTGGCGCAACTCGCGACGCGGGTCGCCGTGATGCAGGCCGGACAATTCGTTGAGACCGGCCCTGCCGAACAAATCCTCTCGCGTCCTGCGCATCCTTACACCCAAGCCCTGCTGGCGGCTGTCCCGGAAGTGCCCGCGGCATAGCCCGTGCGCATCGTCCGCCAAATCTTGCGATATACTCCCCGCACTGAAATGTTCTTTTCTGGGCATGCGTATGAGAGGTCGGAACGCAAACAACCTGTGGAGGTAATTCTCGATGGTTACTACGCCGGCGGCGGCCCCTGAGCCTCAAGCCGCAATCAATCACCTTGGACGGATTCTTGGCGCACTGTTCAGCCCCAAGACGACGTTTGAAGATATCGCGAAGCGCCCCAGCTGGGTCGCGCCAATCATCCTGCTGAGCATTTTGAGCACTGGGGTTGCGTATTTTCTGAACAGCCGGATGAACTGGGGAAGCTACATTCGGCAAAAGGCGGAGGAGAGTTCGCGTTTCGCTCAACTCTCGGAAGAACAGAAGGATAGGGCGCTGGGGCCCCAGATCAAGTTCGCTCCGTACTTCTCCTACTGCTTCGGCGTGATCGGTCCCGCTATCTTCGCCCTTTTCTTCGGATTTGTTTATTGGGCGTCGTTCAACCTATTCAACGGCGCGGGGTTGAAGTACTCCACTTCGTTTGCGATTGCTACGCATGCCACGATTCCGTCGGCCATTACTTCGATATTGGCCATCATCACGCTGGCGCTGAAATCTCCCGGAGACGTGGATCCCGAACACATGGTTGCCACGAGCGTCAGTTCCTTTCTTGGGAGTGACGCGCCCAAATGGCTGGTCGCGCTGGGTAACTCCCTTGAACTATCCTGGATTTGGATTCTCATTCTGTTCGCGATTGGATTCTCAGGCGCGAACCCGAAGAAGATCAAGGCCGGGTCGGCATTTGGAGTGGTTTTCGGGCTCTGGCTCGTTTGGGTTTTGCTCAAGGTCGGCTGGGCTGCCATCTGACGCCAGTTTTAAGAGGCAGCGCGCCTGCAGCAAAGTAGCCACGCGGCTGCTACACTTGCCGGGATGGCTGACGTCTTTGAAGTTCTTCACGAAGATCCAACTGGTGCGCGTCTTGGGCGGCTGAACACAGCGCACGGCGCGATTGACACGCCCGCGTTCCTGCCCGTCGGCACGGCGGGGACGGTCAAGGGAATTACGCAGGAGTCCCTCGAAGATCTCGGCGCGCAGATTCTTCTCGCCAACACCTATCATCTCTATCTCCGGCCGGGACACGCGCTCATCCGCGATTTGGGCGGCCTGCACAAGTTCATGGCCTGGCCGCGCGCGATCCTGACCGATTCTGGCGGATATCAGGTCTTCAGCCTGGCCGGGCTGCGGAAAATCACGGACCAGGGCGTGCTCTTCCGGTCGCATCTGGACGGCGCGGAACATTTGCTGACGCCGGAGAAGGCCGTCGAGGTGCAGCTCGCGCTTGGCTCCGACATTGCCATGGTGCTCGATGAGTGCATCGAGACCCCCGCGCCGCGCGACCATGCCGCAGCCGCGGTGAAGCGCACCAGCGAATGGGCGCGCCGTTCCCGCAAACATTTTCAGGAGTGCGCTCGCCGGAATGGTGACCTTGATTCGGCCGGAAACGCTCCCTCGCAGCTTCAATTTGGCATCGTGCAAGGCGCGACGTTTGCCGACCTCCGCCGGGAAAGCGGGCGGCAATTGTTGGATTTGGATTTTCCAGGCTACTCCGTGGGAGGCCTGGCAGTGGGCGAGCCGCATGCGATAACTTGCGAGATGACCGCGGAGGTCACCGCTCTGCTCCCGAAAGAGCGGCCGCGTTATCTAATGGGGGTTGGCAAGCCCGAGCAGCTCGCCGACTATGTCGCGCTCGGCATTGACATGATGGATTGCGTGTTGCCGACGCGCGCCGCGCGTCACGGGTGCCTGTACACCAGTCGCGGCCGCGTGCTCATCCGGAATGCGCGCTATGCCAAAGATCCGCGCCCATTGGACAGTGAGTGCCACTGCCCCGCTTGCGGCCGGTATTCGCGCGCCTACTTGCGCCACGTGTTTCTCGCCGGGGAACTCCTTGCCTCCATCCTCGGCACCCTCCACAACGTCCACTTTTACCTTGACATCATGCGGCAAATCCGCGAGTCTATCGCATTTGGGAATCTGGCCGGACTCTCGTCCGAGCTGCACGCGCGCTTCGAGGCGGACCCTTCCTGAGGGCATTCACATAGCCCCCGCTGAAGAGCCGTCTTAGCGTTACAATAGAAAAATAAGGAATGCGTCCCTGGCTCCGGTTTGGCACCGGCGCGGGACGTGCGGCGGTTGCAGTTTGCCTCCGATGACGTCGAGGCAGGGAACAGGATGCTGATTCGAATGGCGGATTCAACTGTGTTAGCGGCTTTCCTGGCGCAAGCGGCAAGCCCTACGGGCCTGCTGGGAAGTCCGCTGCTGTTGATGGTCGTCGTGATGGGCATTTTTTATGCGCTTCTCATCCTCCCCCAGCAAAAACAGCAGAAGCGGGTCCGCCAGATGCGCGCGGCGCTAAAAAACGGTGACAAGGTCATTACCACCGGCGGGATTTATGGCACGATTGTCGGCTTGGAAGATGATGCCGTGCAGGTTCGCATCGCCGACCAGGTGAAAGTCAAGGTGGCACGCGCGGCCATCGCATCGGTGGAAACCGAGAAGAGTTCCGCATAACGCATGCCGCCCCCCGGTGACAGGACGCGCGGCAAGAGCCCGGAGAGCAAAGAAGACGAGTGATGAATCCGACTCTTAGGTGGAAGATAGTTTTCATTGTAAGCGTTATCTTGATTTGTGTGTACGGGCTTTTCGGATTGCCCGACCTCCCGAAGTCCCTGGCAATCGTCAAGAGCAATTTTTCGAAGCAGATTAAGCTCGGATTGGACCTGCAGGGCGGGACGCACCTGATCCTGCAGGTGCAAGTGCAGGAAGCCATCAGCCAGGAAACGGACCAGACGGTGGATCGGCTGACCCGCCAGCTCCGGGACAAGAATATCCGCTACGACGAAATTCGCCGCGTGGATGACACGCACGTCCTCGTACGCAACATCGCCCCGGACCAATTCTCTCAATTCCGCGATTTGCTCAACGACATTTTTCGGACGGAGTGGGATTCCAGCCCCGCTTCCGGAGAAACTTCCGGGTACCTGCTGACCATGCGGCCGGCCACGATTGCCGCCATCCAGCAGCAGACCATGCAGCAGTCGCTCGAAACGATTGAGCGCCGCATCAATGCTCTTGGACTGACCGAGCCTACCATTCAAATCATCGGCGGCAGCCAGAACGAGATTCTGGTCGAGTTGCCCGGGGAAGGAGACCCCACGCAGGCCAAGGCCGTGATTCAGGCAGGCGGGCAGCTCGAGTTGCGCCGCGTGGAGGATCCCACGCCCTATCCTTCCGAGGCTGCGGCGCTCGCCGCCCACAACGGCATCTTGCCGCCGGGCACCGAATTAGTCCGGGGTAAGGCCGCGCCCGGCCAGGGCGGCGGCGAGAACTGGTGGCTGCTGGACCGCGCCCCCGTTGTCACCGGACGCGATTTGCGAAGCACGTCGGAATCCCGCAATAGCAACCGGCCCGGCACCTGGCAAGTGAATTTCAGCCTTTCTACCGATGCCGCTCGGCGCTTCGGGCCGTTCACGGAGCAAAACATCGGGCGCCCCATGGCCATTGTGATTGATCACCGCGTGGATTCAGCGCCCACCATCAACGCCCGGATCGAGGATCAGGGCTATATCGAGGGAAGTTTCGATGAACAGTCGGCGCACGACCTCGCGCTCGAGCTCCGCAGCGGCGCGCTTCCTGCATCCATTCGTTACCTGGAAGAGCGCACCGTCGGCCCTTCGCTTGGGGCGGACTCGATCCGCCATGGCGTCCAGGCTTCGATCCTGAGCCTCGCCGTGGTGATGCTCTTCATGCTGGTTTATTATCGCATATCCGGCGCAAATGCCGTTTTGGCCCTGATACTGAATCTTGTGATTCTTCTGGCGGCGCTGGCCTACTTCGGCGGCGTTCTGACGCTGCCCGGCATCGCCGGAGTCATCCTGACCATCGGCATGGGCGTGGACTCCAACGTCCTTGTATTCGAACGCATTCGGGAAGAGTTGCGCAACGGCAAGGCCCCGGCGTCGGCCGTGGATACGGGATTTGACCGGGCGTTTCTGACTATCATTGATACACACGTGACGACGGTGGTTTCGGCATGTTTTCTGATGTTCGCCACCGGCCCGGTGAGAGGGTTTGCCATCACCTTGATTATCGGTCTCGTGGCCAACATCTTCACCGCAATTTATGTTTCCAAGGCAATCTTCGGGTGGCATTTGGGCAAGATGGACCGGCAGGCGGAACTGAGCATTTAGCGCCGCAGAGGCCCTGGGCGGGAGCGAGATTCGCGGGTTCGTGACCGGGAACAAACCGACGGGATCTGGAGTCTAAAAAAGAGGACAGCTGGAAAACGGCTATGGAATTCTTCAGACAGCCAAATTTGAACTGGATGGGGAAAGCGAAATTCTTTTATGCGCTTTCCGGGACCCTTCTGCTGATTGGCGCGGCATCCTGGGTAACCAAGCACGGCCTGCGCTATGGAATTGATTTCAAGGGCGGCACGCTGGTGTACGTCCGCTTTGCCGCCGCGCCTCCCATTGATCGGATCCGCAGCGGCCTTGCCGCGCAAGGCTTGGGCAACAGCCAGATTCAGAAGATCAGCGACATCGCCAATCCGAATTCGAACGAGGTGGTCATCGGCCTCGAGGAAAAAGGGCAGGGAGAAGAAGCCCTGGATGCCGGCAAGAGCGCGATTTTGAAAGCGCTCAGCGCGATGTTTGGAGTCAGCGACGCGTCGCGGGCGGATTTCAACAACACGTCCACCGCGGCGCTGGCGGATTTCTTGTCGAAGCACGACCCGCTCGCGCTGGGTCCCGGTGCTGCGGAGCATTACGCCCAGATCGCCAAGAATCTCACCGATTCACGCGATAAGGACCACAGCGGGCTGATCACGAGTTTCGACGATCTCAAGAGCGTGGAAGGCGCCAGCCCCCCCGTGCTCTCCGTGCTCAAGAGCAATTACGGGCTGGGCCAGTTCGCCGTCCGCAACGTCGAGATTGTCGGCCCAAAGGTGGGAGAGCAACTGCGCGTCAAGGCCCTCATTGTTACCCTCTGTGCTTTGGGGGGTATGCTGGTGTATATTGCGTTTCGATTCGAGTGGGTGTACGGTGCTGCTGCTGTCCTCGCGGTGTTTCACGATGTCTTGATTACGCTGGGCTTTTTTTCGCTGTTGAATTTCGAGATTTCGCTCACGGTCATGGCGGCCCTGCTGACCCTGGTAGGCTACTCAATGAACGACACCATAGTCATCTTTGACCGCATTCGGGAAAACAACCGCCTCATGCGGCGCGAGCCGTTCCCGGATATTGTGAACCGGTCCATCAACCAGACTCTGTCGCGCACCATCCTGACCAGCGGCCTGACTTTTCTGACCGTGCTGGTGTTGTTCCTGATGGGCGGGCAGGTGCTCCGCGCGTTCTCTTTTGCCCTGGTGGTAGGAATTGTGGTAGGAACATACTCCAGTTTTGGAATTGCCGCCCCCCTGGTCGTAGCCTGGAATCGCTGGAGAGGCCAAGGTGGGGTGGCCGTCGCCGGAACCGCAGCCGGAAACAAACCCCGGCCTAGCGAAACGTCCGCAGGACGTCTCGCGGCCGCCGGGAGGAGGTAAATAAGATGTTTGACGATTTGGTGGAATGTAGCCCAACTCCGAAGAAAACAAGCAAGCGCTGGACGGTGATCGTCTCAGCCGTGGTTCAGTGTGCCGTGTTGGCTGTTCTCGTCCTGATTCCGCTGATTTACACGGACACGTTGGAAGGGAGGATGCTGTCGACGCTGCTGGTGGCTCCGGCGCCGCCCCCTCCGCCGCCACCTCCTGCCGCGCCCGTACAAAAAGTAATTGTGAAACCGGTGGCGCGCCTGATTCAAGCGGGCAAACTCATGGCGCCGAAGGCCATCCCCAAAGACGTCAAGATCATCAAGGAAGAAGAAATGCCCCCTGATGTCAGCGTAGGGGTCACGGGGGGAGTCCCCGGAGGAGTTCCCGGCGGCCAGGCGGGCGGCGTGATTGGCGGCATTATCGGCGGAGTTGTCGGCGCCCCTCCGCCGCCAAAGGCGCCGCAGCGCATTCGTCAGGGCGGTAACGTCCAGGCCGCATTGATTATGAATCGAGTGCAGCCGCAGTATCCCCCGCTGGCGCGCCAGGCGCGCGTTTCAGGGACTGTCAAGCTACACGCCATCATTGCGAAAGACGGGACGGTCCAGGAGTTACAGGTGATTTCCGGGCATCCCCTTCTGATCCAAGCGGCGCTGGACGCTGTGCGGCAGTGGCGCTACCGGCCGACGCTTCTCAACACCGAACCGGTGGAAGTGGATACCACGATTGACGTGATTTTTACTTTGAATTAGCAGCAGAGAAGCTTAGGCCGTTTCGTCCCGCGGGGCGTGACGCAGCGGCTTTTGTCAGACCAAAGATTGCGAACGAAAAGGAGCATAGCGAATGGTTGCCAACCTTTACTTACTCGGAATGATGCTACTGCAGGCCGCCACGCAATGGGATCTGCGCAGCATGTGGGGCACGATGAGCTGGATTGCAAGAATCGTGGTGTTTATTCTGTTCATCCTCTCGGCGTGGTCGCTCGGCGTCATGATTGACCGGGCGATGATGTACAGCGCCGCGCGGAAACAGTCCCGCATCTTCGTGCAACAAGTGGCCGGGGCGCTGCGCGAGGGCAAACTCGATGAGGCCATCTCCATCGCCGAGCGCAACAAGAAAAGCCACATCGCCAAGGTTGTGGCCACCGGGTTGTCCGAATTCCAATCGGCATCGGCGCAGGTCTCCGAAAGCGAGGTGGTGGAGGCGGCTAAACGGGGCCTGGAGCGCTCGGTCGCCATCGTTCACGCCGAGATGAAGCGCGGCCTCAGCGGTCTCGCCACCATCGGCTCGACCGCTCCCTTCGTCGGCCTGTTCGGCACCGTCGTCGGTATCATTAACGCGTTCAAAGGAATTCAGGCCGAAAAGGCCACCGGCCTTTCCGCAGTGGCCGGCGGTATTTCCGAAGCCCTGGTAACCACGGCGCTTGGCCTGCTCGTTGCCGTGCCCGCTGTGTGGGCGTACAACTACTTCACCAATAAGGTCGAGGCCTTCGACGTCGAGATGGACAACTCCTCGATGGAGCTGGTCAACTACTTTATTACTCGCCGAGGCGGAAAGAAGTAACCATGGAGAGGTACAAACCCAAAGCGCCCCCGGTGATGGCGAGCCCGAACGTCATCCCCATGGCGGACATCATGCTCGTGCTGTTGATCATTTTCATGGTGGTAACGCCGTTGCTGCAAAGGGGAAAGCAGGTGGATTTGGCCAGGGTGAACAACCCGATCGATATGAAGGCCGCGGACGCGGACGACGCCATTATCGTGGCTGTTACTCGCGACGGTAACATTTTCCTGGGGGAGACGCAGATTGCGAAGGAAAACATCGCCAACCAGGTCAAAGACCTTCTCGCTAACCGGATCGACAAGACCGTGTTTGTCAAGAGTGACGCGCGGGCCAAGTATGGCGTGGTGGTTTCGGTGGTGGACGAAGTTCGCTCCGCGGGCGTGGACAAGCTCGGGCTGCTAACCGAGCGCACCTTGGATCAGCGAACCGCGCCTCCTCCGCCGACAAGCGACTGATTCATGCACAGAAGGGGCACCGGAGCGCGGCCGGGTTAGCCTGGGGAATTTAGTTTTTGGAGCGATAACCATGGGAATGCAGGTAGGCGGATCGAAGGGCGGGGCGATGGCCGAGATGAACGTCGTGCCATTGATTGATATTCTCCTCGTGCTGATCATCATCTTCATGGTCATCACACCGCTGAACTCAAGGGGACTTGAGGCACTCGTCCCCCAGCCAACTCCGCCCAACCAGAAGCAGGACCCGGCGCTGGAGAATCTCACCGTTGTCGTGACCGTGACTGCCAACGGAAAGCTCAAGATCAACCAGGACGACATTACCTGGGAAGGCTTGGGCCCGCGGATCGAGCAGATCTTTAAGGAACGCGCGCAGAAGGTCGCCTTCATCAAAGGAGACGACGCGGTCCTGTTCGCCGAAGTGGCGCGGGCGATCGACATCATGCGCAGTTCCGGCGTGGATAGCGTTGGTCTGTACACCCCCAAACTTGAGTCCGGGGAGTAGCGCGGGGTTATTTGCGGGATCCGAGGGGCGTCCCCGCAGGATTTTTCGTCGCGAGGTCTCTCAGGGCAGAATCTAAATTACGCAGGGATGGAACCTTTCCTATGAAGCGTCACGCACCGGCTGGCTGGAACCGCAAAGGGGTGTCTCTTGCGGTCATACTCATTTGCGCTGTCGCCTTCAGCGGCTGCAATAAGCTGAAGGCGCGCGATCTGCTCAACCGGGGCGTTCAAGCGTACAAGAACGGGCTTTACGACGAAGCCATCGCGGATTTCCAAAAAGCGAGAGATCTTGACCCCGGCCTCCTGAACGCGCAGCTCTACTTGGGCACGGCTTATGCCAGCCAGTACATCCCCGGAGCGCCTTCCGAGGAGAATATCAGCAAGGGCACACAAGCCATCAAGGAATTTCAGGAGGTGCTGAAGGTCGATCCCAACAACCTTACGGCCATTGACCACATTGGCTCGATTTTGTTCCTGATGGCAGGCACTCCCTTCTCGCCCGAAAAGTTCGAGGAGTCGAAGAGCTACCATGAAAGGCATATTCGACTGAAGCGCGACGATCCGGAGCCGTATTATTGGGTCGCCGTGATTGACTGGACGCTGGCTTACCGCGCCAATGTGGACATCCGGCTCTCGTATAACAAGGCGAATCCTAGAAAGCAGATCAAGGATGAAGATCCTCTGCCGCCGAAGTACCGCGAGGAATACACGGCGAAATACCAGACCATGGTGGAAGAAGGGATCCAGGAGCTCAACACGGCAATAAAGCTTCGGCCCGATTACGAAGACGCCATGGCTTATCTCAACTTTCTCTATCGCCGGAAGGCCGATATGGTCGAGTCGGCCGAAGAGCGCGCCAGCCTGATCAAGCAGGCCGACGATCTGCTGGATAAGGTGAAAGAAATCAAGCAGCAAAAAGCGAATCAGCCGCAAAAGTCGTAACGTTTGCTGGAAACCGCCGCCGGGATCCTCTTTCTGCCCTCGCCCCAGCGGTCTCTGAACCGCGAATTCCCGCCAGCCTCCTGAGCGCGGATAATTCTGGCCGCCGGAGTATGCCCGGCACTACAATAGAGAGACGATGCCTTCGCTTGGCAATCCGCTGACCACGCTCACCCGCGAGAGGGCCCAACGGCACCTCCAGGCACGGTTTGCCGCCCTGATTGAAAAGGTGCGGCAGACCAGGCCCGGACAAGATTCCGAGCTCGTCCGCCGCGCTTTCCTGGTGGCCGCCGAGCAGCACAAGGACCAGGTGCGGCAGTCCGGCGAGCCGTTCCTTTCCCACCCGCTTGAAGTCGCGCACATTCTTGCGGACATGAAGCTCGACGTAACCACGATCTGCGCCGCGTTGCTTCACGACATCGTGGAAGACACGCGCGTCACCCTCGGCCAGATCTCCGCCCAGTTCGGCGAAGACACAGCGCGGCTGGTCGAGGGCGTCACCAAAATCAGCCGCCTCGATTTGCTCGCCCCGGAGGCCCGCCAGGCCGAAAACGTCCGCAAGATGCTGCTGGCCATGGTCCACGACGTCCGAGTCGTTGTCGTCAAGCTGGCCGACCGCCTTCATAACATGCGCACGCTGGAATTTCTTCCCACCGAAAAACAGCAGCGCATTTCCCGGGAGACCATGGACCTCTACGCTCCCATCGCCCACCGCCTCGGCATGGGCCTGATCCGCAATGAGCTGGAAGATATGGCCTTCCGTTATCTCGAGCCCTCCGCCTACCTGGAGCTCAGCAAGCAGGTCGCTTCCAAGAGCAAGTTCCATGAAAAGTTTCTCAGCGAAGTGCAGGAAACGATTCGGAAGAAACTGGTGGAAAACAGCATCCCGGCAGAAGTCGAAGGCCGCATCAAGGGCCTGTATTCCATCCACCGCAAGATTCAGCGCCAGCAGCGGCCGCTCGAGCAGATCTACGATCTTCTCGCCGTCCGCGTCATTAGCGATTCCGAGCGGAGCTGCTACGCTGCTGTCGGCGTAATTCACCAGATTTGGCGGCCCGTCCCCGGGCGCTTCAAGGACTACATCGCCATCGCGCGTCCCAATCTCTACCAGTCGCTGCACACCACCGTCATCCACGCCGGTCAGCCCTTCGAGGTGCAAATCCGCACGCAGGAGATGCACCGGCTCGCCGAGCAGGGCGTTGCGGCACATTGGAAATATAAGGACGGCAAAGATGTTTCCGATGCCGATGACCGCCGCATCGTGTGGATGCGGCAGCTCATCGAGTGGGTACAGGAGATGCAGGAGCCCGGCGACTTCCTCTCCACACTGCGCGTGGACCTGCACCCGGTGGAAGTCTACGCCTTTACGCCAAAGGGCCGCGTGATCGAGCTGCAGCGAGGCGCCACGCCCGTGGACTTCGCCTATGCCGTGCACACCGAAGTCGGCCATCAGTGTACCGGCGCGAAAGTGAACGGACAGATGGTGCCCTTGAGGCACCCGCTTGCCAACGGCGACGTCGTCGAGATTCTCACCCAGAAGGGCCACACGCCCAGCCGCGACTGGCTGAGCTTTGTGAAGACCTCGCGGGCGCGCACCAAGATTCGCCATTGGATCAATCTTCATGAACAGCAGCAGGCCGCCGAAGTGGGCCGCCGCCTGCTTGAACGCGAGGCGCGCCAGTTCGGCCGCAGCCTGAAGAAAATTCCCCAGGAGGATCTGCAGCGCGTCGCCAGCGACTACGGGTGCGGCAAACTCGACGATCTCTTTTCGGCGCTGGGGTTCGGCAAGTACTCCGCCCGGCAAGTCCTGAGCAAGGCCCTCGGCGAACCTCTGGCGGACGCGCAGGCCGCGCCGGAGGAAAGACCCCCGCGCCTCGTCAGCACGGTCAAGCGGATGCTGGGAATCAGCGATGCGGCCATCCTGGTCCGTGGGCACGGCGACCTGATGGTGTACCGCGCAAAGTGCTGCAACCCCATCCCGGGTGACGACATCGTCGGTTACGTCACGCGCGGACGCGGCGTCGCCGTCCACAATAGTGTCTGCCCCAACGTCCAGAACCTGCTGTACCAATCCGAACGCCGCATCAGCGTCGAATGGGCCGGCGTGACCGGGGCGACCTTCCCGGTCCATCTGCTCATTCGCACCAAGGACCGCACCGGGATGCTCGCCGAGATCACCTCGGTCATCAGCGATGCCGGGTCGAATATCCGCACGCTGGAAAGCCGCCCGGACGGTCTGCAAGCGCGCATTGAGGCAAGCCTGGAGATCGCGGACCGCAAGCAACTCGAGCGCATCCTCACGAATTTGAAGAAGATTTCAGGTGTGTTCGGCGTGGAGCGGTTGTACCGGGTCTGACTCGCGGGATTCTTTGCCGGCGCTTGTTAATCTTCGCGGCACACTGCCGGGCAGCGCTTCGCTCTCCCCCCTACAATAGGTCTCATGAGGCGTTCATCCCCTATTTGCGTGCTCGTGCTTGTCGCGCTGGTTCTTCCCGGCTGCAAGCGGCTTCGCGGACCGGACACGCAACCGCTCGACCAGGCGGGCATATGGTATGAAAAGGTACAAGAGCTGAAGGGCTTGGAAGTAAGCGAGTCCGAAGTTGCCGAGATCGTCCGCTTGAAGCAGGCCGGCGTTTCCGACGCGACCTGCGTGGACCTCGTCAGCCAGGCACGCGTGCAGAAGCGTCCTTTTGCGGATGCCGATGCGGTACTCGATTTATTTAAAGCCGGCGTCGCAGAACCAACGATTCTCCAGTTAGGTCAAATGAAACAACTGCCCGGCTGGGCGGGGGAAGCGGTTGCCATTCGCCTTACGGGCCTGTCGGACAAGGTCCTTCTTGCAGTAGCTCGTCGCCGCGCCACAGGGCAGAGGGTGCTCTCTGGTCCCGTCATCGCCAAGCTCAGGAATGTCGAACTGACCGAGGCTCAGATTCTCGATCACGTCAACCGCGGCACCACCGACGCCCAGGCTGAACAGATCGTTGCCGCGAAGCGCCGCGCCGCCGGCAGTACCGCGTTTGTTCGCATCCACGGGCGCAAGCCCCACTGAAATCGCCCATCGAAGCCTCCGACATCTTTGACCGGACCCTCCCGCCCCGCTAGAATCTTTCCATCTTGACCGTAGCTCGCATCCTCCGCTTCTTGCCGGGAATCGCATTTGCGGCCTTGCCGCTCCTGCTGGGTTCCTGCGCCGTGCCCCTCGGCCCGCGCTACACCATCGAGAAACAGTCTCTCGACGCGCATTTTGTCGCTCAGCCCCAGCCGCACCTTGAAATCCGCGCGTCGTATCGCCTCGTCAATGCCGGCAACCAGGCGTTGCATTCAATTCTTATTCGACTCCCCAATCGGCAGGTCTATGACGTTTCGAATATTCACGCGCGCTTGGACGGAAAGGAAGTCGCCAATCGGAGCTTGATTGGAGCGGCTTCGGAGACTTCTCAAATCAGGTTCGAATCGCCCTGGGCGCAAAAACACCCGCACGAACTCATCTTCAGTTACGATGTGAGCCGAGGAATCACTCGGCAGGCGCTCACTCTGTTTAGCGCGGACGATGCCTTCTACCTTTCGCCAGGAGGCTGGTATCCCGAATTGCAGGCCCCCCAAGACACCTTCGCCAAATTAAACGGGCCGCGGCGAAGCTGGGAATTCACACTGCGGATTCCAGAAACGTTCGCCGTGAACGCCAGCGGACATGAACGAGGAACCAAGAAAACAGACGGTGAGATTGTTCATCGATTCGAACAGCAAAGCAGAGATTATCTCCCCTTCGCGATGGCCGGCCGTTATCAGGTGCGAGAAATCCGTGTCGCGGGGAAGATTATTGTTTTCTGGACTCGCCGTTCGCTCGCGCAGGATGCCGCCCGCCGGATTGGAGATTATGTCGCCCAAATTGCGTCAGGATTGGATGCCGTCCTGGGTGCACGCGCAAGTCATCCGGAAACGGTCTGGATCGTTGAGTGCCCCTGTTCAGGCCGGACCGCCGGTCTCCCTGTCCCTGAGGGAGCGTCCGCGGCGGCCTTGAGCGCATACGGCCCGATTCCCGACGCGGCACTGATAGACGAAGACGGTGTGAGTTCCGGAATCAGTCCGTCCGTGGCTTCGAAACTCGTGCCAACTTGGCTTGGCCTCCCGTGGGGTCTCCCGCAGGAGGGGCTTTCGATGCCTATCGCGGAATTGGGATCGTATGCAGCTTCTGTTGCAGAGCTATCGGCAGGACGACAGGAAACGCGCGAGCATGAGATTGCCGGCTTGCTGGCGCAGTTCGACAGCGGAAGAGCTTCCCAGGCAAAGGGGATCGAAAATGAAAAGGAGCGGAACCGCTGGTTGCAGGAGCCGGAGAAAAAGGATCCTTTCAAAAGCCTTTTGTTCTTCTTCGCGCTGGAAGACCAATATGGCCGCGAACCCTTGCACCACGCCATTGCCCGGATGATTCACGCGCGCCGCGGAAGAGGATACGATTTGGATGATCTTCGTTCGGCACTGGAGGCGGAGGCCGGACAAAGCGTGGCGGAGTTTTTCCGCCGCTGGCTCGACCAGCCGGGTATCCCCGGGGATTTTCGTGCCCGCTACACACAGGCCGGACCTTCGACTACCAATACACCCAAGGAGAAGCAACCATGAAAGAAGCCGTGCACACGGATCGCGCTCCCAATCCCATCGGGCCCTATTCGCAAGGCATCAGAGCCAATGGCTTTATTTTTCTTGCCGGCCAGGTGGCGCTCGACCCGAAAAGCGGCGAACTGATTGGCGGCGACGTCCGCCAGCAAACCGAGCGCACGCTCGAGAACCTGAAGGGCGTGCTGGAAGCCGCGGGCGCCAATCTGAATCACGTCGTCAAAGTCACCATCTTCTTGAAGAACATGGGCGATTTCGCCGGCATGAATGAAATCTATGCGCGGTATTTCCCAAAACTCCCGCCAGCGCGCTCGACCGTCGAGGTCGCCCGCCTTCCCAAAGATGCCCTAGTTGAAATTGAATTGATTGCCGTGAGCTAAGGGCGGTCGGGGCTCTCAACCAGTTCGTGCACCCCCCAGGCGATGATGGGTGCACTGCCGGCTGCCACCAGGACGAGGATCATCTTCTTGTGTCCGGCGGGCTTGGCCCCTGCCCCGCGCGGTCCTTGCGCGTCGGGGGGACTAAGCAGCACGCGGTAGGAGGTCGCTTCGGAGACAATCTGCGTTTCCTCTCCCACGGTAATCTCGAGCGCCCCGCGCCGCGCCGTCACCAGCAACTCCGTGGGGCTGAGCAGGGTTACCTGCGCCTGCGTCGGAACATTCCCCTGCGGGCGAAGGCGCGCTTCCGACGCCTGCATCTCCATGGCTCCGGCATTAGCGGAGGACCAGACCACGGTTCCCGCGCGCAGCGTTGCGCGGATGCCCGTGGAGGTGCGCGTCACCACCGCGGCGCTGCTGGTGAACAACTGGAATTGCGCCGCTCCCGCGCGCACCCGCAGGATTCCGACGGTATCGGTGGAGAGGGTATCGCCGTCGAACACCGTTGCTCCGGTGGCGGCTGGCACCGCGCTGATTTGGGCGCGCTCCGCCAGCGTCACCACGCCAAGCGGCGCAGCCGGGACGCCCCAGGCCGTCGCCGAAAGAAGCGATACCGCTGACACAAGCGCGAAGGATCGCTGTAAAGGAACTTTCATGAAGTGCCCAAAGGTGGTTCTAGTCTAGCGTCATCTGCCCGAGCCGTCAACACTTATTTGATCGCGTTCCATCGAATCATTGACATGCTCTGCAAAGCGGAACCCTGGCGCCAGTGAGCGCCTCCAAGCAATTTGCGACACTGGCTGGCCCTGCAGGCTCCGTACTGTTACAATGCTCGGCAGCCATGAGTGACTGGCGCCAAATCCAGGCGCGCATCCGGAAAGCAAAAGTGACTGCCGATCCCGCGGGACAGCTCGCAGCGCTCTATGAGCGCACCCGCGACGCCATGGTGGCGTTTGAATTGGCGCGTCATCACGAAAAGCGCGGAGAGAATCAAGAAGCCGCGCGGTGGTACACCGCCGCTGCGGAGCGTTTTCGCCGGGCACAATGGAAGCTGAAGGCTCAGGAGGCGCTGGCCCGTCTAGGCGTCGCAATTCCAATCGAGACGGCCGCACCAAGTTTTCATGCAGAAGCAGCGCATGGTGCGTCCTCTTCGCAGCCGGAGACTCTCCCACCGGCCCCGGTTGAAGAACACAGGCCGGCTATCCAAGAGGACTCAATTGGCGAGCCGTCCGTCATAGCAGCCCCGCAGCCCGCCCGGGAATCCGACTCCGGGAGAAAGCGCCGTCGGCGCGGCCGTCGGGGAGGACGGGGACGCCGGCGGGGGCCAGCAGAAGCGGCGGGACCCTCTCATACTAGAGGAAGCTCAGCGGGCGCATCACTGGAGCCGGTGGCGCCTGCTCCTCCTCTTCCCCCTATTCGGCTGGAGCGGCCCGCCCCGGAATCGCTGACCGCAGCCGTCCGCCCTGAACCGCGCGAACCGGCTCCCGAGCTTGCAGCGGAATCTTCTCTTGCTCCCGTCCGCGGACGCGCGGGAGATCCGGGGCTATCCTCTCGAATCGCGCTCCTCGAATCACAACTGCGCCGGCTGCTCGCCTCCCCTCTATTCCGTGTCGAACAATCGGATCAAGCGCCGGCAGGGCCGGGCGTGTTTCTTCTCTCCGACTCCGAGCAGACGACCTACTACTACATCGAAGAATGTCAGACCCTGCGCATCGGAGTGGCCAATCTGCTGCGTTCCGAGCGGGCCGGAACCAGCCGCCGTGGCGCCGGGGAATCTTTGCGCGCGCGTTTTGCCGAGCACCTCGAAATCAGCGAACCGAAAGTGGCCAAGTATTTAAGGGATTATTGCGCGGTCCGCTGGCTGCAATTGGATGAAGGCGCTCCGCGCTTGGCGCATTTCGCCATTGCCGTGCTGCGGCCTGTCCTGAACGACTAGTGCCGTTCCAACTTATCCAACTTACCTGCCCAAGTCTCCGCGAAACGGCCGGCCTGCGCCTTTGGATCAACACCTCCAGCCCGATGCTCGGCTCAAGTAGTTGGAACGGCACTAGCGGCTTGTCCAATCGGGGAAAATGCAGTCCTAGCCCTCGTAACGGTAACCCCCTCTAAGGCCTTTCCAGTTTGGCGAAGAATTGCCGATTAATTTCAAAAAAGTACCATTCACCCCCCTATTTCCGCCACTCAGCGGAACTGGCTGGACGGGGGAAGTGTTTCGAGGGAAGCTATAGTCCCATAAAGACTTACGCGGAACCTTGTGACCGTGGTAGGTTGTAAGGGCCCCAGGGGGCTATGCGGGGCCGGCTCGCGTTCGACAATTCTATTCCAATTTTGAAAGTGAGGTTATCGAGTGATGTCTCGAACGATTGGCACGAATGTACTGAGGGCGTTCGACGCTGCCGTGTGCAAAGCGGCCGGGGTGACATTCGACACAATTCAGTTCTTCAATAGACGCAATCCCAATCCCTCGTTTACGCCGAAGTGGTCGGATAAGCCGCTGTTGAAGTCCTGGGAAAAAACCAAGCCGACACTTGGCTGGCCGCGGAAGACCGACTCCCTTTGTCCGGACTGTGTCAAGGAAGCGCGCCAGGCGATTTTCGACGGCAAGAAGGATTGGCGCGACCTCATGAGCGAGAAGGTCGGCGAGATCAAGGCGGAGATCATTGAGCGCAACGGCGAGATCTGGATGGTGAAGGATTGCCCGATACACGGTCACTACGAGGATCTCATGGCCGTGGACTCCCGCTTCCTCTCCTGGATCGAGAAGAACTTCCCGGGCCGCGACATTCCCGCCCACAACGACGAGGACCTGCACAAGCACGGCTCGAGCACGGTCCGTTACGGCCGCGGCTCGGTTCTGACCGTGGACCTCACCAACCGCTGCAACATGATGTGCGACCCCTGCTTCATGGACGCCAACCAGGTCGGCTACGTCCACGAGCTTTCCTGGGACGAGATCCAGGAAATCCTGGACAATGCCCTCAAGATCAAGCCCCGGCGCCAGATGTCCGTGCAGTTCTCCGGCGGCGAGCCGACGATGCATCCGTACTTTTTGGATGCCGTTCGCTACGCGCGGAAGTGCGGCTACAACAGCGTGCAGGCGGCCACCAATGGTATTGAGTTCGCCAAGAGCAAGGACTTCAGCCGGAAAGCCTTCGAAGCAGGGATGCGCTACGCCTATTTGCAGTTCGACGGCATCGGCAACGACGCCAACAGCCACCGCCAGGTAGGCAACCTGTTTGACGTGAAGCTCCGCGCCATCGAAAACATGCACGAGGCGGGCATCGAGATTGTGCTGGTCGTCACCATCATCAACAACGTGAATAACGACCAGGTGGGCGCGGTTGTGAAGTTTGCGATGGAAAACCCCAAGAAAATCGCGTTCGTCTCCTTCCAGCCGGTTTCCTTCACCGGGCGCGACGAAGACATCACGCCGGAGCGCCGCCTGCGCCAGCGTTATACGCTTTCCCACCTGGCGCGCGACGTCAGCCATCAGGTCGGCAAGGTTGAGCCAACCCGCGATTGGTTCCCGATTTCCTTTGTCAGCACCTTTGCGGGCTTCTCGGACCTGGTGCACGGCCCTGATTCGCAGTGGGGCGCGCTCTCCTGCGGCTGCCACCCCAACTGCGGCGTGGGCACCGCGCTGATGATCAACAAGGAGACTAAGGAGTGGGCGCCCGTGCCGCGCTTCCTGGATGCCCCGCAGCTCGTCAAGGACGTCACCGCTATCACCGATGCGGCTCGCGGCAAGGCCTTCTCCAACTTGATGATGGGTCTCGCTCTTTTGAAGAACTACAAACCGTTCCGGGGACCCAAGGGTCTTACCCTGTACGATCTCTTCAAGAAATTCGACAAGACTTGGGCGCTTACCAAGGATTCGCACAAGAAATACGGCCGGACCAGCCCCGACCGCTCGCTCGAAGACGCCATGAAGCGCCGTCAATCAGACCCCTGGAATTTCCTGTTCATTGCGGGTATGTGGTTCCAGGATCTGTTCAATTACGATTTCCGCCGCACCGAAATGTGCATCATCCCGTATGCCACGCAGCAGGGCGAAATCTCCTTCTGCGCCTACAACACGGGGATCGGCTGGCGGAAGATCATCGAGAACATGTACAAGAATGCGACCGTCGCACAGTGGTACAAGACGCACGGCAAGCATGAGATCTACGCCAAGGGGAAGAGCGTCAATCTCAATAGCTATGAGCACTCCCTGGTGATTGACGAGAAGGATGCCGCTCGCGTGCGCCACATTGAGCACGATATCCCGTTGACCGCCGCCGAGGAAGACCGCATCCGTCGGAAGAAGGCGCTGGAGGAACAGGCGAAGGTCCGGGCGATTTACGAAGAGCTGGTCCTGAAGAAGTCTCAGCCTTCAGTCGTGCAGATCGGGACTATCGCCGATATCAAGAAAGCGGTTCCCGCAGGCGCAGCTCCGGTCGTGAAGATTGCCAACGCCAACGGGAACGGCCATTCCAACGACAGCGGCGCCGAAAAGACAGAAACCGCCGAGGCCGCGACCGTCGCTGGCGACTAATCAAACCCACTTCCGCAGGCAATCTCCAACTGCCCCCGGCCAAGCCGGGGGCAGTTTTTTCGCCTCCGTAACATTTCTTTTGCCAACTTTGCGCGTCGAAGGTCATCATATTGCCAAGGAGTTTCCCATGCCGCCGCACAAAGCACTCTTCACCGCAGAAACTTTGCGATTCTTTCGCGAGCTCGGTCGCAACAATCGCAAAGAGTGGATGGACGAGAATCGGGGCCGCTATCAGGAGCATATCGTCCAGCCGTTCCGCGCCCTGCTCGAGGAGCTTACGCCCGCCGTGCACAAACTGGACGCAGGCTTCGACGTCAGCGGCCGCACCGGCACGAATTTCTCGCGCATCAATCGCGACATTCGCTTTGCCAAAGATAAGTCCCCGTATCGCACGCAGATGTACTTGATGTTCCCCGGGCCAGGAGGCAAGGGCTGGCAGGGCGGCCAGCTCTACGTCGGAATCTCCACGGATACGGTCACGGCAGGCTTTCGCATCTATTCCGATTACAAGAGCAAGACGTCGTCGCTCGCGCAGATTGCACGGCCGCGCGTGCTCGCGAACCCGCGGTGGATTTCGCGGCAGAAGCGCCGCCTCGCGAAGAAGTATGAAAGCTACTGGTATTCCAGCGAGAAGCGCGAGTGGACCAAGCACGCCGGGTGGCCCGCCACCGCGGCGGAATGGAAGAAGCTGCTCGGCTGGATCGTCCGCCGGAAAATGAAGCCCTCCGCGGCGGCGCGCGCAGACTTTCCCAAGGATATCGCAAAAACTTTTCGCGACCTCTTCCCGCTCTATGAGTTCACTTCCCTGCGAAGCTGACAAGATACAGCGTCCTGTTAGGTTTGTGGGTTGACGCTCGGCGGATCGATCGAATGGAATTTCGCGCCTGCCGTCGCTTGCCATGCTGTCCCGGTGCGCGCCCTTGCACTCCGTCCCGACAGAGGATAGAATCCGCGCAATCCCATCGGGGGAATAGCGGGCCCAATTCTAAGCAAGGAGGAACCATGCGACGCGCATTCTGGCTTTTGTTGGTTTTGTGTTTAGCTGCAGCGGTTGCCGTGGCCCAATACGGGTCTTCGGCGCAGGATAAGTCAGCGCCTGCCGCAAAACCTGATTTCGACATGACCGCCAGTTACATCGAGGCGTGCAGTTGCGACATGTTTTGTCCCTGCTATTACAACACCCACTCGACCATTCACGACGGCAAACAGTTCTGCAAAGCGAATCTTGTTTTGAAGGTGGACAAGGGCTATTACAAGGAGACCAAGCTCGACGGCGCCAAGGTTTGGATTGCCGCCGACCTGGGCAGTGATTGGAGCACCGGGAAAGACTCCTGGTTGGTGGTGAACTTCGATCCCAGCGTCAGCAAAGCGCAGCAAGCCGCCCTCGCCGACATCCTCGGCCAGCTCTATCCAATCCCCTGGCAGAAAAAGGCCGTTGACACCGCCGCGTTCACCTGGAACGTGGACACCAAGACCGGCGTCGCCGAAGCCAAGATGAGCAACGGCAAGGGCGAAGTCATCCTCGAACAGGTGCGCGGCAACGAACCCAATCGCGAAGTCGTCGTCCACAACCTCCATTACTGGGGAGCGCAGTCCAACACCGGCTTTCGCATGTGGAAAACCAAGCACGAATACTACGAGGGCCACGACGAAAAGACCGACTTCAGCGGGACGAACGGCTTCCTGATTACCATCCACTTCACCGGCAAGGCCAAGGCCGCCTCAGCCGACTGACCTCCTCCTCGGGCCTAGCCCTAATCGGGGGCGCGAGCTATCGTGCCCCCGCGTGTTCCCTTCAAAATTCCTCTTCGTCATCTGCCTTTTTTACACGCGTGGTCTTCATCGCGATGCGGAAATCCCGCGAGCGCATGCCTGCGAGAATCGCCTGCCGAGTGTCCGCCGCCAGGGCTTCCGGAGGATAAACTCCTGCCAGGTCTTTAGGAAAGTGCTTGATAAATGCGGCGGCGATATGAGCCGTGGCAAAGGCGACCGGCGAAGTAAACAGCCCTCGCTGGCGGATCTGGTACAGCGAAGGAAAGGCGCAGTCCCAGCGGATCAGCATCGCCTGTTCCTTCTTTGTGCCGCGCACCAGCACCGCCGCAGCAAACCGCGCATTTTGCAGGATTCCACGCCGGATCAGTTTGGCCACCATCCGCGGCGTCGGCGTTTTGGGAAAACGCTGCGCCACGATGCCTCGCGAACGGCTCAGCTTCCCTTGCTTGTGCCAGCGTCGCAGCCGGTCAATTTCATTGCCGCCGATTTTTACGTCCAGGTCGCGCATCGGCACGAAGTGCGGCAGCGTTCCCACCTCGTCCTGCGCCGCCAACACTACGCGCGTTTTCCCCACCGGCCCGGGAAAACGAAACCATTCCGCCTCGCCGAATCGCTTCGCCAAACGGAACTTGCCTCCTCGATACATCCGCGGGTGCGAAACCGCTTCGTCAAAGGAACCCTCCGCTGACCATTGCGATACCGGGTCTTCGCTCTCGGTGCTTTCGTAGAGCCGAATGTGGACCCTTTCCACTTTATCCAGCAGGTCCGCACCGCGCCTGACCAGCAGGTTGGTCAATCCCGGAGCAACGCCCGCATTGATGACCCCTGTCCGGTTCTTTTCCTCAAACCGTTTTGCATAGCGCAGTTGTTCCGCCTTGAAGGGGTTCCGCGTCAGGTGGGAGCTGAGATCCAGATAGTGCGCCCGCAGGCGCAGTGCGGCTCGCATTACGATTTCGTTAAAGACCGATGCCGAGGCGTTGACGATTAAATGGCAGCCCCGGGCTGCGCGAAGAACCCCCCACAGGTTGCGCGCATTCACTTCGCGAATGGGTACTGTGCTTCGCTTGCCCAGGAAATGCCGGGCCCGCTCTGGGTCGCGGTCGCCGCACCAGACCGTGTGCCCCTGCCTCTCGAGTAGCTGCGCCAGCAATGAGCCGGTGGCTCCGGCTCCCAGAACGAAGATCCGCATCGGCCCGCAACTCTACCACAACCGTTTTTGACCCTGTGGGCTTACTTGTGCCGAGGGTTTCGGGGGGCAGGCGCCCCTCGCAGGAGTCCTTCAGTGCTGAGGTCTTCGTCCAAATCCGGCCAATGGATGCGGTATCCTCCACCGGCGACGCGCCAGTTCTTGCGCGCCTTGTTGCTGGCGTTGAGGAGCTTGGGATACCACGCCAATGGGACAGTGATGGTTCTGCCATCCATCAAAGAAACGCATAACGCATTGGCGGTAAACTCTACGCCCGCGACGCGTTCATCCGCGGCCAGCGCCAAAATACCCATCCCAAGCCTCCATGAGTTCTCTTTGGTGCTCTTCTACCAGTGATTGCCATTCTACTGGAACTGACTGGTACAAGGGAGTATGCGCTGTCATCTCTCCCGGCCGACCTGCTCGGGTTTGCGGGCCGCTCTTGCGCTCCTGGGAAAGCGGTGTACAATGGCGCTGTAGTCTCCGACCCCTGGCACCTTACGGAGAGACATCCAACGGGCCTGGGGCGATTCTTCCGGCGAGGCGCCTGCCGTTCGCGCCACAGGAAGATGAGGGTTTAGGCGGAAACGCCTGGGCCTCCCGTGTTTGGAAAGGAGATCGCACTTGCCGCGA
>DASWCG010000398.1:0-12145 GCA_036390175.1 Candidatus Acidiferrales bacterium | reverse complement strand
TCCACGGCAAGCCCGTTGCGCTCGCCGGGCCGCGCCAACTCGGTGACGTCGAATTCATACCGCCGGAAAGCGCCTGCGACTTGCCTGGCATCGGCAATTTTCCGGCCGTTCATCCACAGGTTCGCGCGGTAGTTGATCCCGTGAAAATCAAGCCAGAGCGTTTTTCCGGCGGCGGACGCGGGCAGATCAAATTCCGTTCGATACCACCAGGGAACCGCGTAGGGGCTGTCCGCCGGCATCTCGAGATAGGCAAAAATCTTTCCGATGGGATAACTGGTTCCCGGAATCTGGCGCAGATTCATCCCGAAATAAGGATGGGGATACACGCGGTTGGCCACCTGGGCGGCCAGCACCGTGCTGGGAACCTCAGCTCGATACCAATCCGAAGATGAAAAACCGCGCCGCGAGATTTCTTCACCGGTCGCATGGGTTTTCGCGGAAGACTGAACGCGCCAGCCCTCTCGCAGGGGAATCTTGCCGGGCGCCTGCCCGCTTGCCGCCCAAGCCGGAACAAGGGCGGCGCCGAGGACCAAAACCGCGCGGGAAAAGAGGAAGCGCAAAGTGCTTCGTCCCTGCATGCAAAGAAAAATTTCCGCTAGCCGAGCTCCCAAATCTCTCTTCTCCGGATCCGCCCAGGATTGCCAAAGGCACAGCGAATATAGCAAACCTTTCCGCGAAATTTCCCGTATGTACTGTGGAGCACGCGGATTTGCCTGCCGCCGCCGCGGGAAAAAGAATTGTGCTAGCATCAAAAACTGGCCGCCAATGGGGCTCGTCGCGGTCCTGGCCATCGCAGCAACACAGGGGGTGTAAAAATGGCCGAAGAAGTCCAACACGAAGAAGTTCAGCACGAGGAGTTTGTCGGCAGGCCGTCAAAGCGCAAGCCGGAAGAGTTCAAGCACGTGCGTTTCCGCATCGAAGGAGGCGCGGCGCGGATGACGCTCGACCGCCCCGAACACAACCTGTTGAACGAGCCGATGCTGCGCGAGTTGGCCGTGGGCATGGAAACAGCCGGTGAATCGGACAAGATCAAGCTCATCGTGCTGGACTCCGCGTGCAAGGTCTTTAGCGGAGGCATTGACATCGGCGAGTACACGTCGCAACGAGTTTTCCAGATGCTGGACGCGTTTCACGCCGCGTTTTCGGCGATGCTCGAGGTGGGCAAGCCCGTGGTGTGCATCGTGAACGGCCCAGCGATCGGGGGCGGAGCGGAGCTGGCTGCGTTTGGAGACCTGGTCATTGCCTCGCCCAAGGCGCGCTTCGCCCAGCCTGAAATCACCATCGGCGTTTTCCCGCCGCTGGCCTCGACCATTCTTCCCTTTCTCGTCGGGCCGAAACGCGCGCTTGAACTGGTGCTCACCGGAGAAGCCGTGACCGCCGAGCGCGCGCACGAACTGGGGCTGGTGAACCGGCTGGTTCCGGAAGCGCAGCTCGAAAAGGCCGTGAAAGATTTGATTGCGCGGATCAGCTCGCATTCCGGGCCGGTGCTCACCATGGCGAAGAAAGCCATTCTCGGAGGAATGGGCCTTTCGCTGCGCGACGGCTTGAAGAATTCCATGAACATTTTTCTGAACGAACTCTACCGCCTGGAAGACTCGCAGGAAGGCCTGCGCGCGCTGGCGGAGAAACGCAAGCCACAATGGAAGAACCGGTGAATTCGCCGTGGCTTGTTCGCGGCGGCGGCGCTGCGATTTGACTCTTCGGCGCCGCGCGCATAGACTCGTCTACGAATTTTGCAGGCACGGGTTGAGGGGAAGGCCGTGAGAATCGGCCGCGGTCCCGCCACTGTGATCGGCTCATGCAAGCCGTCAGTCAGGACACCCACCCGCGCCGAAGAAGCCCCGCCCTTCGCGAGAAAGGGCGCGGCCACGTGCCCCACCGAGTCTCGTGGGGCTTTTTTGTTGCGCGTGAGTCCTGGCGAGGTGAGTTTTTGATCGGCCGGACAAAAACCTGGGAAGATGTGCGCGTGGCCGGCGGGCATTTGCTCGCGCTGGTGTTTCTTGCGGTGGCGTCAGCGCAAGCGCAGGCCGCTCCATCTCCGGGGACATCTTCCCCCGACGCTCCTCGCTCTTTTCTGGAAGTGAATGATGAAATGGGAAGGCCAGTGCGGGTGCCGCAGCCGGTCCGCCGCATCATTTCGCTCGCGCCAAGCCTGACCGAGACTGTCTTTGCCCTGGGGGCGGGCGATCGCCTCGCCGGCGACACGGATTACTGCGATTATCCGGCTGCGGCGGTGAGCAAGCCGAAAGTCGGCGGCGTGATTAATCCCAGCATCGAAAAAATCGTGGCGCTCCACCCGGACCTGGTGCTGGTAGCAAAGAGCATTAACCGGCGCGAGACGGTCCTCGCGCTCGAGCAATTGGGCATGGCCGCGTACGTCACCGACCCGCACTCGGTCGAAGGCGTATTGGCATCGGTCGCGCGATTGGGCGAAATCATTGGCGCGGGCGAGGCCGGGCATCAGCTCCATTCCGGCTTGAGGGAGCGGCTCAATGTTTTGAAGCGGCACATCGGCGGGCTGACGCCGCGACGCGTTTTGTTCATTGTCTGGCTCGACCCGCTGATCACCGCTGGCCGGGAAACGTTTCTCACGGATGCGTTGCGATGGGCCGGGGCGGAGTCTGTGATTCAGAGTTCGCAAGACTGGCCGCAGATCAGCCTGGAAGAAATCGTCCGCTTGCAGCCCGAGTATCTGGTATTCGCCAGCGCACACGCCGAATCCGCCGCGCGGGATTTCGAGGCGCTCGCCGAGTTGCCGGGCTGGCGCAACCTCGAGGCCGTGCAAAACAAACGCGTCGCCATTATCAGCGATGCCGTGAACCACCCTTCGCCCCGGCTGGTGGATGCCGTCGAGCAGCTCGCCAGGCAATTGCATCCGGAGGCTTTCCTGGAAGACCAGGGCAACAAGAAAGACAAACCCGAGATCCGCCCTCCGGTGCCGACCCCGGACAAACCTCGCCCCGCGAGCCTGGCCGGGAATCCGTATGGGGCATTTTCCGGTATCCAGCCGATCCTTGAGAGGGAGAGTTCATGCGCCCACTGACCGTCGAACGGCTGCTGTGGACCTGCGCATTGCTTGCGGCGATTCTCTTTGTCGTCGTGGTCATCGCGCTGAAGCTCGGCGCCGTGCCGGTTTCCCTGTACGGTCTCGGAAAGGATTTGATTCGAGTCGCGCTGCACCGCAGCAGCGAGCTTTCCAGCGATTATCGTTTCATCGTGTTCGATCTTCGCCTGCCGAGAATCATTCTGGGGATTCTGGTTGGCGCATCGCTGTCGGTGGCGGGCGCGAGTTTTCAAGCGCTGCTGCGGAATCCCCTGGCCGACCCGTATGTGCTGGGAGTTTCGAGCGGAGCGGCCGTGGGCGCGATTGTGGCGTTGATTGTCGCCCCGCATCTCCCCGTGGGGGCTTCGCTTGCGGCCCTGCTGACCCCGTTCGGCGCATTCCTGGGCGCCACGGCGACCATTGCCGCCGTCTATTTTCTCGGCCAGCGCGAGGGACAGATTGACAGCGGCACGCTGCTTCTGGCCGGCATTATTTCCGCATCCTTCCTCTCCGCGCTGATCACCGGCCTGATGGCCACGATTTCAAGCAGCAGCTATCGAGGAATGGCTTTCTGGCTGATGGGGGATCTCTCCACGCCGTTGCCGCCGAGCCTGCGCTGGGTGTTTGGCGCGGGATTCCTCTTGGCCGCAGGCGCCATTTACACAACGGCCTCGGACTTGAATCTGTTGCTCGCGGGCGAGCGCGAGGCTATGCACCTGGGCGTCGAGGTAACGCGAATCAAGCTGGTGGTGTACGCCTGCGCCTCGATTCTTACCGGTCTCGCGGTTTCGGTCAGCGGCTCGATCGGCTACGTGGGCTTGCTGGTACCGCACGTGATGCGGCTGCTTTTCGGCAGTGACTATCGCCTGCTGCTTCCCACGGCGGCGCTGGGTGGCGCCATCGCCGTGGTGGTTGCCGATACGCTGGCGCGCACGGTCGTGGCGCCCACGGAACTTCCCGTCGGGGCCATGACGGCGATGGCCGGCGCGCCATTGTTCATTTATTTGTTGCGGAGGAGGGCGGCATGAGTCCGGTTCCGAGCGCGGCTCTTTCCTCCCGCCCCGCGGCTTCGCCGCGAGCCGGAGATATCCGGCTGAGCGTCGAGCAAGCCAGCTTCGCCTACTCCGCCGGCGAAAACGCGGCCCCGGTGTTTACGCTCGGGGCCACCAGCTTTCAGGCGCGCCAGCGGGAGATCGTGGCCGTCCTGGGGCGCAACGCGAGCGGAAAGTCCACTCTGCTGAAGCTGATTGCCGGGGTCCTCGAGCCTCTTTCGGGCCGCGTGCAACTCGACGGCTTCGAAACGAGCCGCCTGGAAGCGCGCATACGCGCGCAGCGCATCGCCATGGTGCAGCAGGAAAGCCAGCTCTTGTATCCGATGCGCGCATGGGAATTCGTCTTGCAGGGCCGCCATCCCTACCAGCGCGGGCTGCGTTTCGAGACAACCACCGACATTGCCATCGCGCAGAATGCCCTGCGGCAAGTCGGCGCGGGGGATTTGAGCGATCGGCTGCTTCAGGAGATTTCCGGCGGTGAAAAACAACGCGTGATTCTGGCGCGGGCGCTGGCGCAGCAGCCGCTGCTTTTGCTTTTGGACGAGCCCACGCTTCATCTGGACATCGGTGCGCAGGTGGACCTGCTCCACGGGTTGCGCCAATTGGCCGACGCCAACCGCTATACGGTGATCGTCGTCACGCATGAACTGAACCTGGCGGCGGAGTTTGCCGACCAGGTGATCCTTCTGCATGGCGGCAAGTGCTTGCGCGTGGGCTCGCCCGCCGCGGTGCTCCAGAAGGATTTACTCGAGCACGTGTTCGAGGCGCCGCTCGAAGTGGAAACGGGACCCATGGGCCGGCCGCGCATCACGATTCGCGGCCAGGAGCCGCTGCCCTGAAAAACTTTTCTTCGCTCAACAATTTGGCGCGGAGATTTTTCCCGAGCTTGGAAAAATCCTCCCGTCGAAAAAGCTGAGCTGGATAGCCCGTAAAGCCGGCGATGCCGGGGAGCGGGCGTTACACCCGCTCCGAATGGCACCGCGTTCCAATCACCGCAGACTCCGCGCACGGGAAGACGGTGAGAATCCGTCGCCGCCGCGCGACTGTAAGGCGGGAAGTGCATCGGGTGCAGGCCACTGCTGCGAAGCGCTCCTCACGGGGTGTCGCGGTGGGAAGACCGCACCTTTCATGCGCCGCCAAGCCAGGAGACCGGCGGAGTCCGCAGCCTGCAAGGCCGAAAACGATCTCGGCCGGCGGGACAACCTTCACCTCCCGCGCGAGAGGGAGAGGAGGACAAATGCGAGCATGGGCCGTTAGCAGTCTCTTGGTTGTTTTGCTCTTTAGTTTCTCGAGCGTTTCCCACTGCCAGTCCACCCCGTCCGGCACTGCGACTTTCTCCGGCACGCTCAGCGATGCAAGCGGCGCCGTAATCTCCGGCGGACAGGTTTCAATTTCTACTCTAAACGCCGGCTCCTCCCGCCGCGAACTTCTTCACGTTCTTTCCGGAAACGACGGCCGGTACACCGCGACAGTTCCTGCCGGCCATTGCTGTGTTCTGCGAGTCACACACCCGTCTTTCGTGACCCGGGAAGAAACTATGCGCGTTGCGCCGGGAGAATCGCGGGCAGTTGATTTCCTATTGCAAATCAACCCGCTGGCATCCACGATTGTTGTCACCGCGCAGGCCGAGCCGGCTTCCGCGGACTCTACGCCGGCCCCGGTGACCGTGCTGACCCGCGAAGACTTTGAGCGCCGGCAAGCGAATTCACTGCCCGACCTGCTGGCCACGCAGCCCGGCATCAGCCTTGCGCGGACAGGTCCCGAGGGAGGCCTCGCAACCATTTTCATTGACGGCGGCAATTCGAATTTCACAAAGCTGCTCGTGGACGGCGCGCCGTTCACCGAGGCCGGGCGTCAGATCAATTTCTCCAACTTCACGCTCGACAACGTGGACAAGGTCGAAATCGTCCACGGCGCGGAAAGCGCGCTGTACGGGTCCGATGCCGTAGCGGGGGTCATCCAGGTGGTGTCCCACCGCGGCACGACGCGCATCCCCGAAGTCACTCTCTTCGCCGACGGAGGCAGCTTTTCCACGGGGCGCGGAGGCGCGCAGGTGAGCGGGCTAGCCGGACACTTCGACTATTCCGCGGCGGCATCTTACTTCGAGACGGCCGGCCAGGGCCCCAATGATTTCTTCCTGAATCGCGCGCTCTCCGGAAATTTTGGCTGGGCATTCGCCGAGAATCATCAGCTTCGCCTTACGGTGCGAAATGCCGCAAGCGATGCCGGAATTCCCGGTCAGACCCTTCTGCTGCCGCCGAGCCTCAAGCAGTTCGACAATTTGAAAAACCTGGCGGCCAACCTGAGCTGGGAGTTTCGCAGCAGCTCGCACTGGCAGCACCGCGTGAGCGGTTCGGAGGCGAGAATCGTGGACGGCAACGCCAACCCGCCGCTCTTTAGCGTGCAGGATCAATTCAATCACGCGGGCTTCCAGGCGCAATCCAGCTACCTCGCGCCGCAGGGCGCGCTCACCGCGGGTTACGAGTACGAAGTCGAAAACGCCTTTCCCAGCTTGCTGGGCGGCGAGCATGCGCGCCGCAATAATCAGGCCGGCTTTCTGGACGGCCACTGGCAGCCGCGGGCGAGGCTGACCTTGAGCGCGGGCGGCCGCGCCGAAGCAAATACCACGTTTGGAACGCGTGTCGTGCCGCGTGCCGGAGCCGTCTATCTCTTGCGGCCGGGAAAAGATCTGTGGGGCGCAACGCGGCTGCGCTTTTCCTATGGGCGGGGAATTAAGGAGCCGGAAATGGAGCAATCCTTTGGAACCGATCCTTGCTTTCCCGGCAATCCGGCGCTGCGTCCCGAGCAGAGCCGCACCATCAACGCGGGAGTAGAACAACGGCTCGCGTCGGATCGCGTGCGCGTCTCGGCGAACTATTTTGACAACCGGTTCCGCGACATCATCAGTTTCGGGTTCAACCCGATGGCGACGCCGGCTTGTCCCTTCGGCCTGGGAACAAGCTTCAATACCGATTTGGCGCGGGCCCGCGGCACAAACGTCACCGCAGAAGCGCGGCCCGAACATTGGCTGTTCATCCGAGGAGGTTATAGTTACGATGATACGCGCGTCTTAAAGGCCCCCAACGCATTTGATCCAGTGGAAATCCCCGGCAACCACATGCTGCGCAGACCAGTCAACTCAGGGAATGTAAATCTGAATGCGGCTTTCCGGCGGATGAACTGGAACCTCGCCGGCTATTTCACCGGGCGCCGCACCGACAGCGATTTCCTCGGCTTGGGACTCACGCGCAATCCGGGCTACGCGCGCTTTGATCTCGCGACGAGTTATGCCCTGTCGCGCGGCGTTTCTCTTACCGGCAGGGTGGCCAATCTGTTCGACAAGCAGTATCAGGAAGCCATCGGCTTCCCGGCGCTCGGGCGGGAGGTCCGCGTGGGAGTGAAGTACACGTTCCATCGAGAGTGAGGCGCACAATGCAAGAACCAATCCTGATGTGCTGGAGCGGCGGCAAAGACAGCGCGATGGCGCTTTACGACGTGCTCACCGTGGAGCGCCGCCGCGTGGCGGCTTTGCTGACCACGGTTACGGAAGGGTTCGACCGCATCAGCATGCACGGCGTTCGCCGCGAATTGCTCGAGCGGCAGGCGGCGGCCATCGGCCTGCCGCTCCATCAGGTGACGATTCCTCCGCAGTGCGTCAATCCCGTTTACGAAGCGCGCATGGAAGAGGCCCTGCGCATTCATCTTGCCGGCGGTATTCATGAGGTCGCCTTCGGCGATATTTTCCTGGAAGACCTGCGCGTTTATCGCGAGAAGAATCTCGAAAAGGTGGGCATGCGAGGCATCTTTCCCATCTGGAAGCGCGACACCCGCAAACTGGTCGCCTCTTTTCTGCAACTGGGCTTTCGCGCCGTCGCCGTCTGCGTGGATCTCAAGGCGCTCCCTGCAAGCTTCGCCGGGCGCGAAATTGACGCCCAATTCCTCAAAGACCTGCCGCCGGACGCCGATCCGTGCGGCGAAAACGGCGAATTTCACAGTTTCGTTTTCGACGGGCCCATCTTCAAGCAACCGGTGCACTTCGTGCTTGGTGAAAAGGTGCAGCGCGACTCGTTTTGTTTTTGCGATCTGCTGCCGTCACAGTAAAGAGGGCTGGCCGCTGATGTTATAATCGGCGGTCAGCCATGGCAAAAGCCGCCCCAGAGACGGCGCGCATCTCGCCGGACGCGCGCGAGCGCTACGAGCCGGTCATCGGCCTCGAAGTGCACGCACAACTTCGCACGCAGTCCAAAATCTTCTGCGGCTGCTCGACGCGCTTCGGCGACCCGCCCAATACCAACGTCTGCGAGGTATGCCTCGGCCTGCCGGGCACGCTGCCGGTCCTCAATCGCCGCGCCCTGGAGATGGCCATACGCGCGGCGCTGGCGCTCCATTGCACCGTACAGGAGCGTTCGCGTTTTGCGCGGAAAAATTATTTCTATCCCGACCTGCCCAAGGGCTACCAGATTTCCATGTACGAACTGCCGCTGGCAGAGCACGGCTGGCTCGATATCGAGTTCGACGGCGGAAAGAAGCATATCGGCATCACGCGGCTGCACCTGGAAGAGGACGCGGCCAAGGCCATGCACGAGGGCTTCCCGGACTCCGCCGAGAAGACTTACATTGATTACAACCGCTGCGGGACGCCGCTCATCGAAATCGTTTCCGAGCCGGACCTGCGGACGTCAGCCGAAGCCTACGCTTATCTGACTACGCTCAAGCAGGTTTTGCTCTATACCGGCGTCAGCGATTGCAACATGGAAGAGGGTTCGCTGCGCTGCGACGCCAACGTCAGCGTGCGGCGCCGCGGGAGCGATGCGTTTGGGACCAAGGTGGAGGTGAAAAACCTCAATTCGTTCCGCTACCTGGCGCGCGCTCTCGAATATGAAATCGAGCGGCACATCGGGGTCCTTGAAAGCGGCGGACGGCTCGAGCAGGAGACGCGTCTCTGGAACCAGGCCGCCGGGCGCACCGACTCGATGCGCACAAAAGAGCGCGCCCACGATTACCGCTATTTCCCCGAGCCGGATTTGCTGCCCGTCAGCGTCACGCCCGCTTGGCGCGAAGAGATCGCTCGAACGATGCCCGAGCTGCCTGCCGCTAAGCGCGACCGCTTTGTGCGCGACTACCGCGTCACACCGTACGATGCCGCGGTCCTCACGGCAACCAGTGATCTCGCCGATTATTTCGAGGCGGTCGTGAAAGCCGGGGCTCCCGCCAAGACAGCCGCGAATTGGATGCAGACGGAACTTCTACGGCGATTGAGCGATTCGGCGGTAGAGATTGCGTCGAGTCCGGTCACTCCGGCCGCGTTCGCGAGTTTGCTAAAAGTTGTTGAAGCCGGACAAATCACCTCCGCGATTGGCAAGAAGGTCTTTGCCGCCATGTTCGAGACGGGGAAAACCTCGGATGCCATCATCGCGGCCGAGGGTCTGGCGCAAATCAGCGACACGAGCTCCATCGAGCAGGCTTGCCGCGAAGTAATCGCGAAGAATCCCGAAAATGTCGCGAAGTATAAGGCGGGGAACGAAGGGGTGTTCAAGTTTTTTGTCGGGCAGGTGATGAAGGCCACGCGAGGGCAGGCGAATCCGCAGCTCGTCAACGACACGCTGAAGAGGCTGCTTGCCTAACGCCCGTGCCCCGGAGGAATCATGCTGAAGCAGGGTGACAACGCGCCGGAATTCCGTCTTCCGGCCGACGATGGCCGGGAAATCGCGCTCGCGGATCTGCGCGGCAAGCCCGTAGTTTTGTATTTTTTCCCCAAGGCGCAGACCCCCGGATGAATCAGCGAAGCGTCCGAGTTTCGCGACGCCAAAGCAGGATTCGACAAGGCCGGCACAGTGATTCTCGGCTGCAGCGGCGATACCGTGGAAGCCCAGGCGAAATTCAAGGCCAAGGAAAAGCTGAATTTCTCTCTTCTGAGCGATCCCGGGTTCCAGGCCATCGAAGCCTATGGCGTGCGGCGCATGAAATCCTTTCTCGGGAAGTCGTACATGGGGATTGTGCGCAGCACGTTTCTGATCGGCCCGGACGGCAAGATCGCCAAGGTGTGGGAAAACGTCCATCCCAAGGGCCACGCCGCGCAAGTGCTGGATGCCATCAACGCCAAATAGATTATGGAACGGGGATCGGGAGAAGAAGAATGGCGGGATGCGATGCTTGCTTCCCGCCATTTTTCCTTGCTCGGTTATTCGATCTTCGTGTCCGTGCGCGTTGTGAACGACAGCCTGGTCTCCGCAGGGAAGTTGACGTCCTTTTTCCCGGTTGCGGCAGCCCCGGCCGTTCCCGCGCCGGCGCCCACTCCGGCTCCGATGGCTGCGCCCTTACCGCCGCCTGCCAGTCCGCCAATAAGCGCACCCGCCCCTGCACCGCCCCCGATGGCCACCGTATCGCGCGTGGCCTTCGAGCCCATGGTGCGTCCTTGCAGGTTCGTGCTGACGGCATGGCTCTTGCCATTCACTTGCACGGAATGCAAGCGCAGCCAGAGTTTTCCCGGCTTGGAGAGCCGGCCGGAAGATTGTGCGGAAGCGACGATCAGCGTCGCCTGCGCCCCTCTGGGAATCAGGGTTTTTCCGCCGACAACCACGTCACGCGCCACGCTGGCGGGGACGTGCTGTCCGACCCTGGCGTTTTTCGAGCTGACGGATTGATCCAGAGTTACGGTGATATGCGTGCCCGCGGGGATATCTGCCGCGCGCAGGGAAAGCGGCACGGCCGCGAACAAGAGAGCAACCAGGAGAGCGATCAAAATTTTTCTCATGCTTTTACCTCGACAGGGATTATGGAGCTGCACCCCAGTCTATCAGACGCCGCCTTTTCCGGTGAGGGAGGGTTCCTAAAGAGATACGCCGAATTCGCCCGGTTTCCCGGCGTCTTCTTCGATCAACAAATTGTCAATCAAGCGCGTGGTGCCGACGAAAACCGCGAGCAGGACGAGGCACGACCGGCGCAGCCGCGTCACCGGCTCGAGCGTCTCCGCATCCACAATTTCGGCGTAATCGGCGGAGGCCAGCGGCTCGGCGTCAAGCACCTTGCGCATGGCCGCTTGCAGATGCTGCGCGTCCCGCTCGCCGCCGGTGATTTCGCGGCGCACGGCATCGAGTGCGCGATGCAGCACGGTGGCGGCCCGGCGCTCGTCCCGGTTCAGATAGGCGTTCCGCGAAGACATGGCCAGGCCGTCGGCTTCGCGCACAATCGGGCGCACCACGATTTCGGTATCGAGATTGAGGTCGCAGACCATCTGGCGGACAAGCCGCGCCTGCTGCGCGTCTTTCCGGCCGAAATAGGCGAAATGCGGCTGCACAATCTCGAGCAGCTTCAGGACAACGGTGGTCACGCCGCGGAAATGGCCCGGACGCGAACGGCCTTCGAGCCGCTCGCTCCAGCTCTCGACGTTGACGTAGGTGCGGAAGCCGCCGGGATAAATCTCCGCCGGCTGCGGCGCAAACAGGTAGTGGACCCCGAGCTGTTCCAGCAGCGCCGCGTCTTTCTCCATCGCACGCGGATAGCGTGAAAGATCTTCGCGCGGGCCGAACTGCGCGGGGTTCACAAAAATCGAGACGGTTACGGCCTGGCATTGGCCGAGCGCGGCGCGCACCAGAGACAAATGCCCTTCATGGAGCGCACCCATTGTGGGAACCAAACCGACAAGGCGCCCCTGGGCGCGCGCCGCTCGCGCCGCCTGCTTCATCCACTCAATGGTGTGAATCGTTTCCAAGAAGTGTGAGGAGATGCGCGTTATGCTGAGGCGCCGGCGGCGCGCTCGCGGTAGAAGAGGATCAAGTCGGTTGACGCGGGCTTCGCGCCCAGCTGGCGCAGCATCGTGGCAATCTGGCCGCGATGATACGTGCCGTGATTCACCAGGTGCTGCAGCGATTGCCCCAGGGGGTTTTTCATCGCGCCGTAGCTTGTGGTTCTGTATTCGAAGTCGCGCTCAATGTCCTCTTGCTTCAGCCCGGCGACGAAGGCCAGCAGGGTGCGCTCGATTTGCGCCCATCTGGCTCTGAGGCTGTCGAGGTTCCCGTAGAGATCGGCAGCTGGAAACGCGCTCGGCGAG
>DASWCG010000397.1:0-12930 GCA_036390175.1 Candidatus Acidiferrales bacterium | reverse complement strand
GAGCGAAATCGAGCGAATCCACGCGTCCGGCCGGCGTTGGAGCCACTTCGCGGTGCTCTACCGGATGCACAGCCATCGCGACGCGCTGGTAAGGGAGCTTGCGCGGCGGAAGATCCCGTTCGTCATCAAGAACCTCTCGATTCTGGAAAACCGGTTGGTGCGAGATGTCCTGGCCTATCTTCGGTTGATCGCGCACCCCTCGGACAACGTGGCGTGCGCACGCGTGCTGGCGGCGCCGGCGTGGGGATTCGAGCCGCGGGACCTGGTGCAGCTGTGCGCGCGCGCGTCGAAGAGCAAGAGAACCCCGCTCTACGACGCGCTCCAGGCTCCGCAGAGCGAACTGCCGTTCACCGCTGCGCGCAACACAAGCGAGCTGATCGCGTTTCTTACGGGGTTGCGCGTGACGATGAAGCGGCGAGCGGTGACCGAACTGCTCGCCGAGCTGCGCGAATGGCTCGAGCTGCATCGCGTGGCGACACCGGTGGATGAAAAATACCTGGAACGCCTCTGGGAATTTGTCCGGCCATGGGAAGCGAAGAGCGAGACAAAAACGCTGCCGGAGTTTCTGGAGTATCTGGACTTTTTCGAGCAGGCCAACGGACAAGTCAACCTCGAAGAAGACGCGCGCGGCGACGCGGTCCAGTTGATGACCGTACACGCCGCGAAAGGCCTGGAATTCCCGTTCGTCTTCGTGCTGCGTCTCTCGAAGGGCGGTTTTCCAGCCAATGCGCGGCCGCGCGTGCTGGAGTTTCCGGAAGCGCTGATGAAAGAAGAACTGCCCGAAGGCGATTTTCACATCCAAGAGGAGCGCCGGCTGTTTTACGTGGCCCTGACGCGCGCCGAAGAAGATTTGACGCTTACCTTCGTTCACAACAAGCGCACCCAGCCGTCTCCCTTCCTGGATGACATCTGGAGCCACCCGCAGATCAAGCGGCGCGACGTGGAGCAACTTGCTCCGAAAGTCCCTCTTCGGGAGAAGAGCGGCTTTGCCGAACCGCTGCCGGCCGGTGCGGCTCGTGATTCTCTTTTCCCCGCAGCGAGCGAACTGCCGCGCGCCGGTTCGCGGATCGGCCAGTGGGCCGAACAATTTCACCCGGCGGCGGGTGAACCGTTGCAATTGAGCGCCTCCGCAATCGAGACGTATCGCTCCTGTCCGCAGAAGTATCTCTTCTCGCGCGTTTGGGGAGTCCGCGAAGGCCCGCGGGCCGCCACGAGCTTTGGAAGCGTCATGCACACAACCATCAAGAATTTCATCGGCGAACTGCGAAAGGGCAACCTGTTGCCGTACGAGGAAGTGGCCGGCATTTTCGAGAGGGAGTGGACTTCGGCGGGTTTCGAGGATGACTACCAGGAGGCGGAGTACCGGCGCGACGGCCTCGAGCAGTTGCGGAACTTCCACGCGAGTATGGCTGCGGCTCCGCCAAGCGTCCTCGAACAGGAGAAACCGTTTGCGCTGCCGCTCGACAGCCGCACCGTCATCACCGGCCGAATGGATCAGATCAATTCCATCGCCGGAGCTGTGAAAGGCCGGGGCCCGAAAAAAGTGGAAATCCTGGATTACAAAACGGGGCGCCCGAGAAATGAAAACGCTGCGAAGAAGGACTTGCAGCTCAGCATTTATGCGCTGGCGGCGCGCGAAGTGCTGGATCTCGATCCGGTGCGGCTGGTGTTCCATTATTTGCAAAACAATCAGACGCTCCTGACCGCCCGCGACGACAAGCAGCTCAAAGAGGCTGAGGAGATCATCCAGGAGGTGGCCGCCGACATTCGCGCCGGCGAGTTCAGTGCGAAGCCGGGCTTTATCTGCAAGAGCTGCGGCTACCGGCCCATCTGCCCGGCGCACGAGGAAGTAACCGCGCGGCTTCCGAGCGGCCCTTCAGGGGAATAAAAAAGAGCGGGGCGCCCGGAAATCTTCGCTGCGCCCCGCGTCCGTTTTCAAGCGTTACGCCTACTTGCCCTTTTTCTTTCCAGGGCGTCTTCTTGCCGCGCAATTTCTCCGAAAGATTCCCCCCTCGGAGATTCCGGCGGCTGCACTTCTCTCGAACGCAGCGCGCAGGAATGATTTCTTCTATACGAGTCCGGCCGCGCGAAGTCAAGAAGAAATGTGCGCCGTGCGTAGCGGTAACGTTACGGCTTTCCGCTCGTGTAATAGCCTTCGCGGGCGAGCAGCGTCAATCCGGGCCGCCGCACGCGGACTTCAATCGAGTGATAGTCCGCGGACCGGTCCGTGTTGTGCGGTACGTAGGCGAGCGTGTATTGGTTGCGCGCCTCTTCCGTGACGACGGAATACAATTCCTCCATGCTCTCGCGTTTTACGGCATAGAACACGTCGCCGCCGGTGGCGTGCGCGTACTTGGCGACAACGCTTAAATTGCGATTGGCCACGGCATTTCCGACGCCGACCGCGTACACGGAGATTCCCGACGAAACCAGGAGTTTGACGGTGTCCGCAAAGCTGTAGGTGTTGTACTTGGAGTTGTTCCCATCGGAAACCAAGACGATGATTTTGCGGCGCTCGCGCGCGCGATCGCGAAGAAGTTCGGCCGCGGCGTACACAGCGTCGTCAATATTTTTCGTGGACCTCCTGCCGAACTGGATGCCGCCCGGCGATTGCGCCTGGGTTCCCGGCGCGGGCGCACCGTTGATGCGCGGGCCGTTGTTGAGCGGGCCCCCGGGAGGTCCGCCGGGATTATCCTTGTCGAGGTCGAGGCGCTGGAGCTGAGTCAGAAGCGCGTCGTTATCCGCGGTGAAATCGCCGGACCGGTGGAGACGAATGTCAAACCGGGCCACAGCCACTTCGTCCTGGTCGCTGAACCCGCCGCCCATCGCGGGCAGACTCTTCTCCACCTGGTCGGCGGTCTTCGAGGGGAGTTCGTTGTCAATCAGGATGACTGCGGAGAGCGGGAAAGCCTCGTTCGAAAAAACTTCGAGCTCTTGCTCGACGCCATCTTCCAGGACGCGAAACTCTTCCCGGCGCAGGTCAGGCACGAGCTGGCCGGAATCACTTTTCACCGTGACGGGAACCACCACGAGCTCCGTACGGGCGCGAATCCTGGCGCGAGGATCATCGGGGGCCTGGGGAGATTGCCGCGGGGGCTGAGGCGGCCGGGCTTGCTTAACGTTTGCTGAGGGCGCGGCCGGCTCTGCGGCACTCTGCAGCAAAATCACCGGCGCGGCCAGTATCAGGACGCATGCGGCAGCGAAGGTTTCCCGTGGACAAATCATGTGTCTCCCGTCAGACTATTTGTGCGGTCGGATTCCTTGGGCGCCCACAGGCTGAACATCCCACGGTGCGACTCTTGCATCTCAACGATGCAAAGCAAATAGAAGGGCGATTATACAATGCGCGTTCGGACCTACAGTTGGATGCTGTCTGCAACGGTACTGGCTGCCACTCTGCTGACTTCGAAGGCCGCAGCGCAGACGCCGCCGGCCACGCAACAGCAGCCCCCGCCGCAGGACAAAGGGCAGGAGCCGATCCGCGTGCAGGTGGCGCTGGTGAACGTCTTCGCCACGGTCCGTGACAAGAGCAGGCGGATCGTATCCAATCTCGAGCAGAAGGACTTCCGCATCTTTGAAGATAATCAGGAACAGAAGCTGGCCTACTTCACGAGGGAAACTGCTCTTCCCATCACGCTCGGCCTCTTGATTGACACCAGCGGCAGCGAGACCAACCGCCTGCCAGCCGAGCAAGATGCCGCGTCCCAATTCCTCACGCGGGTGATGAGGAAGGGCGACGAGGCCATGGTGGTCTCCTTCGGCATGGACATTGATCTGCTCGCGGACTTTACCGACGACCACAACCTGCTCGAGAGGGCCATCCGCAGAGCGCGGATCAACGCGCCCATCGGAGGCCTTATCAACCCGGGCCCCTTGCCGCCGTCGGCGCGCCAGACTCGCGGGACAGCCTTTTATGACGCGATTTACGTTGCGTGCCGCGAGAAGCTTTCCTCAGAAGCCGGGCGCAAGGCTCTGGTTATCATTACCGACGCCGTGGACGAAGGAAGCAAAGTCAAGCTGGAGGAAGCCATCGAAGCCGCGCAGCGCAGCGACACCGTCATTCACATTCTTCTTGTGTCCGAAATGGGATACAACAACCCGGGCGTAGCCAAGAAAATCACCGACGAAACCGGCGGGCGCATGATCGAAGTCCGCAGCGAGAAAAAGCTCCAGGAGGCTTTCGACCAGATTTCCGAGGAGCTGCGCACGCAGTACCAGCTCGGTTACTATCCCACGAATACCGCGCGCGACGGAAAATTCCGAAAGATCAAGATCGAGACCGCCCCGAATGATCTGCGCGTCCTGGCGCGGCGCGGCTATTACGCGCCGAAAAGCTGAACCCTCCGAATCCACAAAACGAATGGGAAGCTAGTTTCCGCCGGGATTGTTGGGCGCTTCGGGGGACTTGCGCGCGTAGTAGCCGCGGCGGTGGCGAATCTGCAGGCCTTTGCGGTCCACCTTGATGTGGATCTTGTGATACTTGCCGTTGGGGACGTAGTTGGTGGGGTTGTAAGCCAGCGTGTACTGGCTCCGCAGTTCATCGCCGATATCCTGGAAGGATTGGTCGAGGTCATCCACTCGATACGGAAAGAAGGCGCGGCCTCCGGTTTCGTCGGCAAGATCTTCGAGGATCTTGTCGCCTTCGGTCTTGTGGTACTTGCGCTCAACGTTTTTGGCGGCGTCGGTGCTATCCACCGAGGTGGCCCACTGTGTGCTGGTGCTGACGGTATAGATCACCACCGAGGCGCGCTGGGCTATTTCGATGGCTTCGCCGCGCGTGTGCCCCGAGAGGTTGTCCTCGCCGTCGCTGATCAGGATCATCACGCGGCGAACGATATCGGGCACGTCGCCCGCAGGACGCGGCGGATGACTTAAGTCTTCGAGACAAGCCTTGTAAATAGCGTCGTAGACGGCGGTCCCTCCGCCGGCCCGCTGATGAAAAATCTGGTCGCGCAGCTTGCCGGCGTCGTCCGTGTAATCCTGGACCAGATTGGGCTCGTCATCGAAGGTCATCAGGAAAGCCTGATCCTTCCCCCGGCGCAGAACATTGAACAGGAATTCCGTGGCCGCTTCCTGCTCGAACTTCAGGCGGTCGCGAATACTGTTCGAGGTATCCATCATCACTCCGATGCGCAGAGGAAGGTCAGACTGTCGGCTGAAGTAGCGGATGGATTGCTGCTGGCCTTCGTCAAGAACCTGGAAATCGTCCTGCGTCAGATCGGTCACAAGTTTGTTGCGCCGGTTCAGAACGGTGAACAGAACGTCCACGAGGTTGACAACCGAGACGATGGGCTTCTGCCCTTCCAGCTTCTGGGGCGTTTGCTCCTGTTGCGGCGGAGTCTGTGGGGCGGGCTTTTGCTGTGCGCGGTCGAACCCCGCGGGGAACAGCATGGCCAGAGCAACTACGAGAACCAGCGGTGAATGCCGCATCGTACCGGAATTATAGGTACGGGCGGAGCGCGGCGTCAATGTCGCCGGAGCTCCCGGGATCCCTTCCCGCGGCGGCCGCTATTTGCTTCCAGTACGCGCGCAAATCTTCCGGCAGAGGCGCACAAACCGCAATTCGCTCCCCCGTGGTGGGCTGCGTAAACCCAATGCGGGCGGCATGAAGGAAGTTGCGCCCCAGGGGAGGCAGCATCTGCCCGCCGAGGCGCAAGTTCTTCGGGGCGCCGTAGAGCGAGTCCCCCACGACCGGATGATGGAGCGCCGAAAAGTGGACGCGAATCTGGTGGGTTCGTCCGGTGTGCAAATCCACTTCCACAAGCGTGAAACCGTCCACGCGCGCAAGGACGCGCCAGTCGGTGCGCGCCGCCCTGGCCCGCGCTGCAGCGGCCGTTCGCCGGGCGGTCATGCGGACGCGCTGCCGCGGGTCGCGGCCGATGGGGAGTTCGATTCGGCCCGCTTCCGTCTTTAACCGGCCGTGCACGAGCGCGATGTAAGTCTTTTCGATGCAGCGCTGGCGAAACTCCTCGGCCAGCTTCCGGTGAGCGGCGTCGTGCTTCGCCACAATCAGCACACCGGAGGTGCCGCGATCGAGGCGGTGAACAATCCCAGGGCGCAGATCGCCGCCTGCGGAAGAAAGCTTTCCCCGGCGATACAACAGGGCGTTGACGAGAGTACCACGCGAGCGTCCCGCGCCCGCGTGGACGGTCATGCCGGCGGGCTTATTCACGACGAGGACGTCGGCATCCTCGTAGAGGATTTCGAGGGGAATGTTTTCCGGCTCGGCAGCAAGCGGGGGGCGCGGACGGACCTCGATTTCGATCACCTCGCCCGGACGGACGCGATGCGAGGACGGAGTAGCGCGCCCGTCCACGAACGCAAAGCCCTGCTCGGCCAGCTCCTGGATGCGCGTCCGGCTGAGCTCCGGGAGGCGGGCAGCGAGGTAACGGTCCACTCGCTCGCCCGAATCCTCCGGAGCAACAATAAATTGGCGGCGCAATGCGGCGATCTGTTCGGTCATTTGCTTCCGGAATATAAAACCCTCAGCTCTTCAGATGGTTCGAGCCGAAGGCCGAGCTACGCCGCGGACGTCTGCCCGCGGCCGCGCAGGAGGAGCCATGCTCCAAGAACGATCAAGATGACGCTGACCACCTGCATCAGCGAAAATGCGCCCGCGGCAAAGACCGTCCGGCCGGGGTCGTCGCGGAAAAATTCAATGGTGCCGCGTGTGACGCCGTAGAGGATCGCGTAGGCGCCAAAGATTTCGCCGGTGAACCGCCGCCGCTTCGCGAGCCACAGAAGGAAAATGAAAATTACGAACTCGCACGCGGACTCGTAGAGCTGCGTCGGATGCAGAGGAATACCGAGCGGGGTTCCGGCCAGGTCTTGCGCGACAGGATTGGTAAACGTGACGCCCCAGGGAATGCGCGCCGGCTTGCCGTAGCAGCATCCAGCGGCAAAGCAACCTAGGCGTCCGATGGCATGGCCCAGGGCGGCCGTTGGCGAATAGAGATCAAGAATCGCAAGCGGGTTCAGCTTGTGCCGCCAGGAATAAACGACGCCGACTAGTGCAGCGCTCAGGAATGCGCCGTAAAAAACTCCGCCGGAAAGCAGCGTGCTGAAGCTGAGGATTTCACGCGGGTGGTTCGAGTAGTACTCCCACTCGGCGAGGACGAACCACACTTTCGCGCCGGCGAGTGCGGCGAGAACGGCGTAGACACCAACGGTCCAAACTTTTTCAGGGTCGAGTCCGAATTGCGGCGCCCGCCGCCGCGCCAGCCACAATCCGGCGAGCACCGCTACGGCAATCAGCGGGCCGTAGGTGTACAACGTAAACGTTCGCCAATGAAATAATACTGGGTACATGGCAGAAGCCGCGCCTGCTCAGGCCTTCCGGCTTTCTGGTTCACCCGCCGTTCCTCGCGCGCCGGAGAACAGTTCCAGCACAACCAGCGCCGCGCCAATGGTGATTGCGGAATCGGCTACGTTGAATGCGGGCCAGTGATAGCTGCCGAGCAGCACTTCGAAAAAATCGGTCACGCCGCCGTGCAGAAGGCGGTCGGTGACGTTGCCGGTTGCGCCGCCGACAATCAGGGCAACGCCCACGTGGCTGAGTTTTCCCCTGGCGTGCCCGGTCACCAGCAGCCAGGCCAGCGCGCCAATCACCGTCAGCGATCCGGCGACAAGCAATCTGAGGAGCCATTTAGGCGGCGAGTCGGAGAATATGCCGAACGCGATCCCCGGATTCTGCGCGTGAACCAAATAGACAAAATTGCGCACCAGAGCGCGCCGGTATCCCTCCGGAGTGAAGGTTTCGACGGCGGCTTTGCTGGCGCGGTCCGCAGCGACAATGGCCAGCGACAGCCAGATCCAGCGCAGAGATCGCACGCTGCCCATCAAGCCCCCGCCGCCATGCCGCGCTCAATTTCATCGAGCGCCGCGAGGCAACGTTCGCAGACCGTGGGATAGCGTTCGCTCTCGCCGACGTGCGTTGAATAATTCCAGCAGCGCTCGCACTTTTTGCCGTCGGCTCGCAGCACCTCGGCATGCCATGGCTCCTGGTCGTCCGAGTGGACGGGGGCGTCGAAGGGAAGGATCTCAACTTGTGAAACGATCAAGAGAGCTGGCAAGCTTGCGGCACGGTTTCTAAGGAAACCGAGGAAACCGTCTTTCGAACGAAGCCGCACTCTCGCCTCAAGAGAAGAGTTGATGAGCTTCCGATTTCTCGCATCCTCGAGGACTTTCAGCACTTCCGATCGGAATGCGAGGAGCTTATCCCATTCCTCTTGGACATGCCCTGCCAAAGAGGACTCCAGCTCCGAAACCTCGGGGAACAGGGCAACATGCACACTTGCGGGGTCGTTGGCGCGCTTGGGAAAATGTTTCCACACATCTTCGGCAGTGAAGACGAGTATCGGCGCGACCAGCCGAAGGAGCGCGCTGCTGATTCGGTAGATGGCGGTCTGCGCGGAGCGGCGCGCGCGGTTGCGGGGCGCAAAGGTATAAAGCCGGTCTTTGAGAATGTCGAAATAAAACGCGCTCAAATCCACGGCGGCAAAATCGTGCACTGCATGGTAGACGCGGTGGAAATCGTAGCCGTCGTACCACGCGCGGCACTGACGGACGAGTTCTGCTGTGCGTTCGAGCATCCAGCGGTCCATCTCGACGAGTTGGTCGTTCGGAAGCGCATCGGCGTTGGGATCGAAATCGCTCAGGTTGCTGAGGGCGAAGCGGAACGTGTTGCGGATTTTGCGGTAGGCTTCGGAAAGCTGTTTCATGACCCCTTCGGACATGGTCACGTCAGCTTGGTAATCCTGGGAAGACACCCATAGGCGGAGGAGGTCCGCGCCCCACTTTTCACAGATTTCGGCGGGGTACATGGTGTTGCCAAGCGATTTCGACATCGGCCGGCCGTGTTCGTCGAGCGTCCAGCCGTGTGTAACAACCTGCCTGTAGGGTGCGCGTCCTTTTACACCAACCCCGATAAGCAGGGAGCTCTGGAACCATCCGCGAAACTGGTCGGGGCCTTCGAGATAAACGTCGGCGGGCCATTCGCCTTTGCCGGTGAGAACCGCCAAGTGTGATGTGCCGGACTCAAACCACACATCGAGGATGTCGTTTTCTTTCCGCCAGCTTGATGCGCCGCACGGACATTTCGTTCCCGGCGGAAGCAACTCTTCCGCCGGATGCGTGTACCAGGCGTCCGCGCCTTCTTTCTCGAACCAGCGGATAACGTTGCGCAACGCGGCGATATTTTCCAGACGCTTCCCGCACTTCTCGCAGGTGAACGCAATAATCGGAACTCCCCAGAAGCGCTGGCGCGAGATGCACCAGTCGGGGCGCTCGGCGACCATGGACGTCATGCGCTCTTCGCCCCACGCCGGGATCCATTTCACTTTCTTGATTTCCGCGAGAGCGAGCTGCCGCAGGGCCGGGCCCTTGGGTTCGGGGACCGCCGCGCTGCCGCGATCCATATTGATGAACCACTGTTCGGTGGCCCGAAAGATGACCGCGTTGTGGCAGCGCCAGCAATGCGGATAACTGTGCTGGAGTTTCCCTTCCCCGAGCAGCGCGCCGCGGTCGCGAAGCAGCGCGATGATGAAAGGATTGGCCTCAAAGACGTTCTTGCCTTTGTACTCCGGCGGGCCTTCCACGAACACGCCGCGGTCGTCCAGGGGCGCATAGGTCTCCAGGCCGTATTCCTGGCCGGTATAGAAATCTTCGGTCCCGTGTCCCGGCGCGGTATGAACGATGCCGGTTCCCTGCTCCAGGGTTACATGCTCTCCGAGCACGCCGGGAATCACCCTGTCTAGAAATGGGTGCTGGAACTTGGCCAAAGTGAAAGTAGAGCCCGGAAATGTCGGCGAATTAGGATCGATGAATTTCAGTCCTGTTGCGTCGGCAACGCTCTTCAGCAAATCCGCAGCGACGATGTACACATCGCCCTTGTCGTCCCGGGCAAGCGCGTATTGGAGCTTGGCGTTGAAAGCCAAGGCCATGATGGCGGGGAATGTCCACGGAGTCGTTGTCCAAACAATTGCGTAGAAACCGCCTTTGCCCTTACCGCCGGGTTTAAGGGCAGGAAATTCGACGACCGGATAGCGAACCCAGATGGAGGGGCTGGTGTGGTCTTCGTATTCGACTTCCGCCTCGGCGAGCGCGGTATTGTCAAAGATGCACCAATACACGGGTTTCAGGCCGCGATAGATGTACCCTCGCTCGAGAAAATCCACAAACGTTTCGGCGATCTTGGCCTCGTAGGAATTGCTCATGGTGAGGTAGGGATCTTCCCAGCGCGCCAGCACGCCCAGGCGCTTGAAGTCGCGGCGGTGCTGATCCACGTATTTCATGGCGAATTCGCGGCAGAGCTTGCGGAACTCCGCCGGGGGCACCTTCCCTTTTCCGCCGAGCTCCTTTTCCACTTTCGTTTCGATGGGCAGTCCGTGGCAGTCCCAACCGGGCACATACGGCGCGCGGAAACCCGCCATGCTTTTGGATTTCACCACCAAATCTTTCAGGATCTTGTTCATCCCCGTGCCGAGGTGGATCTCGCCGGTTGGATAAGGCGGCCCATCATGGAAAACGAACAGCGGCCGGCCCGTGCGCGCTTCGAGAATCTTTTCGTAGAGCCGGTTTTGCTGCCATTCTTCGAGCTGGCGCGGCTCCGCCTGCGGCAGATTGGCCTTCATGGGGAAGGCCGTGCGCGGCAGGTTCAGAGTGCTTTTCAAATCGAGCGGTTTGGACATACGCCTCAGATTCGCGGTAATCAAAAGGACATCCATCGTAACACGCCCTGGAAACTTTCCGCAGATGCCGGAGGGTCTATGCTAGAATTGAAGTGTATTTTTTCGCGCCAAAGGGGCGAGACAACCTTATCAGCGGAACTGAATCTAATCCCAGAGGCGACACAAAAAGCTGTATGTGTGCGTCTAAATAGCGGGGGACACTTGCAGGGGAGTTCTTCCAACGCGAGCCACACGGTGCCGGCGGGCGCTCCGGTCGCCAAACGACCGGCGCAGGCCTCTTCGCGCAACCTGGATCCCGGATCGCACCGCGCCCCTTCGTTCACGGTCAACACCCATCAGATTTCCGGCGGTTTCTGGTCCAATTTGAAGGATTTCTTGACCGAGCGGCCGGTAAAAGTGCCTCCGGCAAGGCTGGGAGCCGCCTTTACCCCAGCCGAGTTTGGATCCGGCTTTCTGGACAATCTGGCAGAGTGGTTCCGGCCGGCGCCGCGCATAAGAATGGCGCCTGGCGTTTCGCCTCTGGACGAAAAGTGGAAGCCGGAATTTCCATCGGTTTGGCAGAACCTGCGCGACCTCTTTGCGCCTCCCAGGCAGGCGCCTCTGAAGGTCACCAGCAAACCCGTCAAGGTCAAAGAGATTTGGAGCAAGGACGAAAACTTCGGCTGGACTCAGGCGATCTCGCTGGGCGTGCACGTCGCCCTTGTCGTGCTTTTGGTTGTGCCGATCTTCACGCAGATTCTTCCGCCGACGCAGGCGAATACCAAGGTGGGAGTGGACGTGATTGAAATCTCCCCTTACGTCGCCAAGCTCCCGGCGGGCAAGGACAGAGCGGGTGGCGGAGGAGGCGGCGGCGACCGCTCGCAAGCGCCTCCGACGAAGGGCCGCGCGCCGAAGTTCAGTATGACGCAGTTCACCCCTCCTTCGCCGACGCTGAAGAACCCCAACCCGAAGCTGGCCGCGGATCCAGCGCTTCTGGGACCGCCGGAACTGAAGATTCCGAATCCGGCGCTGTCCAATTACGGCGATCCGCTCGCCAAGATCGTGAGTAACTCGGGTGGCCCGGGCGGCGGGAACGGCATCGGCACGGGTTGCTGCGGCGGTATCGGCAGTGGCGAAGGCGGAGGCCTCGGCCCGGGATCCGGGGCAGGCACCGGAGGTGGCGCGTTCCAGCCGGGCGTGAATGGCGTTGGGTACCCTACATGCATATATTGTCCGGTTCCTCAGTTCTCTGACGAGGCGCGGAAGGCCAAATACACGGGAACCGTGACTCTCCGCGTGGTCATCACAGTGGATGGCCGGGCCACCGACATTAGAGTGGTGCAGAGTCCAGGATTAGGCCTCGATGAAAAGGCAATCGAAGCCGTTCGTACATGGCGTTTTAGGCCTGCCTACGGCCCCAATGGCAAGCCTGTGGCGACAATCTCTCCGATTGAAGTGACCTTCCGGCTGCTGTAACGCTAATTTGCATCCTACTGATTCCCCTCCTGCGCCGTACTTCGTCCATTGAGGCTTGTAAACATTCTGTTACGATTGGGGCTATGAAACGCTCCGCTTACATCCGGCTTCCTCTGGCGCTCACCGGGTGTATTTTTGCCGCCGCGACTGCAAGTCCGGCACAAAATTCGGGCACAGGCGCGCCGGCCTCCGGCATGATTGAGTTTGTTGCGCGTGCGACGCCGACCGCCGGCCGCGCAGAGCCGGTCCGTCAAATTACGTTCTACTTGCTTAGGAAAAGCTTCGCCGATATCCGTAAAGAGGCCGAAGCCGCCGAGCCAAAGCCCGATCTCGACAAGTTCATCGCCGGACTGAAGGTTTCGGCCGAGCTCAAGGATTGGATGATTCAGAAAAAAACCGTGAACTTGGGTTCGCCCGATATCGTGCCGATGCTGAACGCTGAGGATATCCTCAAGGTGAAAGAATTCCTCGATGCCTATCTGACGGCCAACGCCGGGATGAGGGCGGGGCTTCCCCGGCCCAAGTATCGTGAAGCTGACCGCGTGAAGAATCCGGAAAAATACACAAAGCAGAAAGAGCAATACCGCGCCGCATTGCGCAAGTTTATTGAGGCGAATCCCCTGACCATCGAAGGCATCGAAACAGCGCTCGAGCCCCTGAGCCCGCAGCGGGCCTGGGCGCAATTGAATGCGGACCATGACCGGCGTCTGGTGCACCGCCTGCCCGAGCTTGCGCAAACACGCTATCTGGTGGCGAAGACCGATACGGATCTGGAAGGGCGCGCGGT
>DASWCG010000396.1:0-2518 GCA_036390175.1 Candidatus Acidiferrales bacterium | reverse complement strand
CTGCCGCTTGCCGCGGGGCAGTTGGGTGGAAACGTGGTGCGCATTCGTTTGAACGCCGCGGGAAACAAGATTGCCGCAACAACCCTGGATGGATGGCTCTACGTGGGCGACGTGAATGCCACGGATGGAACGATCTCGGGAGTCACCGAAGCGCAAGCGGCGCAAAGCGCGAACCTCGAAGAGGTTGTTCTTGATCCCACAGGCCAGAACGTTTACACCGATGACCAAGACAATTCGGGCATTTACGAGTTTTCGACCGCGGGAGGCACGTTGACCGCGTTACCGGGCTCACCCATTCTCACTCCCCTGGGTCCCATGGGCATGGAAACGGATTCGTCTGGCACGCATCTGTATTTGGGGGCTCTGGGATTTCCGAAGTCGCAAATCCTAACATTTAGCCGGGACCTGTCGACCGGAAAGCTTACGGCGACGGGTAACAGCGTAAGCACGGAAGCACTTTTCCCAAATCGCATCGTGCGCGTGCCCGCTCATTGAGTGGCCAGGGGAGGGCGGCGGTTTTGCGGATGCGCGCGCTCGAAGGAGTGGGCGACGCAGAGCAGAAGATTTTCGTCGGTCGCAGCGCCAATGAGCTGCAGCCCGACCGGAAGACCTGCGGGAGTGAAGCCGCAAGGGATGGATAGGGCTGGGAGACCCCCGAGATTGGCGGGACGATTCAGGCGCAGCAGCAAGGCGCGAGTGGGATGATTGACCCCGCTTATGGGGGTCGTTTCTTCGCCGATCAATGGGGCGGCAATAGGTGTTGTGGGGACTACCAGGGCGTCCACGTTTGCGTCGGCTATTGCCGCGTGGAAGTGCTCGATAAAGGTATCGCGCAGTTCCATGGCCCGCAGATAGGCTGTGGCGGGAACTTTGGCGCCTAATTCGAGGCGCATGCGGACGTCTTCGCCATAATCGGCGGCGCGGGCCGGGTAACACCCCGCTTGCTGATGGTAATGAGTTGCTTCGGCCCAGGCGATCTGGTTCCCGGCATCCTCGGTTTCGTGCGTAAGGGGGATTGAAACTGGCTTCAGGTTTGCACCCAATTGACGAAGGACGCCGAGCGCCGCGTCGAAGGCATACTCGACCTCGGGAGCGAGAATCTTAGAGAAAAATTCTTTCGGCAAACCCAGACGAATCCTGCGAAGCCGCGATGAAGAGCGAACGGCGCTCGGCAGAGTCGGTTCACCCTTGCCGCGGACAAAAATGGGGTCAAGCAGTAGAGCCGCATCCGCAACGCTGCGGGCCAGTGGCCCGACGCAATCGAGGCGAGGAGAGAGAGGGATTAGATCGTCCACGGAGACGCGGCCGAAAGTGGGTTTGAGACCAACGATGCCGCAGAGGGCCGCGGGAATGCGGATGGAGCCGCCGGTGTCAGTGCCGATGCTGCCAAAGCAAAGCCCTCCGGCGACAGCGGCGGCAGAACCTCCGCTCGAACCTCCGGGGATGCGTTGGACATCCCAAGGATTGCGCACTGGGCCGTAGTGTGGATTGTTGGAAGTCACGCCGTAAGCGAACTCATGCATGTTCGTCTTGCCAAGGAGGATGGCGCCCGCCTCTTTCAACAGAACAACGACTTTGGCGTCGTGTTGCGGAATGAAATCTTTCAGGATTTTTGAGCCGGCAGTTGTTCGAATGCCTTCCGTGTAGATGTTGTCCTTCAGGGAGAGGGGAATGCCGTGGAGCGGACCGCGGTCACGCTGGCCTTTGCGGCCACGTGGGGCGAAGAGTTCGCGTTCCGCTTTTTGGGCTTGGGCGAGAGCGAGTTCGGCGGTGACGGTGAGATATGCGTTGAGTTTGGGATTGAGTCTCTCGATGCGCGCGAGCACGAGCTTGGTGAGCTCGACGGGAGAGAGCTTGCGTTTGCGGAAGAGTTTTCCGATTTCCTCGATAGAGGCGAAGGCGAGATCAGTGTCATTCATCGGTGCCACATTAAACCATACGCGCAGATGCCACGCTCGAGCCTCGCGTTACAAATGCCAACCCTCAAAAAATTTTTTCCTGGTGGCGAAGATTCCCGAAGGTGCCGATATTGGCGATGATGAAGGCGATGCGGAACTGATTTTCCGTGCGCACCTGGCCGAGGGCGATGCGGCGGTATTCGACGGCCAGGCCGCAACAAGCGCCGTTGTAGCCGAGCTGCGCCAACTGATTCTGCAAAGCATTTGTGGTCAGGTCGTAACTGATGCCCGCGGCCGCGCTGAATCCTTTACGGTTGAGATTGCCGTAGCCGAAAAGCGTCCGGACTTGATTGGAGAGCGGCTGCAGGATGGGATCGGCCTGCATGCGGAAATGGGCGACCGTAGCGAAGAATTCGCTGTAGGGCTTTATTTTCAGAAGAGTGCCGATGGCGGTGACTTTGTTGAGGTTGGGGTCGTACTCGAGGATTTGCTCGGCATCGTACCGGCCTCCCGGAGTGATCCTGAAATCGCTGATGATGGGCGACCAGTGGACGGGCCCGGTGGCGAAAGCGAAGGGTGTGATGGAACTCAGCGCCTGAAAAACATTTCGCTGGCCTGGA
>DASWCG010000395.1:0-4476 GCA_036390175.1 Candidatus Acidiferrales bacterium | reverse complement strand
GCCGCGGGTCGTTTCGGTTTCCGTGTTGCGGGGGAGCGCGCTGGACGAAAGCGAGTTGCTGCGCTTGGCGGCGAGCCTCGAGCAGGGCAGCGAACATGCGCTGGCTTCAGCAATCGTAAGTGCGGCGAAAGAGAAGAAACTCGCCCTCGACAAGCCCGCGGAATTCCAGTCCGTTACCGGCCAGGGCGTTCGCGGAAAAATCGGCGGGCGGAAACTAGCCATTGGCACTGATAAATTCTTGAAGAGCCTCGGCGTTGAAAGGAAAGGCCAAGCCGTTGCTGCGCTGGTGCCGGAGCAAACCGCGGTGACACTCGTGTTTGTCGCGGTGGATGGCTCCGCGGCGGGAGTCCTCGCGGTGGCCGACCCTATCAAAGCTTCGACGCCAGATGCCGTGGCCGCGCTCCATCGCGACGGTGTGCGCATCGTTATGCTCACCGGCGACCGCCGGCAGACCGCCGCAGCGGTGGCGCAGAAACTTGGGATTGACGAGGTCGAAGCGGAAGTCCTGCCGGCGGAGAAGGCCAAGGTGGTGCGGCGGCTGCAGAGTGAAGGCCGCGTGGTAGCGATGGCGGGTGATGGCATCAACGACGCTCCGGCGCTGGCCGCGGCAAACGTGGGAATCGCGATGAGCACGGGCACGGACGTGGCCATCGAAAGCGCCGGCGTGACGCTGCTGCGCGGCGATCTGCGCGGGATCGCCAAGGCCCGCCGGTTGAGCCGCGCGACGATGCGCAACATCCGCGAGAATCTTTTCTTCGCGTTCATTTACAATGCGCTGGGGATTCCGCTGGCTGCCGGAGTGCTCTTCCCGTTTTTCGGCTTGCTCCTCAATCCCATGATTGCCAGTGCGGCGATGAGCTTCAGCTCCGTCTCGGTAATCGGCAATGCCCTGCGCTTGCGGAAAACCAATTTATAAGGAGAATCGAGGGCACTTGATGATCAGCACTCAAGACTTTCCTGTTCCGATCGAGGAACGCTATTTTGAGGATTATGTCCCGGGCTCCGTATTTGAATACGGAAGCCTTCCGGTAGAGGAAGCCGAGGTGATCAATTTCGCGAAGCGCTACGACAATCAGGCCCTTCACACCGACCCGGAGGCAGCCGCGCGCGGCCCTTTCGGAGGATTGATTGCAAGCGGATGGCACACCGCCGGCCTGATGATGCGCCTGTTCACCGATCATTACCTTTCCAAGGTGGCGAGCGTGGTATCTCCGGGTGTGGACGAACTCCGCTGGACCAAGCCTGTTCGCCCGGGGGACCGATTGAGCATCCGCGTGTCTATTCTCGAGAGTCGCCGCTCCCGCTCGAAACCTGATCGCGGTATGGTGCACTCGCGAGTCGAGGTTTTGAACCAGGATAGAGAGGTGGTGATGAGCGTCAAGGCCGTGAATATCCTGCTCTGTAGAGAAACTTCATAAAGGTACCACCGGGCGGCGAAGAATCGCGCCCAGGCGCCCCGCTCACGCGCGGCGCGCGACACGTGTTGACTTGCCCGCTTTGCCCTTCCCGCGCAGGAAATTTCCACCTTGAGCCTCCTGCGGCCGCCTGATGCTTAGGGACGATTCCGCGAATCCCCACGTCTAATCCAGCAGGGAACATTTCACGGTGGCCCGGCGTATAGATCATTAGAGGCGAGTGTGGGGGTTGGAGTCCAACCATGTCAAATAATGGCGTTGCCAACGGGAGCGGAAAGCAAGGCCGGAAGCGCCGGCGGAGGATCATCATCGGGTCCATCATCGGCGTCGTGTTGATTGGCGCCGGGTACGGGGTGACGGCCGCGCTTCGTCCGAACAACACCATTGACCCCTCGAAGCTGGCCTCGGTCGAGCGAGGGGACCTGGCGCGCTCGGTCGTGGCCACGGGCAAAATTCAGCCGCTGGCGAAGGTTGACGTGAAATCCAAGGCCAGCGGCATTGTGAAGAAACTCTATGTGGATTACGGCGACACGGTGAGGACCGGCCAGGTGCTCGCGGAGCTGGACAAGGTGCAGCTCGAAGACAATGTGAAGGAAGCGCGCGCCAATCTGCAGGCCGCCCAGGCGGCGCAGGATTCGGCGCAATCCACACTGGAACGAAATCTGGTGGACGCGGAAGGGCCCGACGTGCCGTTTTTGAAGTCCAGCATGGATCGCGCGCGGCAGATGTACAAAGACAGCTTGATCTCGAAGTCGGTGGTCGAGGACGCCGAAAAGGCCTATCAGATGGGGCTGAACAAGCAGATGTCGGCGACCAGAAGCGTGGCGGTGGCGCGCGCGGAAGTGGAAAAGGCCAAAGCGCAGGTGGCTCAGGCGCAAGCGGCGCTCGACCGCGCCGAAGAAGATTTGCGGAATTCGACGATTGCCAGCCCGATTGACGGGCTGGTGCTGTCGCGTGACGTCCAGGTGGGCGACGCGGTCAGCTCGATCCTGGTGCTGGGTTCGCAGGCCACCCTGCTGATGACCCTCGGCGACGTCAGCGAAGTGTATGTGCTGGGGAAAGTGGATGAAGCGGATATCGGCAAGGTTTACCTGAACCAGCCCGCGCGAATCGTGGTCGAATCGTTCAAGGAGAAAAAGTTTGACGGCAAGGTGACCAAGATTTCGCCCCTCGGCAAAGAAAAAGACAATGTCACCACGTTTGAGGTGCGCGTTTCCATCCGCAATCCCGGCGGAGAATTGAAAGCCAACATGAGCGCCAACGCCGAAATCCTCCTGGAAGAAAAGAAAAATGTGCTGATGGTCCCGGAAGCGGCGTTGATTTACGACAAAGACCGCAACGCCTCCGTGGAACTTCCCGACGCCAAGGCCGAGCACGGCCGGCGCAAGCTGCCGGTGAAGCTCGGGATTTCGAACGGCGTGAAGACCGAGATCCTCGCAGGCCTGAACGAAAAACAGCAGGTGATCCTCCAGTAGCAGAGGCCGCCGATGTCTTTCCGCGATCTGCTGGCCGACACCCTGGCGACGCTCTGGGCGCACAAGCGGCGCACCTTCCTGACCATGTTCGGCATCGCCTGGGGAATCATTTCCATCACGCTAATGGTTGCGGCGGGCGCGGGATTGGGCGTCGGCATCCAGCGCAACGCCGAGACGTTCGGCAAAGACGTGATGATCGTCTTTGCCGGGCGCACCAGCTTGCAAGCCGGAGGCACGCGCGCCGGACGCCTGATCCGCTGGACCGAGGATGACTACCTCAAGGTGCAGAAGGAGGCCCCCGCTTGCAAATACGTCATGCCCGAGCTCGGCAACCACGTCCAGGTGCGCAGCCCGTTCAATAGCGGCGACCTCACCGTGGCGGGTTCGCTGCCGCCGTTTGCCGAGATTCGCAGCGTAGACGTCAAGGAAGGCCGCTTCTACAACGAGCAGGACAATGCCGAGGGGCGCCGCGTGGCATTTCTCGGCACCGACGCGAAGAAACAGCTCTTTGCCGACCGGCCCGCCGTGGGCGCCACCGTATGGCTGAACGGCATTCCCTTCAGTGTGATCGGGGTGATGAAGCCCAAGGACCAGAACTCCAGTTACGACGGCTTTGACGTGCGAAAAATCTTTATTCCCTTTAACGTGATGGTCCGGAATTTTCCAAACAAACCTCCGGCGGCCGAGCACTCGATTGACCGTCTGCTCGTGGCGCCCTGGTCCATCGAGACCCATGCAGACTGCGTGCGTCAGCTGCGGAAGACGCTCGGGCGCCTGCACGGTTTTGATCCGCGCGATAAAGAAGCCGCGGGCATCTGGGACACCGTGAAGGATTCCCAGGCTCGCGGGATGATCATCGAGGGCATGGAGTATTTTCTGGGCGCGGTGGGCATTGCCACTCTTTTTCTGGGCGGACTGGGCGTGATGAACGTGATGCTGGTGGCCGTGCGGGAACGCACGCGGGAAATCGGCCTGCGCATGGCACTGGGCGCGCCGCGGCGCTCGATCCTGCGCCAGTTTTTTGTCGAAACGATGATTGTGGTGTTTTTGAGCGGAGGCGCCGGGCTGGGCATCGCCTACGGATTCTGCGCACTGTTCAACCTGCTTCCCCTGCCTCCGTTTTTTGCGGGATTGCTGGCGAGCTGGAAATTGGGGGTGCTTTCGATGGTCCTGCTCGGAGCGGTTGCTGTGCTTTCCGCCATCTATCCGGCAAGCCGCGCCGCAGAAGTGGACCCCATTGAAGCGCTGCGTTTCGAGGCAGGGGGATAGCGCCCATGTTCCGTGAAATTCTTCGACAAGCGTGGGGCGCGCTGGGGCGAAATCCCACGCGCAGCCTGCTCACCATGATGGGCATCGTCTGGGGAATCATCTCTGTGACGCTGCTGCTGAGCTACGGCAGCGGGTTCCGCAGCGTGCTGATGTACACCTTCGAAGTGTTTGGCAAAGGTGCGGTGATCTGCTGGCCGGGAAGAACCAGCGAACAAGCCGGCGGCGAGCGTGCCGGCAAGGCCGTGTATTTCGATGCGGAAGACGTGGACTGGATTCGCGCGCAGGCGCCGCTGGTGAAGCGCGCGTCGCTCGAGACG
>DASWCG010000394.1:0-23975 GCA_036390175.1 Candidatus Acidiferrales bacterium | reverse complement strand
GATCCCGGCACTCGCGCCGGTCACTAATGCCCATTTGTCTCGCCAGCGTTCCATAGGGTCTCCTTTTTTCGCGCAACGTTCCGCTCTGATTCCCATGTGATGCCTGGAAATGCTCTCCCGGTACGCGCACGCGGGTCAAGGGCAATGGCGATACTCCGGAACTTTTCCGGCGTAATAGAGGAATACAGGGAGTAATCTAGTGCCGGGATTCTGCCACTTGGGGGAACATCATCGGGCCGTGCATCGCCGTCAAAATTCTTTCCGCCTCGTCACAGGATTGCTGCTAGTGCCGTTCCAACTTATTGGAGCAAGTCTCCCAGAAACGGCTGGCCTGCACCTTCCGATCGAGGCTGCGAGCCGATATTCGGCTCAAATAGTTGGAACCGCACTAGGAGTCGCGCTGGCCTGGATAAGTTGCACCCCGGCGTCTGCTCAGGAGACCGCCCCTGCGCCTCCGCAGGCAGGTCAGCCCGCGAAGCCAGAAGAACGCCCGGCGACAGCGCCGCAGGAAAATGTCCAGCCCGGCGGCGATATCAGCGGCGTGGTGAAATCGGGCAACCTGGCGCTGCCAGGCGTGACCGTCACGGCCGCCAATACGCTGACGGGCAAAAAGGCCGTCACCTCAACCGACGTGGACGGCAGCTATTTCCTGCACGTGGCCTCCAACGGACGCTACGTCGTGCGCGCGGAACTCGCGGCATTCGCTCCGCTCACAAAAGAGGTTCTCATTAACGCCGCGAACCGCGCGGCTCGCGTGGACCTCGAGATGATCCTGCTGTCGCGCGCGGAGGAAGCGGCGCGCATGCAACAGCAGCAGGCTGCGCAGGGCGCCAACGGCGGCTTCCAGCGCCTCAGCGTGACGCAGACCGAAGGCGCCGGCCTGGGCGCCGATCTTGCCAATGCGACGGGCGGCGCAGACGCGAACGGCAGCGGGGCCTTGCCGTCTGCGGGCCTCGGCGCGGAGTCAGCTACCGAATCCGTTTCTGTTTCAGGGAACATGCAAGGCGCTGATTTATCGGCGATGAGTAGCGACGCCATCCGCCAGCGTGTCCAGGAATTTCGCGAGCAGCAGGGATTCGGGGGCGGCGGCGGACGCTTCGCAGAAGGCGGAGGGTTCGGCGGGGGAGGCTTTGGCGGAGGCGGGGCGCCCATCATGATCATTGGCGGCGGGCGCGGCCGCTTCAACATCAACCGCCCGCACGGCTCCTTGTTTTACACGATTGACGATTCGGCTCTCGACGCCGCTCCTTATTCGCTGACCGGCCAGGCGCTCAAGCCGGGTTACGCGCAGAACCGTTTTGGCGGCAACCTCGGCGGGCCGCTCAATATTCCAAAGATCTATCATGGAGGCGACAAGACGTTTTTCTTCGTCAACTACACCGGCTCGCGCTCGGAGAATCCTTTCGACGCGTTTTCGACCGTGCCCACACTTGCCGAGCGCGGCGGCGATTTCTCCAATGCCAAGATCTTTTCCGGCCCCAATGCCGGTTCGCCGGTGGTGATCCTCAACCCGCAGACGCACCTGCCTTTTCCGGGAAACATGATTCTGCAGATTGACCCCGCCGCCGCGGGGTTGCTGAACTTCATCGCCAAACCGAATCTTCCCGGCGACTTTCAAAATTTTCATTTTGCGACGTCGGTGAACAGCCACGTGGACAGCGTGAACCTGCGCCTGGTGCACAGTTTTGGCGGCGCTCTGATGGGCGGCGGGCGAGGCGGCGGAGCTCGCAGCGGAGCGCGCAATAATCTCAACGTGGGCTTCCGTTTTCAGAACAGCGGGAACAATCTGGCGAATCCTTTCCCGAGCGTGGGCGGGAGGACATCCGTGCGCGGCTTCGACATTAACGTTGGTTACGTCCGCAGCTTCGGCAAAGTCATCCATAACGCGCGCGTTGACTTCAACCGCAACCGCATCACGACTCAGAATCTCTACGCGTTCTCGCAAGACATAGCGGGGACTCTCGGGATCAACGGCGTCTCGCAAAACCCATTTGATTTCGGGCTTCCCAATCTTTCTTTTACGAATTTCACGACGCTGCGCGACATCAACCCGCTGCGCCGGCGCGACCAGACGCTTGCGCTTTCCGATTCGCTCGTCTATCCCCACAAAAAGCATACGTGGCGCTGGGGCGGCGACTTCCGCCGCATCGAACTGAACCCCCAAACCGACAGCAACGCCCGCGGCAGCTTCACCTTCACCGGATTCAACAGCGGCTTCGATTTCGCCGATTTTCTTCTGGGCCTGCCGCAATCCACCGCGGTGCAGTTCGGAGACAATAACTTTCATTTCCGGGGGAATTCCTGGGACTTATTTGTGCAAGACGAGTGGCGCGTGCGCGCGAATCTGACCCTCAACCTGGGTCTTCGCTACGAATACGTTTCTCCGTACACGGAGATCAACAACCGGCTCGTCAATCTCGATGTCGCTCCGGGGTTCACAGCGGTGGCGCCGGTCCTGGCTGGCGCGGCCGGCCCATTCACAGGTCCGTTTCCCCGCACGCTTGTGAATCCGGACCGCAACAACTTCGCGCCGCGCGCGGCATTCGCCTGGAAGCCGCTCCCGAACACGGTGGTCCGCGGCGGATACGGGATCAACTACAACACCGGGGCCTACGCCGGCATGGCCCAGCAACTCGCGTTTCAGCCGCCTTTCTCAGTGACCGCGACGAACATCGAGTCGCCTGCGCTTCCGCTGACCCTCACAAACGGTTTTCCTGCGGCGGCGCCTTCCACGGTCACCAACAATTACGCGGTGAACCGCAATTACCGCCTCGGCTACGTGCAAGTCTGGAATTTCGACATCCAGCACCAGTTCACGCCGACTCTGTTCATGAATCTCGATTACACGGGAACGAAAGGCACGCACCTGGACATGGTCGAGGCTCCCAACCGGGGCCCCAACGGCCTGCTTGTTCCGAACGTCCAATCCTACCTCCGGGAAGATTCCGTGGGCGATTCGCTGGCGCACGCCGGCTCGATTCGCGTGCGCAAGCGCTTGCAGGGCGGCGTTTCCGTCGGCGGCAGCTACACGTACTCGAAATCCATTGACAATGCTTCGAGCATCGGCGGCGGCGCAACCGTTGTGGCGCAGAACGCCTTCGACCTTGCGGCCGAGCGCGGACTTTCGAGCTTCGACCAGCGCCAGCGCTTTACCGCGGATTATCTCTGGGAGCTTCCGTTCGGCCACGACCGGCACTGGCTGAGGAACAGCGGCGTCCTGCGCGATTTGTTTGGCGACTGGCAATGGAGCGGCGACTGGACCATTGCTTCCGGGCTGCCCTTCACGCCGCGCGTGCTGGGCGACTTCACCGACGTGAATCGCGGCACAAACGGCACGCTCCGCGCCGACTTGACTGGCCAGCCCATCTCTCTCTCGAATCCTTCGGTTGCGGAATGGTTCAACATCCTCGCCTTCACGCGGCCCGCTCCGAGCCAGTTCGGCGACGCGGCAAGGAACATCGTCACCGGTCCGGGCACGCTCCTGTTTAATATGGGGTTTACAAAAGTTGTCCCGATGGGCGACGTTCGCGTTTTGGAAGTCCGCGCGCAGGCCGGCAATATTTTCAACCGGCCGCAGTTCACTTCGATCGACAGCGTGGTGAATTCGCCGACGTTTGGCCGGGTGCTTTCGGCCGGCTCGATGCGGAAAATCCAGCTGGTGACGCGCTTCCGGTTCTGATCTTGCGATGAGACCATTTTTCTTCAACGCGGAATTCCCGGCACACCGAGCGCTGGCGGCGTATCTGGCCGCCGCACTTCTTTGCAGTCAGCTTCCGGCGCAACAACAACCGGCGGCGCAAAACGAACGCGCCATCCGTGTGGCGACCGAGTTGGTCCTCGTCAACGTGACCGTGCGCGATCGCGGCGGAAATCTTGTCCGCGACCTGAGGCGCGAAGATTTCACGGTCCTGGAAGACAACAAGGCGCAGCAGATCGTTTCCTTCGACCTCGAGAATACCGACGCGATTCCCGCGCAGGCTGTGGAACAAGCGAAAGTCCTGACCGCAGCGAAGCCTGCGGGAAACGCCCCGGCCGCAAACCCCGCCGCTCCCGGGGCTGATTTGAAAGACCGCCGCCTGCTCGTCCTATTTTTCGACCTGAGCGCGATGCAGCCGGACGACATTGACCGCGCCGTGACGGCCGCGCAAAACTACGTGGATAAACAAATGGCGCCGGCTGATTTGGTCGCCGTCGTTTCCCTGGGCTCGTCTTTGCGCGTGAATCAGGACTTCACCGCCGACCGCGACCTGCTGAAAAAAGCCCTCAAAGCGCTGAGCCCCACGACCGGCCAGGGCCTCGAAGAAGGCGCGACCGGCGCAACCGAGGGGACGCCGGACACGGCTCAGCCATTTACCGCTGACGAGACCGAGTTCAATATTTTCAATACCGACCGCCGGCTGGATGCACTGCGCTCACTTTCGGCGTCGCTCTCCGCAATCCGCCAGAAAAAATCGCTCATCTATTTTTCCAGCGGCATGGACCGCACCGGCGTCGAAAACCAATCCGAATTGCGCGCCGCCATCAATGCCGCGGTGCGCTCCAATCTCGCCATTTACACGATGGACATCCGCGGTCTGCAGGCGCTGGTTCCCGGCGGAGAAGCGCAAAACGCCAGCCTGCGCGGCATCGCTGCCTACTCCGGCCAGGCCACTCTCAACGCGCTTTCCTCCAATACCTCGACGCAGGAAACCCTTTACACGCTCGCCGGCGACACCGGCGGCCGGGCCATCACCGACACGAACGATTTCGGCCAGGTGTTCACCCGCGTTCAGCAGGACACCTCCTCGTACTACATTCTCGGCTATCAGAGCAGCAATCCAGCGCGCGACGGCCACTACCGGCGCATTACCGTCCGCGTCAATCGCCCCGGCGTGAAGCTGGAATTCCGCCACGGTTACTATGCGCCCGCGGATTTTCAACACGCCAACCGCGAAGACCGTGAGCGGCAGCTTGAAGAAGAGCTGGCTTCCGAACTTCCGAGCACCGATCTCCCTGCGTATCTCTCGGCGGCATACTTCCGGCTGAGCGACTCGCGCTTTTTCGTTCCGGTTTCGCTGGTGGTTCCCGGCTCGGCGATTCCGTTTTCGCGCGAGAAGGATCAGGACCGCGCGACGCTCGACGTTCTCGGCATCGTTCTCGACGAAGCCAAGCGGCCGCTCGGGCGCATTCGCGACACGGTCAAGCTCGCCGTCCCCGGCGCGCAGGAAGTTCGCCGGAAAAACGTGCAGTACAACAACGGCTTCATCCTCTCACCGGGGAAATATCACCTGAAGTTTGTGGTGCGCGAGAACATGACCGGGCGGATCGGCTCGTTTGAAACCGATGTGGTCGTCCCGGAACTGAAGAACGCGCCGCTGAAAATGAGCTCCGTGGTCCTTGCCACGCAAACGCAAACGGCCGGTAAGCGGCGCACGGACAATCCGCTCATTCACGACGGCGTCGAGCTTATTCCCAATGTGACCCACGTTTTTTCTTCGAGCCAGCACCTGTACCTGTATTACGAGGTGTACGACCCTGGCCGCGACAAAACGGCGGAGCCGAAATCTCCGGAGGCCAAGCCCGCGGAAGCGAATCCCCCCGAAGCCAAATCCGCCGAGCAGAAAGCGGCGCACAAATCCGAGCCGGGCATCCGGGTCCTCAGCAACGTGGCGTTCTTCCGCGGGAAGGTAAAAGCTTACGAAACTCCGCTGGTCCGCGCAGACCAGATCGCCGTCCCCGGGCGGCACGCGGCAGTCTTCCAGCTCGATGTGCCTCTCGGTGATTTGAAGCCGGGGTTTTACACCTGCCAGGTGAACGTCATTGACGACGCTGCGGGACACTTCCTGTTCCCGCGCCTAGCCCTGCTGATTCGCCAGCCATAGAACAATTCGCGAGAACTGATTGTCGCACGCCTCTGCGAGGCTCCTCCACGACTTAGAATCACGCCGAATTGCCGATCTCCGGCGGCTCTGCTAACCTAAAAGAGTTCCATTGGTGCGGAGAGGTGTCTGAGCGGTCGAAAGAGCTCGCCTCGAAAGCGAGTGTAGGGGAAACCCTACCGTGGGTTCGAATCCCACCCTCTCCGCCATTCCTCTTTTCACCGCCCAAACTCCCGCGACTCTATAAGCAGCAGGGCATCCGCCGAGCGAAAGCATTAATCGTTGCTGGCGGCTTCCGGCCAGGCCGTGTTGGTGGAACGCAGCGTCAGCCAGTCCGTCTGCACCCGCTGCCATTCCTGGATGCTGAACCCATAGGACTCAAAGAACTGGCGGATCTGAGGACGCTTCCAGCCGACAATTTTCTCCAGAATGGGCACAAGTATGCCGATTGCTTCATCGCCCAGCACGGTTCGCTGAGCAATTTGGGCCACATGCTTGGTCTCCGATGCGGCAATCGTGAAGCCATCGAGGGCATTCACGTGTAGCATCACGTGGATGTCTGAACTGCCGTCGCCCGCATAAATGATGTGATCCGGGGGGACCTGCAAAGTGTTCCGGAGGTCGTCGAGAACCGCGACCTTTCCGTAGCCGGCTCTTGCCCGGCGGATCGTATCGATCTCCCCGGACCCTTTGTAACTGAACTCGGTCCCATAGATATGGTCCGCGGGTACGATTCCTTCCAGGGCCGACTGAATGACCTCGACGGGCGCGGCCGAAAAAATGTAGAAGTCGAAGCGATACCCTTCGATGCCATGATCGAGAATCTCGTAAAGCAGGCCGATGTTTTCTTTCAGGCGGATGCGCTTGCCTACTTCGTAGAGATGTTCCCGGCGAACTCGCGAGCGGAATTCTGGATCGTGGAGCAACAGGTAAGCCAGCTCCGCCCCCTGCTGGACCAGGTGGAGCTTGGCCATGCCCGTCGCTTTGCGGTTGAATTCCTCCGTCGAAATGCCGAGGATTTCGCTCAGCACATATCCGGAGTCGTTGAAGGTCAGCGTCTGGTCAAAGTCGCTGGCAAATAGATATTGTTTCGCGTCCCGTTCCGCCATAGATACACGTCACCTCTCGCAACGAAAAACTGGGAACTTTCAGGCCGGATGCTTCACTAACATTAGATGCATTTCGGGCCTGTTAAGGCAAATTGAAATAACTTATGGGAGTTATTCAAAAAGAGGGGAGGTCCGCGTCAGCGCCGCGCGGCGAGGAAGGACTATAGCGCAGCGCCGCATTCGCCGGCAAAGCCCCTTTTCGTGTCCTTGGGTTCAACCCCAGCCCTGTCCGTTTTCTGGCCTTGATGTCAGTAGCTTAGCTGTGCCCTCACGCCTATTGTTTACCCAGTTGCGCAAAGGACTTCCCCTCCTTCTCCCGGCCCTGCGTTTGAACCACAGGAAACAAGGACCAAGGAGCAATTCATGCGCCGGAGAATCCAGAGAATCATTGGAGGATGCTGCGGATTGATGTTGGCGCTTGCCGCGCAGGCCGGAGCACAGACGAAATGCAATTCGAGTCAGGACGCGGCAGTGCAGTGCTTCGTGGCGAATGCGACCAATACGGGTCTGGCGACGTTGCCACCCGGGCAAACGTTGACGCAATTCAAGGCCTACGGAGTCGCCGTTTCCAACATCATACAGACCCCGAAAACCGTAGTCTTCGTGCTGGGGATCGCGGGGGCCGCAGTCGACGCCCTGCCGCCGCGAAACGCCGACGGAACCCCCAATCAGGCCGCGCAGGACGGGGCGGTCAATGCCATCGTTGATGCGGCTTTAACGGACGGGCTTGTCTCGCTCCCGGCTTCGACCACTTCGGACCAACTCAAGCAGTTCGCACGCGAGATCACTGTTGCGATGGATCAAAATGCCGGGCCCACTTTGGCGGTTGGCAGCGTGCTCCGTCTTGTAGATTCCATCATCAACTCCGCCACGTCCGGCGGGACAGTGGATTGGGCTCAAGTTTCGGCCAACCTGTCCACCTTGATTAACGGTTTTGTGGCCGCGGGTCTGCTCAAGATCCCCGCAACTGCATCCCTGGCCAGCATCAATCAATTCAGCAATAGTGCGGCCCAGGCCATTTACAACTACAAAATCGCCACGGGTAAAGCGACTTTGTAGTCGGCGGTTTCACGGGAAGGCACCTATTCTTCTCGCACGACGGAAGAAAGAGGATGTCAGCGTCGCGCGGCGAAGAATGCCTGGATTGCTGCGGAGCATTCGTCGGCAAGAACGCCCGGTATCACCTCGACACGATGGTTGAGTTTCGGGTGGGAGAGCACCTCGAGGCACGACCGCACCGCGCCTCCTTTGGGGTCGTCGCAGCCGTAGACGAGGCGGTCAATCCGCGCCTGGACCATCGCTCCGGCGCACATGGCGCAAGGCTCAACCGTCACGTACAGGGTTGTCCCGGCCAGGCGATAATTTCCCAGCATCTTGGCCGCGGCGCGCAGCACCACAATCTCCGCATGCGCTGTAGGGTCACAATCCCGGATTGTTTGATTCCCGGCGGACGCCACCGCGCGGCCATCGCTTACGAGCACCGCGCCGACGGGCACTTCGCCCGCCTGCGCCACCGCTCGCGCTTCGTGGAGCGCTTGCCGCATGAATTCGATGTCGCTCGCCGCCATGGCGCGAGAATAACACGAGTCGCGAATCGCGAGTCACATGTCACAGATTGCGGCGCGTCTTGACAATTCCCTGTCCGGGCCACAAACTAACTGCTATGAAGGAGCTTCTGCGCCGCATTTTTCAATGGGATTTTCTAAAAGGGATGGCGGTGACGTTCCGCTATCAGCATCCCAAGTACATTTATACCGAGCAGTATCCCCTCGAGCGGCCCATGGTGGCCGAACGCTATCGAGGCGCGCCGCGTCTGAACAAGAACCCGGAGACGGGGGAGACGCTGTGCATCGCCTGCAACCTCTGCGCGCTGGCGTGCCCGGAAAACCTGATTGTGGTCGGGTGGGAGCGCGACGACGCCACTCGCCGGAAGGTCCTCACTTTCTTTACCTACGACACTTCGCGTTGCATGTTTTGCGGGCTGTGTGAAGACGCCTGCCCGACGGACTGCCTCGAGCTGACTCAGGATTTCGAGATGGCCCACTACTCCCGCGAAGGAGCCATCTGGGACCGCCACCGCCTCGAGGAAGGGCCCACACCGGCGCGCTACACGCGCTGACACCCCACGGAATGGAACTCCGCAAAGATCCCATCACTCGCAGTTGGGTGGTCGTCGGCCATCGCGAGGAGACGCCCGCCGCCAGCGAAGGCTGCCCGCTGTGTCCTAATTCTTGCGCCAAGGGCCCTCCCATCCTGGCCATACCCTCGGAGGCAGACTGGCAGGTGCGCGTCGTGGCTCACCTGGATCCGCTGTACCACATCGAAGGCGATACGGGGCGGAAGGCAGAGGGAATCTTCGACCGCATGCAACCGATCGGCGCTCATGAGATTATCATCGAGACCCGGGACCACACGCGGCAGCTCGCACAGTTCAAGGATGAAGAGATTGAACGGGTCCTCGCGGCCTATGCCCACCGCATTACGGACCTGAAACGCGACCCGCGGTTCAAGTACGTCACCGTTTTCAAGAACCATGGCGTACTTGCCGGGGAGGAGTGGGCGCATTCGCACTCCCAGCTGACGGCTACGGCCTTCGTGCCGCGGCGCATCAAGTACGAGCTGCGCGCCGCGCGCGAATGGTACCGGGAAAAAGAGCGCTGCGTGTTCTGCGACATTCTGCGGCAGGAAGAGAGGGACGGAAAACGCATCGTGGACACCCAAGGTGATTACGCGGCGATGTGCCCCTATGCAGCGCGCGTCCCCTATGAAGTCTGGGTGCTGCCCCGCCGGCACAACCATTTGTTCGAGTCGCCCGGGGCGGGCGCGAACCGCTTGCATTTTGCGGCGCTTCTGGGGCGGACCCTGCGGAGGCTCGAAAAAGTTTCGGTGGCCTACCACATGGTCGTGCACACCGCTCCCAATACGCGCAGCCCCAAGGGGCAGCTTGCCGGCTACTGGAACACGCTGGCGGATGATTTTCACTGGCACATCGAAATCCTCCCCATCGTGCAGACGCGCAGCAAGTCCTACAGCATCAAAGAGGTCTATTTCAACGCCCTGCTTCCCGAGCAGGCTGCCGAGCATCTGCGCAAGCTGGACCCAAACGCATGAAAGCCCGCGAACGCGGCGGCATCATCTCCAAGCTCATCGTCCTGATTCTGGTTCTTTCCTTCTGCGGGCTGGTCTATCTGGTGCGCCATCCTTTGCTGCGCTTTGCGGGAGGCCTGTGCATCGCCGAGGACTCGCTGGCGAAGTCCGATACGATTGTTGTGCTCAGCGACGACAATTTCAACGCCGACCGCTCCGCACGCGCCGCCGAACTCTTCCGCGCGGGCTGGGCGCCGCGCATCGTGGCGAGCGGGCGTCGTTTGCGTCCCTACGCGTCGGTTGCCGAATTGATGGCGCACGACCTCACCGATCGCGGTATCCCAAAAGACGCCGTGGTGCGCTTTCCCGAGAGCGGTGACAACACGCGCGAAGAAGCGCAGGCGCTGGTGTCGCTCGCCACGGAGCGCAAATGGAACCGGCTGATCATTGTTACCTCGAACTATCACACGCGGCGCGCGCGATACATTTTCCGGCACGTTTTCCCCGCGGCGATCGAGATCCGCGTCGCGTCAGCCCGCGATTCTGAGTACGACCCGGACCACTGGTGGGAAACGCGCAAGGGAATCAAGCACTTCTTCAACGAGTCCGGCGGAATGGCGGTGGCCATCTGGGAGGCAGGGCGCTGACAGCGGCGCCCGGAGCCTCCTCCCGCCTTCACTCGCCGGGGCACAAATCCCAAGTTCGTGCGTCTAACCTCAAGGACACTTGCCCTGTCCAACGCTTTCCTTCTTATGAGAAACGCTTTACAATGGCTCAACGGGAACCGAAGTCAGTGCTCCAGGAAGTGCGCGGCACGAGCTTTGTCCTCCCGCGAGCGGCCAGTTCTCTTCGCGGCGAACCCGCAAGGCCCCCGAAAGCCCACGCGGAGTTACCGGGAAACTTTTCGACCCTCTGCGCCGTATACACAAGTGACGGGTCTGGTGTGGGGTTGCGTCTGGCAATCGCCAGGGATCATAAAGAGGTCGAGGAATTGAAACAATGAAGACATGGAAAAAGGTCGGGATTGGCGTGGCTGCCGCAGCCGTTCTGGGCGGGATCGTCCTGTACAGCGTCAAGCAGGCCAACAAAGGCGTGGTGACGGTGCAGACCAGCAAGGCGCAGCCGCAGGATCTGACTTCTCAAGTGACCGCCTCGGGCGAGATTAAGCCCCGGGATTACTCCAACGTTCTTGGTGAAGGCATCGGCAAGATCACCCAAATCGTGGTGAAGGAGGGCGACCAGGTCAGGAAGGGCGACGTCCTGCTGCGTCTCGAAAACATCCAGCCGGGCGCCGACGTCCAGGCCCAGCTCGCCGCCCTGGATTCCTCCGTAGCCGGGGTGACTTCCGCCGACGCCAACTACAAGGCTGCCCAGGCCGACTTGGCGCAACGAAAAGCCGACCTCGAGCGCGCCAAGCTCGACTGGGAGCGCGGCCAGGGCTTGTATAAGGACGGCCTGATCCCTAAGTCCGACTACGACACGCGCAAAGCGGCGTACGACAGCGCCGTCGCTGCAGCCGACGCCAGCTCCGCCCGGATCCTTCAGTTGCAGGCGGAGATGGGGCGGGCGCGGGCGCAGCACGAACAGAGCAGCGCCATGCTCACGCGCACAAAAGACGTTCTGCGCAAGACCACCTACACGGCTCCCATTAACGGCGTGGTCAGTTTCATCGCCGTGCGCGTGGGAGAAAACGTGGTCCCCGGCATTCAGAACGCCGCCGGCAGCTTCCTGATGACCATCTCCGACATGTCCGTGGTCACCGCCGAAGTAAAAGTGGACGAGACCGACATCGTCAACGTGCGCAACGGACAGTACGCCGACGTGACCATAGACGCCATGCCCGGCCAGACCTTCAAGGGCCATGTAACCGAGGTCGGCACGCAAGCCGTGCTGCGCAGCTCGGGCCTGGCCACCACGCAAACGACTACGGGCACGCAGGAAGCCAAAGACTTCAAAGTGGTCGTCACGCTCGACAATCCGCCGGCCGGTTTGCGGCCCGGTCTTTCCACCACGGCCAAGATCCGCACGGCCGAGCGCAAAAACGTGCTGGCCATTCCGATCCAGGCGCTGGCCGTGCGCACGCGTAAAGACCTGGAAGAAGCTGCGAAGCAGCCGGGCAAATCGAACGGCAGCGTGACGCTGGCCGCCGCGCCTCCTCCCCCGCCGGGCACAGACCCGAAGAAACAGGAAATCCAGGGCGTCTTCGTGGTTCGCGAACGCAAAGCCGTGTTCGTGCCGGTGGAAACGGGGATCAGCGGCGTCACGGACATCGAAGTGACCAAGGGGCTCCAAAAGGACGACGAAATCATTACCGGCAGCTACAAAGCCCTGCGCACCTTGCGCCCGAACACGACGGTGAAAGTGGATAATTCCGTCCCCAAGAAGGCCGAAGACGAAAAGAGCTAGGCCGCGTTGAAGCCGGATTCAAGGAGCTTGTGAATGCCCGTCGAAACACCCGCGTCGGATTCGTTCCGCGAAGACCTGGTCGCGGACGGCATCAATATAAAGACCGAAGGCCTGGTCAAGACCTATGAGATGGGAGCGGAATTGGTGCAAGCGCTGCGCGGTGTGGACATGCAGATTCGCAAGGCGGAATACGTCGCCATCATGGGACCCTCCGGCTCCGGCAAGTCCACCTTGATGAATTTGATCGGCTGCCTGGACACGCCAACGTCGGGAAAGTATTGGCTGGCGGGCCGCCTGGTGAGCGACCTGGACGACGATGAGCTGGCCTCCATCCGCAACAAAGAAATCGGGTTCGTCTTCCAGACTTTCAATCTGCTGCCGCGCGCCACGGCCTTGCACAACGTCGAATTGCCGCTCATCTACAACGGCACGCCTGCCGAAGAGCGCATCGCGCGCGCCAAGAAAGCCCTGGAAATGGTGGACCTCGTCGACCGCATGATGCACAAGCCCAACGAGCTTTCCGGCGGACAGCGTCAGCGCGTGGCCATCGCCCGCGCGCTGGTGAATAACCCCTCCATCGTGCTGGCCGACGAGCCCACCGGCAACCTGGACTCCCAGACCGGCGAGGAAATCATGGGCGTGTTTGCGCGGCTGCACGGCCAGGGCAACACGATTATCCTGGTCACCCACGAACACGACATCGCCCAGCATGCGCACCGCATCATCCACATCCGCGACGGAAAAATCTTCTCCGACGAAGCCATCAAGAAATAAGGAATTTCGGCGCGCGCGAAGTTAGAAATCGGCCAGGGCGAATTCCACGCGCCTGCGCAGGGGGTCAATGCGTTCGGCGCGCACGCGGATGCGGTCGCCCAGACGCCAGACGCGCCCCGCTCCGCCGGGCGCGGATTTCGCCGTCGTGCGGCTTCCGCGACGTCCGGCGGGAGCGCCAAGCGCGACGATGGCATGGTCGCGGTCGCGATAGACGCAGCGTCCGCCCGCGGCTTCTTCCAGCGCGGTGAGCGGCACGAGTCCCTCGACAAAAATTTCCAGCAGCTCGACAAAAAATCCGAACTTCTGCACGGAAATAATCAGCGCATCGTATTCTTCGCCGAGATGGCTTTCCATGAATTGCGCCGTCTTCCAATCCATCAATTCCCGCTCTGCGGCATCGGCGCGCCGCTCGGCTTCGGAAGATTCCGCGGCAACTTCCTCGAGTTCCACGCGGCGATAAGGTCCCAGCACCGTGCCCGCCGGATTCGGCGCATGCGCGCCGCGCGCCACCGGACGCGCGTCCGGATTCTCGAGCGCCCATTGCAACACGCGGTGAACCATCAAGTCGGGATAGCGGCGAATCGGCGAGGTGAAGTGCGTGTACTGGTCGAAGGCCAGCGCAAAGTGCCCGAGCGAATCGGCGGTGTAGCGCGCCTGCTTGAGCGAGCGCAACATCAAGTACGAAACGATGCGCTCTTCCGGCTTCCCGGCGAGCTGGCGCGTGAGCCGCTGATAATGTTCGGGGCGCACGTCCAGATCGAGCGCTCCCGGCAGGGAAACACGCATCGGCCGCTCGCGTCCGTGGCCGAGCGAGTCCGGCCGCCCGGGCCGCGCCGGTGACGGCACGCGCCCGTGACGCACCGGCATCTTCTGCTCGGTGAGGTTGGGGATGCCGAGGGTGTATCCAAAAGCGTGCGCCAACTCTTCAAACTCGAGCACCTTTTTGGCGTCTGGCTTTTCGTGAACGCGGTGCAGCGAGGCGATGCCGCGCCGGTCGAGATAAGAAGCCACCGCCTGATTCGCGGCCAGCATGAACTCTTCGATCAGGCGATGCGCGATGTTGCGCTCGCTGCGTCCGATGCTGACCATGCGCTGCTGGGCGTCGAACTCAATGATCGGTTCGGGGAGGTCGAAGTCAATCGAGCCGCGTTCGACGCGCCGCGCGTTGAGCAGCAGCGCCAGCTCGCGCATGTTCCGGAAGTGCGGCGCGAGCGAGGCATAGCGCGCCGACATCTCCGGATCGCCTTCCACGACTTTGAAGACATTGGTGTAAGTCATTCGCGCGGCGGAGCGGATCACGCCCGGCGTGCAACGCGCCGAAGTCATCCGGCCGGCGGCATCGAACTCCATGAGCGCGCTCATCACCAAGCGGTCTTCTTCGGGCTTGAGCGAGCAGATTTCGTTGGAAAGCGCCTCGGGCAGCATGGGAACGGCGCGGTCGGGGAAATAGACGGAAGTGCCGCGGAGGCGGGCTTCGCGGTCGAGTTCGCTGCCCCGGGCAACGTAATGGGCGACGTCGGCGATGTGCACTTGCAGGTGCCAGCCGCCGTTGGCGCGCTTCTCGACGTAAACGGCATCGTCGAAGTCACGCGCTGTCTCGCCGTCAATGGTGACAATCGGCAGATGGCGGAAGTCTTCTCGTCCTCGAAGCGCCTCTTGGCGGACGGGCTGCGCAGCGCGGTTCGCTTCTTCCTCGACTTCCCCGGAGAACACGTGCGGGAGATGGTGCTTGCGGATGATGATTTCGACGTCCACGCCGAGTTCGCCCGGGCGTCCGAGGATTTCCAGCACGCGCCCGGAGGGAGCCACGCCGCCGCTGGGAAAGCGCATCAACTCGACATTGACGACGGCGCCATCGAGTTCGGGAAGCCGCCCGGGCCTGTGCCGCCGTCCTGCGTGCATCGATCCGGGATCTTCCAGGAGGCCAAGCTTGGCGCGCAGCGCGGGCGTCAGTTCGTGTCCCGGCGGGATGATGATTTCGTGGAGCAGGCGCACGTCGTAGGGCAACACGGTATTGCCGTGCGCGCCGTAACGGAATAAACCGACGACCGTGGGATGCGTGCGGTCGAGGATGCGAACAATGCGGCCTTCGGCGCGGGCTGCGGTTGTGCCCCCAGCGGAACGGCTGCGCCGCTCAATCCGCGCAACGACGCGGTCGCCGTGCATCGCATCGCCGGTGGCATTGCGGCCGATGAACAAATCGCCGTCCATCTCCGGAATGGGTTTTTGCGGAACGACGAATCCGTAGCCATCCCGGTGCGCGACGAAGCGGCCGGTAATCAGCTGAGGATCGCTGCGGGGAGAAGAAGGCGCGCCCGGAGTCCCAGCAGGTTGTGGCAGGCGCTGGGCATGCTGCGCGGCACGCGCAGGTTTTCGGCCGGCCAGTTGATAGCGGCCGCCGGGAAGCTCTTCTATCTCGCCCTGGCGCTTCAGTTTGGCGAGCACCTTCTTCAGGGCGCGTCGCGCGGCATGGCGCAACTCGAGTGCCTCGGCTATAGAACGCACACTGGCCGGCGACTTCGCCCCGGCGAGGTGCGCCAGAACGTCGGTTGGAGTCACTTCATCTCGGCGCGACAAATTCTCTTCCCTCAGGAGGTATGCCTCTGCCCGGCATTGTAGCCGCTTTCGGCGGGCTCCTTATCGCAACTTTTGGAGAGCGGCCGTGTTTGAACGAACAGGCCAACACAAAACCGGCCGGCCCTCCTCCGTCGGGCTAGCCGGGGTCCCCAACCAGGGACACACAGAGGAGGCGGCTCGACCTGGACCGCCTCCTCTTTTTTTTCGGCAGATTTCAGGAAGGAAATGAAAGCGCGTGTTGATTAGCTGTTGTCGGAATCCCTACTCCATCTTTTGCACTGGCACCTTCATCCGGCGCAGGACAAAGAAGGCCAGCGCAGCGGCGATCACGTCGAAGGCAATGGCGACCGCGAAGACCCCCGCCCATCCGGCCTTCGGCAGCGTGAACTTGGCGGCGAAGGGAGTCCAAACCTTGGGGAACACGGTGAGCATGATTCCGTAGATCACCAGCGCCCCGGCCACCGCGAGCACAATGCCCTTGGCCGTCCGGCCGAGCTGCAGGCGGAACACGGTAGGCGCCAGGAACAACGCAAACAAGACTAAGGCGCCGCCCAGCACCAGCAAGATGTCGGCACGGAAGTCAAAAGCCCTGCCGGCGGCCAGCGCGGATCCGATTGGCACGAACACGGAGGCTGTGCCCTTAGCGGTGTAGAGGAAGCCGTAATTGGCGGTGGCGTGCTTGCGCCCGAAGAAATCGCCGGCAGTCGCCGGGAAGAGTGAAAAGATCTCACCCCAACCAAAAAAGGTAAAGGCGCTGAAGATGACGAACATCAAGGGGTTGTGCGCCGTCTTGATGAGGATGAAGATGGCCACCGCTTCCAGGCCGAAGGCCAGGGTCATGGTCTTCTCACGGCCGATGTGGTCGGAGACCCAACCCCAGAAGGGGCGGCAGACGCCGTTCACCAAGCGGTCAGCAGAGAGAGCAAAGGTCAGCGCCGGCATGGTCAGCCATAGAAGGCTGACTGGGATTTTGTCCACCTTGAAGTCAACCGCCATGGGATTGAGTTGGGCGACAGCCATCAAGCCGCCTGTGGCGACCATCGTCATCATCACGTACATCAGCCAGAAGTGAGGCGTAGAAGCCATCTGGCCGGACGAGAAGTCCACCGCGGTTTGGCGCTTCTTTACTTCCTCGCCGCGCGCTGCCTCCGTCCAAGTCCCCGGTAGCCAGCCGGCGGGCGGGGACTTGAGAAACAATGCCGCGATGACGACGGCAACACCCTGGATGACGCCCCAGTAGATGAAGGCGTGCTGGTATCCGGCCGCGTTGATCATGTTGGCGATGGGCGCCACGGTGAAGGCCGAGCCGGCTCCGAATCCTGCCGCCGTCAGTCCTGCCGCGAGCCCGCGATGGTCGGGAAACCATTTCAAAGCGCTGCCGACCGCTGTACCGTACACGATTCCGGCGCCAATCCCGGAAAGGGCGTACGAAAGATACAGACCGGAAAGCGTTTCCGCTCTTCCGCTTTCGAACCACCCAATACCGGCCAGAGCGCCTGCGATCATCACCAGTAGCTTGGGGCCGAACTTATCCACCAACCAGCCCTCGAAGGGAACGAGCCAGGTCTCGAGGAGCACGAAGACCGTGAATGTGATTTGAATGGCGGCTGTCTCTACCTTGAAGTGTTTCACGAGCGGGGGCACGAAAAGAGTCCAGCCATACTGATAGTTCGCCACCGCCACCATGCTGAAGATGCTGAAAAAGAGGATTACCCAACGGTTGTCAAGAAGAGCCTGGATGCCTACCTTTCGCTCCGCCGGAACTGCGGCCACGGTTACACCTCCTCAAGAATTCGTCAGAGGATAGGACAACCCGGGGAAATCTACGCTCTTCCAAGTCCTCGTGTCAATCTCACCCCTGTGAAAGTCACGAAGATGTGAGGAGCGGGCCGTCGTGCCAGTTCTTTGCACTTTCCGATTAGGCGAGTGTTTTCTCGGCTTCCACCTCTTTCATGAAGGGGATCACACCCGGAATCAGCCACTTCTCCCACATCTCGTCAACCTTACTCTGGAAGTAGTCGATATCTTCATCCTTGAAATGGGCGAATCGCCCCTGCTTGAGCAGGTAATCGCGCACGGGTAGCCGACGGTACCGGCCTTCGGCGATTTCCTTTGTCTTGCCATATAGTCTTACCACTCCTTCTTCCACCTCGTAGAGCGGCCAGACTCCCGTGGTGACCGCCAGTTCACCCATTTCGTGGGAAAGGAAGGGGTCATAATCCCATCCCTTCGGGCAAGGATCAAGCGAATGAATGAACGTGGGACCGCCAATGGAAAGGGCCTTGCGCACGCAGTTCATCGCCGGCAGAGGGTAGGACATGCACACCGTCGCGATGTATTTGCACGTTGGGTGGCCCGCCGCCAGCATGCCGGCCATATTCTTCTTCCAGCGGTGGTGCATGATGCGCTTCATTTTCCCGGGCGGGCTGAATGTGGTGTGCGCGCCGTAGGGCGTGCTGCCGGAAAGCTGGATGTCGGTGTTGGCGTAAGATTCGTTGTCGTACATCAGGATGAGGAGGTTGTAGTCGGGATGGGTGAGAGCTGCCGAAATAGCCGACAGACCCATGTCCGCCCCGCCGCCGTCGCCGCAAAACGCGATCACATTAATTGGTTCGTCCTTGATCTTGCCCTTGCGCATCAGCGCTTTCAGGCCCGCCGCGGTGCCCATGGCTGCGGACCCGCTGCTCCCCAGTTGCGTGTGCATCCAGGGTACGACCCAAGACGTGCTGTAGTAGGTGGTATTCGCCACATACATGCATCCGGTGCTGCCAAGCACGATGGTGCGGGGGCCCGCCGCCTTGGCCATCATTTTCATCACCAAGGCCGACTCGCAGCCCTGGCACGTGCGGTGGCCCGAAGTGAAGAACTCCTCGAGCGGGATCTTCTTCACCCCTTTGATGGGGTCCAAGATCTGCGTGGGCTGAACGTCTACAAAGGTGGCCATTTATCTACCCTCCTCTTTCGCAGTTGAAACTTTCCAGGGAACGGACCGCTATTCGCGCAGCCCGATCCACTGGGTCAACGGTTGCGGTTTTCCCGCCGCCGCCTGATACACCATATCGCTCATCTGCCTCACGGCGGGCACGGTAACTTCGCGCCCGCCCAAGCCGCAGATGAAGTCCAGCATCGGCGGCCGCTTCGCAGTCGGATACATCGCCGCGCGCACCTCAGTGGCCAGGACACCGCTCAGATACGGCGAGCCGAGGGAGAAATCGCGGTCGATGATCCCCACTGCGGAAAACCGTCCCAGGCATTTGGCCAGCTCCTCGGCCGCAAACGGCCGGAACCAGCGCACGCGCACAAACCCGACTTTCTTCCCTTCCTTACGCATCGCCCGGATGGCCACTTTCACCGGCGTCGAGAGCGTCCCCATGCCCACCAAAACGATCTCCGCGTCCTCGGTCTCGAATTCCTCGAAGAACGGATTTCCATAATGGCGGCCGAAGACCTTCTCGAACTGAGCGTAGACTTCGGGGATGACGGTGTAGGCGCGCTCCATCGCCCCCGCGGTCTGCCGACGAATCTCCATCAGCCAGTCTTCGTTTACCTGGGGTGCTACGGTGATGGGATTGTCGGGATGAAGCAGCAACTCGCCGCGATTGTAGCGGGGCAGGAACGCATCCACCTTTTCCTTCGCCGGGATCTTGACCAGCGCCTGAGAGTGCGTCAGGAAAGCGCCGTCGCAACTAACCGCACACGGCAGAAAGACGCGCCGGTCTTCCGCAACCCGATAGGCGATCAGCGCCGTATCCAACGCCTCCTGGGGGCTGTCCACCCACACGAGCTGCCAGCCCAGGTCGCGCACCGCCAGCGCGTCATTGTGCTCCACGCCGAAGGCCCCGGGGTCGTCCAGCGCCCGGTTGCCCACCATAGCCACCATGGGAATGCGCAAGCTTGGGGTCACGGTCAGCGCCTCGAACGCGTACATCCAACCCACGCCGCTGCTGCCGCAGAACACGCGTGCCCCCACCGCCGAGGCGTGTTTCACGATCTCGAACTGCGAGTGTTCGCTCTCCGCCACGATGTACTCGCAATCGTGCTCGCCGTTGGCCACCTGCTTGGCGACGTACTGCATCACCGTGTCGTAGGGACGAATCGGATAAGCCGTGATCACGTCCACGTCGGCCAGCTTGCAAGCCACCGCGATGGCTTCGCTTCCGGTGATCAGGGCCGTCTTCTCAAGCTCTTGCTCGACTGTTGCAACAGGTGTCATAACCGATCTCCCTCTTTCCGAATTCTATCCTTCGCGAGCGATCTCCAGCATTTCGGGGACCTGCTCTTCATATTGCCCGCGGTAACGGAAGCCGTGCGACCGTTCCGGGCGGTGCTCGATCTTCTCCAGCAGCCACTTCTTGTAGCCTTCCTTATCCTTGTTGCGCATCTCCCACTGGCTCGCGTTATCGTGGAACTCCACTTCGTTGACCATGGTGACGCAATCCTTCACCGGACACACCGCCTCGCAAACGCCACATCCACAGCACGCCTGCATATTCGCGTCGTATAGGCCATCCGGCGTGACGTCGAAGCAGGAATCCGGGCATTGCAGCCAGCACAGCGTGCACTTGATGCAAGTATCGAAGTCCACCACCGGCCGCATGGTGCGCGTGCTGAACTTCTTAAACGTGGGGTTGCGCTCCGGCTGGAAGCCGCCCACCTGCTGGGTCGCCGAATTCTCCATCTGGTGGCCCCGGGGAATGGCGGGAATGGTGACGCCTTCCCGCATCTCCGACCACTTGGGCAACTCAAATTTATAGGGCTCTTCGGGATTGCCCTGGTTCGGCCGCACGGTAACCGTGGTGATGCGCTCGTAGGAGCGCGCTGCCGAAGTGGTCTTCAGCTCATCCTTCCACTCCGAGCGGATGGCTTCCTGAACCGATTTCAGGCTGAACAGCTCCGGCAGGACCTTGGCAATGGCGCCCAGGATGCGCACGTCGCTGTGGTCTTCCTTGTAAACCCATAGGCCCGAGAAGCTGGGGGTGCCCTTCACAATGGCCAGCTTGTAGGGGTGCTCTTTGCGGTGGCACAGTTCGATGAGGCTTTCCGGCGATTCTTTGGATGTCACAATCAACGTGCCGCCCGGTTTTAACAGTCGATTGACGGGCTGCAGCCCGTACCAGGCCCAGGATTCCACCCCCTTGCAGAGCGTGTCGTCCACGGCGATGGTGATATCAACTTCCTTGGGCTCGTACTTTGCCATTCCCTCTTCGAGCGTTATGTCGTCGGTGGCGACGATCGCGAAGCTCTTGGCGGGAATCCCGTTGCGCTCGGGGCTGTCGCCGTAACGCCCGAAGGAGATCCCCGGCTTCCCTTCGTGGTGCGCCGCCAGAACGATGGCACGGCTGATGTTTTTCGCGAGGGTTTTCTGGAAGATACCCCGATAGATGATTTCCACTGCAAAAAGTCGGCCCATTCGGAACTCCTTCCCGCTACATTTTCGTCAACACAATCCGTTCCACCTCTTGAATATGGCGGCGCATGGCCTGCTCGGCGGCCAAAGCATTTCGACCGCAGATCGCCGTGAGGATACGGCGGTGGCCCGCAAACGATTTTTGCGTGCGCCCTTCGACTTGCAGGGAGCGCTCGCGGCTCTCCCGCAGAAGATCCATGAACAAGTCCAGAACTTTCAGCACGACGCTGTTCTTCGCGGCGCGGGCAATGGCGTAATGGAATTCGGAGTCCTCTTCAATGGCCAACTCGCCACGATCAATTTTCTCTTTCTGGCGCCGCAGCACGTCTTCGAGGCGGGAAAGGTCTTCGGCGGTGGCGTGCTTGGCGGCGCGCGCAGCAAGCGGCGGCTCAAGCATCTGCCGCAAATCCAGCAGTTCGCTCACGAGCTCGCGCTTTCCCGAAAGCACGGCCGACAGAGGACTGACCAGCGAAGTAGCGGTTAGATCCCGGACAGTGGTTCCTTCTCCCTGGCGGGCCTGAACAAGGCCCATCACTTCGAGCGCGCGGAGGGCATCGCGCAGAGAACTCCGGCTCACTTGAAACGTCTCCGCCAGTTCGCGCTCCGGAGGAAGTCGGTCGCCCGCATTGAGCAAGCCGTCACGGATCATGGCGTGGATCTGCTGGACCACTTTTTCGTACACCTTGGTCTTCTTGACTGCTTCGAATTCGGCCGCTGCCATTGCCATCAAGCCGCCCCTTGGAATCCAGGTGGTCCGATAACTGGGCCAACTGGACAAATATTTATACCTTTGTTGGCCGGCTGTCAAGAAAAATCTTGACACCCATTTGACGAGTGTGCTAAACGCGCGGCGTCGCGTTCGTACTTCGTCAAATCTTTCCGGGGAGGAAAAACATGAGCTCACTAAGGAGATGTTTTATTCTTCTGGTACCGTTTTTCGTCGCGCCAGTACTGCTCGCCCAGGCCCCGGGCGACAAGCCTGCGGACGATGGGACAAGAGCGGCTTCCTCGAGCGCAACCAAGCAAGAGGTTGAGCAGTTGCGCCAGGAAGTGGCGGAGCTGAAGGCCGCCATCCAGCGGCTGCTCCTGGTCAACCAGCAGGGAACTACCGCCCCTCGCCTCGTGGAGGTCAGCGCCGTGCAGCCCGGGACCTCAGTTGGACCGGCCCAGGCTGCGACGGCTGCCGCCCCCAAGGATCAGCAAAAACCCCCTACCGAGCTCAAGTTTCCGGTCGGTGGCGGCGAGGTGCAGGTGTATGGCCACGCCGACGTGTCGTTCGACTACGTCGACAACGGCCTGGCTAACCGCTTTGGCGCGGTCGGCAACAATGGCTGGCTGGCCCAGGCCTCGAGCAACCTGTCTTATTTCGGCGTTCGCGGCTCGCGCAAGCTTACCTCCTATCTGACCGGCATATTCCAGATCGAGACGGAGGTTGCCTTTACGGCGACCCCCGGACCGACCTCGGACGCGCAAGTCAAGCAGGGTTTGGGCTCGCGCGACACCTATGTCGGGGTGCGGGGCGACTGGGGCGCGATCAAGATCGGCAAGGAAGACGCTCCGTACAAAAGATCGACGGCGAGGATGGATCCGTTCATCAACTCGATCGGCGATAGCAGAAGCATTATGGGCAACAGCGGTGGCGACAACCGCTCGGAGTTCAATACTCGTCAGTCCCATGCGGTTTGGTACGAAACACCCACTCACAAAGGCTTGTTTGCGAGCGTGCTGTGGTCCCCTGGGCAGAACCGCGCGGTCGACAATAGCATCATCGCGCGCGCGGAACCCATCTGCTCCGGGGGGAATAATCCGCCTCCGGCCTGCAACGACGGCGCCTGGGGTAACGTATTGAGTGCGGTGCTTACTTATACCCACGGCCCGCTCTATGCCTTTACCGCATACGAGCATCACGCCAAAGTCAATCGTACGGGCGATGAACTGGCCTCCATCGCGGACCCGACCATCCCGCCGGCCGGATCTGTCGGTGTCGCCGATGAAAGCGCCTGGAAAGTGGGTGCTCAGTACGAGTTTAAACCCACACGTACTACGGCGAATTTCTTCTATGAAAAACTGAAGCGCTACGCTCCCGCCGTCCCTGCCTTCAATGAACGCTCCCGGCCTAACGCTACTTGGTTGGCCATCACTCAGAAGATGACGCCGGCCGATGACCTCAATTTCGGCTGGGCGTACGCGGGCAAGACCCCCGGCGACCCGGGCGGACAGATCAATCAACCCGGAACCTTGATCGGTCTTGCGGGGCCCATCGACAACAAGTCCAACCTCATCGACGTAGGTTACAAGCACCACTTCTTAGAGAAAAGGATGTCAGCCTATTTCGTGTTCGCGACGCAGTTGAATCATCAGGGTGCCCACTACGACCTGGGTGCAAACGGACACGGGGCCGTTGTTGACCGCCAGGACGCTGCCGGAAACTCCTTCACCGGCTTGACACACAAGGGGGCTTCCGTCGGCTTAACCTACGATTTTTAACAATCTGATTCGGACGTGCTTCCTCCTGGTGGGCGCACCAATGCATCACGGCGCGCCCGCCAGACCGCCCGCTCGGCGTGCTTGTTCGCATTGAAAGGCTGCCTTAGTGAATTTGGCGGGCTGAAGCTGCGCCAGGCAAAGCGCCTCTCCATCACGAGCAACTCATTGGGGATCTATGGTGCCCGAGAGAGGACTCGAACCTCCACTCCCTTGCGAGAACCAGCTCCTGAAGCTGGCGCGTCTGCCAATTCCGCCACTCGGGCACAAGCG
>DASWCG010000393.1:0-3092 GCA_036390175.1 Candidatus Acidiferrales bacterium | reverse complement strand
GGCCTGCGATTCCCGGGTGATTTGCGGCAGCGCTTTAATCGCCCGCTGCCCCAGGGGCGTCCCGTAGAATTTCAAAAGCCCTTGGATGTCTTCGTCGCTGAAATATTTGTCGTAGATGGGAACCACGCGGTCCACGAATGTGTCGGCGTTCAATTTCGTCCTGAATTTTTCCGCGAAGGCATCGGCGAACTTCCGGCCCCGCTCGTTCTGCGGCAGCGCCTGCGCAAAGTTCGCGCGGATCTGCGCCAGGCTCGCGTCAATCACCTGCATCACAAGGTCTTTGCTGCCGGTCAGCTCCAGCAAGTTGCGGATGTCTTGTTCTTTGGCCGGATCAATCTTCGTCGCCGCCGTCGCCGGAGCTTGCGGCGCGGGCGCCTGCGCCAAAATCACCAGCGCCCCCATGAGCAGCGCGCCTATCGCCACCAGTGCCTTCATCGGGACCTCCTTGAGACGGTCGTTCCAAAAAGGATTTTGCAACCAGGCAGGCGCAAACGTCACGGACGGATTTCGGTTGGTGTTCCATCAGGCAACCCGGATAGCTCGCATCTCCAGAACGCAGGTTCTTGCGCCACAGCGGCTGACTGTTTCTGATACCATGACGCCCGCTCCATGGCCTTGCAACCCACTTCGCCTCCCGCGGCCGTTCCCGCTGCCGAACAGGAAGTCCTCGCCCGCGAAGCGGGCCTTCACCGCAATCTGACCTCGCGCCAGCTTTCTATGATTTCCATCGGCGGCGCCATTGGTACGGGCCTGTTCCTCGGCAGCGCCATCTCCGTGCGCTTGGCCGGTCCCGGAGTCATTCTCAGCTACGTTGCCGGCGCAGCCATCGCACTCACTTTGATGTGGGCGCTCGGCGAAATGGCCGTCGCGCACCCGGTTGCCGGCTCGTTTGGCGTGTACGCCGAGATGTACATCCATCGTTGGGCCGGCTTCGTCGTGCGCTACACCTACTGGCTCTGCCAGGTCGTGGCCATCGGCAGCGAAGTTGTCGCCGCGGCGATTTATTGTGGTTTGTGGTTTCCCGGAATTCCCCAGTGGATTTGGATCGCCGCGTTTTCCGCGGGGATGATTTACGTCAACGCGCGCAGCGTCGCCAGCTTCGGCGCGTTCGAATACTGGTTCGCCATGATCAAGGTCGTGACCATCACGATTTTTCTCATTCTCGGCGGCGCGATCCTGTTCGGCGTCGGTTTTCATCCGCTCGGCGCCGCCAACTACACCGTCCACGGCGGCTTTCTCCCGCACGGCTGGCTGGGTGTGGGCCTGGGCGTGGCCATGGCCATGTTCAGTTATATGGGTCTCGAAGTCGTCGCCGTTACTTCCGGCGAGGCGGCGGACCCGGAACGCGCTCTTCCGCGCGCTTTGCGCTGGACGTTGCTGCGCCTGGGGATTTTCTACATCGGCGGGCTGACCATCGTCGTCGGCGTCGTCCCCTGGAGCCAGGTCGGACTGGGCGAAAGCCCCTTCGTTCGCGTGTTCCAGACGGTGGGCATTCCCGCCGCGGCAGACATCATGAATTTCGTCGTTCTGACCGCGGCGCTCTCCAGCGTCAATTGCAACCTCTATCTCACCTCGCGGATGATTTTTTCCCTGGCCCGCGGCGGCTACGCGCCGGCAATCCTCGGCCGCCTCAGCAAGCGCGGCACGCCCGTCAATGGATTACTGGTTTCGAGCGCCGGGATGGCTCTTGCATTGGTCTTGAAGCTTTGGTTTCAGACCACCAAGGTCTTCACCTACATGATTGGCGCGGCATTCTTCGGCGGCCTTTTTGTCTGGCTGATGATCTTCGTCACGCACCTGGCTTTCCGCGGCCGCCACGCGCGCTCGGGATCTTCCTACTTGCGCTTCGCTCCGCGCGGCCCATGGACCAGCTTGTTCGGCCTCCTGGCCCTCACCGCCGTCCTTCTTTCCACCTGGTGGATCCCCGAACTCCAAATCACCCTCAAATCCGGTGTCCCCTGGCTGGTGATCATCTCCCTCGCCTACTTCGCCTGGTCCCGCCTATCCCGCGCCGCCCGCTGACGCTTTGCCTTGCTCTGGCATGAAGAAAAGCGTTTTTCAAGGAACGCTAGCGCGAAGTGATGGCCCGCAATCTAAATAAGCTTCAATTCCGGGAAGTCCCGCTTATATCGCTTCGGGTCAAGCGTCATAAAACGGTCCGCCTGCGCCAAGGCGTGCGATCCAATGATGAAGTCAGCCAGCAAACGCTTCGGTCCCTGATGCTCAGAGCGGCGTCGGCGTTTCGCATAACGAGCAAAACGCCGGCCAGCCTCCAGCCATACGAGTTGCTGAAACTCGAAGTCCACCACTATGCCGGTGTCCGCTAAGAAGCCATTTACGAATGATTCTGTGGCTTTCGGATAAGCCAGCAGTTCCGCGTAGACTGGCGCACCGACCACCAGACCTCCCTCCGCCCTGGCATCGCCTAGATTTCTTGCTACCTGTGAAGCGAGAGGTTCCTTGGACCAAAGCGCGGAGAGAACGTTCGTATCAATAGCCGTTCTCATCGTTCCTCAGCTTCTTCCTCGCGTAACCTCTGCACCCAGGCATTGACCTCGCGGGCGTCAGAAAAGGCGGGAAGTGCGCCTACATATTTCACAAACGGATTTTCGGGTGCGCGCGCGGGGCGGATGGTCGTACGGTCGTCATCAACCACAAATTCCACTCGATCTCCGGTTCTCAGGCCGAGCCGATTGCGAATCTCTAGAGGCACGGTGATCTGGCCTTTGCTGCTGATTGTGCTGGAGCGCGCCATCTTTACTCACCTCCCTTACAGTAAGGATATCACAATTTGCAGCCTCTGCGCTTGCCCAACCAGGTCTCGCTTGTGTTGTGCGTCGTCTAGCTAAGATATACTTATGTCCTGCTTCGCCTTCTGCTGCGGCTAGCCGCTCTTGGCGAAAGAGGAATGCTATGGACCCGCTTCTCAAATGGCGCTCGGAATTCCCCATCCTTGAGCGTACCACTTACATGATCAGCAATTCCCTCGGCGCCATGCCGCGCGGCGTCTACGAACGCATGAAAAGCTACGCCGATTCCTGGGGACTCCGCGGCGTGCGCGCCTGGGAAGAGGGCTGGTGGGACATGGCCGT
>DASWCG010000392.1:0-5159 GCA_036390175.1 Candidatus Acidiferrales bacterium | reverse complement strand
CGGCACGCGTCCATACGTGGGCCGCAGTCCGGTGATCCCGCAGCGCATGCTCGGGCTGACGATGCTGCCGCCGGTCTCGCTGCCAATCGCGAAGCCGACGAGTCCCGCCGCGGTGGCCGCCCCCGGCCCGGCGCTGGAGCCGGACGCTCCTTCCTCCAGCAGCCACGGGTTCATCGTCTGTCCGCCGAACCAGATGTCATTCAGCGCCAGCGCGCCGAGGCTGAGCTTCGCGACAAGCACGGCACCCGCAGCGTGCAGCCGTTTCACCACGGCCGCGTCCTCCTTCGGAATACGGTGGCGGTAAGGCTCCGCGCCATAGGTTGTGGGAATTCCGGCCGTATCCAGAAGATCCTTCCCGCCCCATGGAATTCCGTGCAGCGGCCCGCGGTACTTGCCCGCGGCGATTTCTTCGTCGGCCTTCTTCGCTTGCGCCAGCGCCAGCTCGCGCGTCAGCGTGATCACGCAGCGCAGCTTCGCATCGAACTGCTCGATGCGCTTCAGATAAATTTGCGTGAGCCGCTCGGAGGTCAGCTTGCGCTGCTCGATCCAGCGCGAGAGCTGCGTTACCGGAGCGAACGCGATGTCCGCATCGTTGGCAGGCAAGGGCCCCGGATCAGTCCTGCTGCGGATGAATTGGTCGCGCTGCGGGCCCGCGTGCTCGCCCGGCAGAACGGAGTTATAGCGCGACCACGGCGCAACCGTGGGTTCGAGTGCCACCTTGTGCGGGCCGGTGCGCCGCTCGTAGACCGAAGCCAGGTTCACCCGCCAGCTTTCCGCCGCGACGTTGCGCTCCGCGCTGGTCAGCTCCACCTGCACGAGTTTTTCCGCTTCGGCGAAGGTCATCGGCGACACTTCGGGTCCGACGGCAGGCCCCGTGCCAAACGCTGGCGGCGCTCCTGGTGGCGGGGTCGGCTCTTGGGTGGATTCCGCCGCGTGCTCCGCCAGTCGAATGCTTGGGGCAACGGCCGCACCAATCAGACCGAGCGAACCCTCCGTCAAGAACTGCCTGCGCGATTTGGACATGGCTCCTCCGCGCAGCATTGTAGCCGACTCTCGCAGCCGGAAAGCCCGGAGTTCCGTATCCCGCCCGAATGCGATTCTGCGCCCCCATCGCAGAGAACCTGCCCGATTGGCCCGTTTACCGCCCACGTGAATTACTTGCGAGTGCGCCGTCATTCGTCCGCAACACGGATTGATCCGGCAGAACCAGCACCAAACATTGCTCAACATATTAGGAAGTGAAACGCTGTAGCAACAATTAGTGAATGGGCTAGTTGAATGTTTAGCGGCGCGAACGGAAAGTGTCCGACAATGCCTCTTATCATGAGTTTGGCTGAGTTTGGCTTGTCAGGTGCGTTCTCGATAGACAGCGAGCTGCTCGTTCGTCTATTCGATCCCCCACAAGAATTTGTCTGTTCAGCATTTCTCAAGTTTCGCTTCGACCTCTCCGCGAGCGTGAGTACTCTCATTACCAGACTTTGTAGTTGACATGTCCTGATGCGAGGCGCAGAGTTGGGCCGGTTTTCCCGTTCGCTTTTCCGCAATTTATTCTCACGGTTTCTGGAAATTATTCTCGGGACCCCGGGCTATCACTTGTAGATGAGCACACTCCCCGCGTGTGCATTGCGAGCAAGTCGAAGGAGAACGTCAATGAATGACGAAAAGTCTATTTCGTGGAAAAAGCTTGAGGAGAAATGGCTCACCCGGCGCAATCTTATTCGCGGGGCGGCTGGCAGCGCCGCCGGAGCTGGACTCTTGCTCGGCTCTGGACTGCGGTTCTCAGCGTTTGCGGAGGACGAAGGGGCGGATAACAAGTGCAAGACCCTGGCGCGGCCTATCCCTCACATCACGACCCCACCGGGGGGACACTTCTTCTTCCCCGGCCCACCCGACGGCAGCGCGCCATCAACTTTCCCTCATTTCCCCAACGCCGGATTTGATCCGTCTACCATCACCGACTTTAAGGGAGTGATCGCTCAAGCCGACCTGAACTTTGCCGGCACCGGAACCGATCTGAACACCGCCGGCAGCACTCCCTACACATTCCACACCGACTGGCGCTTCTTCAAGGGCACATTTGTCGCTGTTGACGGCCTCCCGCACCGGGGCACGCTGTCATTCATATGACTTGACTCTCTGAGCCCGTCGGGCTCGGGTCGCGATCACTCCTGGGATGCCGGCATCTCTGAGAGCCTAACGTTGTGGACGGCTCCAGTGCCGGAAGGCAGCGGCGAGGTAGATCTGGACGGAGGCACCGCCGAGTTGCACGCCGAGAACATCTGTGCAGTGTTCGACGCCTTCACGGTTGGCAACAGCTTTAGCCCGAACCGGCCACTTGGATTCGCGAGCGGGAGGATCGATTCGATTGACCTCAAGTGGAGCGGCGTCACAAAGAGCTTCATGGGTGTCCATGACACGGCGAACCATTTTGCCGGGGACTTCTTTCAAATTGGGAGCGTCACGATTGCCGTCACCGCGACGACACCCAAGAGCACCGGGCATGGCTTCCGGTTCGTCTCCGATCCGGCAACAACCACCGTCAACTACGCTCAGATCGGCAGCGAGAGCAACGGCGTTTTCTTCTGATGCCCTCGGGCTTCTTCGCACGGAGGGACGAGGAAACATAACCGGCACGGCGGGCGGGAATTGAAGCCCCACCCGCCGTGGCGGCCTTAGGTGAAGCGTCCGTTGCATTGGTGGTCAGCCACTTTTTCGGGGAGGCAATCTCCGTGAGCAAAGCACGGCGTTGGGTGCCTGGGAACTCTGACAAGAAGGACCAACAACTGATCACGGCAACTGAACCTTGCGTCGGCACGAGCCGAAGGGCCTTTCTTGGTCAGATCGGTAGTGCCGCAGCAGCCGCAAGCGTGGTGGCGAGCGCCATGGGTTTACCACCCCTTGCAAAAGCGGCAAGCACCCGTTCTGCATCGTCTGCCGGGGCGAACCAGGAGCGTGCTGAAGAATGTTTCAACATTCGGCGCGAGGCGGCGCTAGACGAACGCCAAGTCCCCACACCAAATCAAGTCACGAATGGTGATGAAGAGCGCTACGCGAATTTTATCGGGAGCTACTCCAAAGGATTGCCTCACAACTCGATCGGAGAGGTGGACACAACTTCCTACGAACTGCTTCTGGAAGCCGCCAGGCACGGCACGGCCGCTCGCTTTGAGAATGTGCGGCTGGGCGGAACCGTCAAGCTCGCGAATCCGTTGGCGGGAGTTGCTTTCGACATGGAAGGGAGGGACTCCCACCAATTGGCCATTGGCCCACCCCCTGCCGTGGCCAGCCAGGCGCGCGCCGACGATATGGTGGAACTTTATTGGATGGCGCTTTGTCGGGACGTCAATTTCACAGATTACCCTACGGACCCGACGGCGCAAGCAGCGGCTGCCGAATTGTCTGACCTCGCGGCTTTCGCTGGATCCAGGTCGGGTGGCCAGGTTACCCCGCAAACGTTGTTCCGGGGATTCACGGCAGAAGACGTCATTGGTCCATATGTTTCTCAGTTGCTGCTAAAACCGTTCAACTACGGACAAATCCCCATCAGCGGGCAGATCACCACGTACAAGCCGGGGGTAGATTATTTCACCGACCAGGTAACATGGCTCGCGGCACGCAATGGCCAGGGACCATTCACAAGCAATCAGAATGACCCCCAACTCCGGTACATTCGGAACGGCCGCGATCTAAGCGCCTACGTCCATACGGACCAGGTATTCGAAGCCTTTTATAATGCCGGCATCTGGCTCTTTACCCACGGGGTGCCCCTGAACCCAGGCAATCCTTATTTGAGCCTCACAAAGCAGTCGTCCTTTGCAACTTTCGGCGGACCCCATTTCTTGACCCTTCTCGCGGAAGCGGCAAATCGAGCATTGAAAGCCGTCTGGTACGCGAAATGGTTTGTCCACCGGACCCTGAGGCCGGAAGACTACGGGGGGCTTGTGCACATGACCAAGACAGGCCAAGCTAGCTATCCATTACACCCAGACGTGTTGAATTCAGTTGCTTTGGCCCGGACTTTCGCTAAGTATTTGACTTACTTCCATGCACAGGCGTATCCGGAAGGCTGCCCGCAGCATCCTTCCTACGCACAAGGCCATGGCTCTGTCGCTGGAGCCTGCGCCACAATTCTGAAGGCAGCGTTTCACGGAAGCGTCCAATTCAACACACTCAAAGACGGCGCCATCCAGATGGCCAGCGAAGATGGGCTGTCTCTGGTTTCGTACACTGGTTCGGATGCGAACCAGATCACGGTCAATGGCGAAATCAACAAGCTTGCCTCCAATATCGGAATCGGCCGCAATCATGCCGGAGTCCACTGGCGTACCGACTACTCCGACGCGCTGAAACTTGGCGAAGCCATCGCCCTGAGCATCTTGGCGGATCAAAAAGACGTATACAGTGAGACGTTTTCAGGCTTCGGTATCACAAAATTTGACGCAACACCGGTGATTGTGTGATTGGGACGCTTCGCGTGTCGCGCCAGAAACGTGGTGACTACCAAACGAGGTTTTGGCAAGCCAGATGTCTCTGAGTTACAGAAGCACTTGCAAATGAACGGGTCTCGATGTTATTAGAATTCCCCATGTTTTTGCGATTTTCAAGTGGCTTCACTTGAACAACCCGCTAACCGCGGGTCCCGCTGGCAAGTCCCTTTCAAAGTCCGAGTTACCTAACCCAACTGCTTGACTGGCCCCAGGCCAGATTGTCGATTGCCCTAAGGAGGTTTTCGCCGATGACTTCTCGCAGGACCGTTGCTTTGGGCTTTGCTTTTACTTTTGCGCTCGCCGTTCTCGGGGCGGCTTTCTCTGCTCCGTCGCAAAAGAGCGCTCCCGTACGCAATTTCGAATTTACTTATCTCACCAGAATTCCCGCCTCGCCTCTAGGCGCCAAGACTTTAAGAATTTGGATTCCGCTGCCGCAATCGGATCCATACCAGGCGGTCGGCAGTCTGAAGATCGAATCTCCTTTCTCCTATGCGAAGCACCGTGATCCGGAATACGGCAATGAGTACCTTATATCTGCAAGTTCCGGCGGCACAGATGAGCTCACTCGAAGAAGTGCGCATGAGCTTTCAAGTAACGCGCCAGGAACACCGGGTCGACCTCGACGCCCACCCAGTCAGCGCGCAATCGGCTGGAGTAGACTCGCCAGGTCTT
>DASWCG010000391.1:0-8191 GCA_036390175.1 Candidatus Acidiferrales bacterium | reverse complement strand
CCGCGTGCGGCGCCACATGCGCTTGAGTTCGGAAGGGCCGCGGACATCCGGAACGGGAACGTTTCCGAAATGCTTCATCAGCCAGCCGTACGCGGGGATTTTGAAGTGCGATTCCAGCTCCCAACCGCGCACGAATTGAGGGACGGCGCAGTAAAGGACGAATGGGTCGAACAAGTTGACGTGGTTGGAAATGAAAAAGCACGTGCGCTGCGGGTCAAAGCCGGCGGAGCGCCGGACACAAACTTTAGCGCCGGCGAAGAACACAATCCGCCGGCAAAAGGAGCGCTGGAGATAATCGTGCTTGCGATGGTCGAGGAGGAAGGACAGGGCAACCAGAATCGGGACCATGATGAAGAAATGGAGGATGCTGACCGTCCAGAGCCATGCGCTGCGGAGCGCGAACCAGAGCTTCTTCATACGAAGACGTCCAGCGCGGCAGGAAGGATTTCGAGGGTGCGCAGATGCAGCGTGTACACTTCGCCGTCCACCATGGCGTCAACGGGGGCATCCAAATCGAAAACAATCCGGCGCGAAGGGTGGCGCGAAGCCAGCGCGTGCTTCAAGTGTGTGCCGTCGTACAGCGAGGGCAGATTGTAGAGCAGGCCCAGGCGGCCGATCGGCCCCCAGCGAACGAGCTCAATCAAGCCGTCGGAAGTATCGGCATGAGGCGCAATCATCATCTTGCCGCCTGTGAATTTGCTGTTGTTGAAGCTGAGAAAGAGGCAGCGGCGGCGGTCGAATTCCGGGGCGTCGTCCAGACGCATGGGAAAAGCGCGGCGGCGCAGGCGCACCAGTCCGATAAACACACCGAGGAGATACCCAAGCTCACCGAGCGGCTTGAAGCGGCGATTGGTGAGAGCCGCAACGTCGGCCGTAAAACCGATGCTGAGCAGGTTGATGGAATAGAGCACGCCGCCGGTGTGCGTGAGGCGAAGCAGGTCGCAAGGCCGGCGGCGGCCTTCGACAAGGGCCTGCGCGGCCTGCTCTGCGCCACCCTCGCCAAAATCGCGGAGAAACGAATTCCCGGTGCCGAGGGGGAGAAAGCCGAGCGCGACGCGCGGGCCTTGCGCGGCTTCGGGAAACAGACCGTTGACGATTTCATGAGCGGTGCCGTCGCCGCCGACGGCGATGAATTTTTGATAGCCCTGGGCGTAGGCCTCGCGCGCAAGAGAAGTGGCCTGGCCTGGAGCGGTGCTGGCGATGACGTCCACGCGCGGGCCGGCGCCGCGGAGCTTGGCGATCGCCGCCTGAGCGAGCTTGCCGCTGCGGCCTCCGCCGGCTTCCGGATTCACGATAGCGAGGAAGCGGTCTTTCACAGCAGGATCACCGCGGAAGCGCGATCCAGCCGCGCCAGTTGTTCGGCGAGGATGCTGCGCTTGATCTTGAGAGAAGCCGTGCGGGGAAAGCCGTCGTTCCAGAGAACGCAGCCGCTAATGCGCTTGTAATTGAGCAGCCGGAGGTTGCGCGCATGGATCTCTGCACGGAGCGTTTCGGTGAACGACTGTCCAGGCTCGAGGCCGAGGACGATGACGAGCTGTTCACCCACCATGGTGCGCTTGGGCCAAACGTAGTTGGCCGCGAAGACGCAGAATTCCTTGACGGGCAGGCCCTCGAAAACCGTCTCGATGTCTTCCGGATAAATATTTTTCCCTTCCTCGGTTACGATCATGTTTTTCTTGCGTCCGAAAAGCTGCAAATGGCCCGAGGGGTCGAAGCGGCCGAGGTCGCCGGTCATCAGCCAGCCGTCCACGATGGTTTCCGCGGTCATTTCGGGATCGTCGAGATAGCGGGACATCACGGCCTTGCTGCGCACGGCGACTTCGCCAATCCCATCGGCAGCCGGGTTGAGGATGCGCACCTCGATTCCCGGCAGGGGCTTGCCCACGGTGTCGGCGCGGAACGGCTTCAGGTCGTTCACCGTGATGGCGGTGCAAGCCTCGGTGAGGCCGTAGCCATTGGCGACGGGAATACCCAGGTCGTAAAAGAACTGAAGCGTTTCCGGCTCGGAAAAGGCGCCGCCGACGATGATGGCAATCAACTCGCCGCCGAAAGCTTGATGCACCTGCGAGAGCAAGCGACGGCTGAGCCACGGCCGAGGGCGGCCGCGGGTGAGCGCTCGATTTACGCCGCGCAGAAAATTAAAGACAGCTTTTTTCGCGGGAGACAGTGCGTCGAAGCGGGCCTGAAGGCCGTTGCGCAGGTTTTTGAGGACCAGCGGAACAAGCGTGACGTACGTGATGTGATAGCGCGTGAAAGCCTCACGGACAAACTCGGGGCGCAGCGTGCGCAAATGAACCACGGCAGCGCCGCAAGTGAACGGTCCGATGAAACCCACCATGAAATCAATGGCATGGTTGGTGGGGAGAATGCTGAGATAGCGCACGCCGGGCCAGAACGGGTAGAGCGCGGTGAGCGCCACGCACTGCTCAAGATAATTCTCGTGGGTCATTACGCAGCCCTTGGGACGGCCGCCGGTGCCCGAGGAATAAACGATGCAGGCGGGGTCTTTGCGGCTACGGGGAATGAATCGCGGCTCGCCGGCCCCGCGGAACTCCTCCCAGCGCTGCGCTCCGGCAAGATCGCCCCGGGGTGGCGCTTCGGTGACAAGGATGGTTTGCAGCTTATGTTCGCGAAACGCGGGTGATTGCGTAAGGAGCCGCCAGATATGGAACTCCGTGATCAGGACGCGCGATTTCGAGTGCGCGAGCAATTGCAATTGTTCCTCGGCAGTGAGTTTGTAATCGAGAGGAACGAGAACACCACCGCAATAAAAGACGGAGTACGCGGAAATCAGCCACTTGGACTGATTGGTCATGATGATGGCAGCGCGGCCCTCGACCGAGAAGCCGGAATCCTGCAGCGCGCGAGCCAGGGGGAGCGCAGCGTCTTTGAACTGGCGATAGGTGAGCCGTGCCTTCTCCTTGTCGCGGTCGGCTTCGATGAGGCACGTTTCGTTGGGCCAGCGGTCGAGGGGGTCGCGGAGGGCCGCGCCGAGGCAGTCGTATTGTTGTAGGTCGAGCATGGTTCGAGCTTGATTCGGAATAAACGCTCTATTGTCCGTACCCCAATGCCACAAGGCAACTATCCCGTTATAAGCGGGCTTGGATGCGGGAGGCGAGGGTGCGGAAGTCGGAGACGCCGGCCATTTCGTAGTCGGGGAGCTCAACGCCGAAATGATTTTCGAGACGCGAAAGGAGTTCGAGGGCCTGGAGACTGTCGATGCCGAGCTTTTTGAAGAAGTCGTCGCCGGGGGAAAGGGTTCCTGCGGAAACTTTGAAGTGCTGTGCCGCAAGGGTGAGGATTTCTTCCGTGGTCTGCTCAAGGGTGCGCATACGGATTCAATCTACCATGCGGCGCGCGCGAAGAGAAAGAGCGCTACACGCGCTCCATGAGTTCGAGCCGGTTGCCGAAGGGGTCGAAAATATGGAAACGGCGAAAGCCGCCAAACGAAACGTTCACGGCAAGTATGGCATCGGGCCGGTAGATTCGACGAATTTCTTCAGGCTGGCCGCGACTGCGGGGCGCTGGAAGAGTTCGCAGAAGATATCCACTTCGCGGCGCAGTTCGTCGTAGGGAGTGGGTTTGCTGAACTTTTTTGCGGCGATGCGCGTGGCGGCGTCAAACTTGGCGATCTGCGCGGCCGTGGAGCGAGCGGCGCGCAGGGCTTCGCCTTCGGCGGCGAGCTGGCTCACCAGGCCGACGGAGTGGGCGCGCGTGGCGTTGATGCTGCGTCCGGTGAGGAGGAGGTCGCGCACGATGGAGTTGCCGAGATCGCGCTTGAGGCGCGGGATGCCGCCGAAGCCCGGAATCAGGCCGAGACGCAGCTCGGGAAACGCAAAGCGGGCCATTTTGTCGGCGATGATCAGGTCGCAAACGAGCGCCAGTTCGAAGCCACCGCCGAAGCACACACCGTGGACCGCGGCGATGGTGACGATGGGCGCGGCGTCCAGGGTGTTGAAGACGCGATGAATGCGCTCGAGAAATTCCCGCGCGCCAGCCAACAGCTCCTTCTTCTCCATGGAAAGAAACCTGCGGTACAACTCGCGCAGGTCGGCGCCAGCGGAAAAGCCGGCCTTGCGCGCGCTGGTGATGATGCAGACGCCAGCTTCCTTCGCGAGCGGCTCGAGCGCGGCGGAGAATTTCTCGAAGTCTTCGAGCATGGCCAAGCCGATCTCGTTAGCGGGCGCGTGGTCGAGAGTGAGCTCGATGACGGAATCGCGCACGTCCCAGGAGAGCGTTTGTCCCTTAAAACTTTTCACAGCGTCTTCCTCTGATACATCACTTCGATTTCAGAAGCGAAGCGCGCGGCGATGGCGTCGCGCTTCAGCTTGCCGTTGACGGTAATCAGGCCGTTCTCAATGGTCAAAGGCTCATGCAGGAGATGGAAGGCACGGACCTGCTTGTAGTGCGGCAGATCGCGATTCACCGTATCCAGAGCCGCGCTCACCGGCGGCTCCGCGACATCGCCGGTGATGAGCGCCGTGATGTAGCCGCGGCCGTTGCCGACCAGAACGACGTGCTGTGCGCCGGGAAGCAGATTCAGGAGCTTCTCCTCGATTGGTTCAGGGGCGATATTGTGGCCGGAGTTGAGAATAATCAAGTTTTTGATGCGCCCGATAATGCGCCAATTCCCTGCCGCATTTACCTCGCCTTGATCGCCGGTGTGGAACCAGCCGTCACGGAGAACACGCGCGGTTTCTTCGGGGCGGTTCCAGTAGCCTGGAAAAAGATTTGGGCCGCGCACGAGGATTTCCTGGTTTTCGCCAAGAACCATTTCCACCCCGGGGATGCAGGGACCAACGCAGCCGGGCTCGACAGGCCCGCGCGGGTCGTCCAGCGTGCAGATGCCTGTCGTTTCCGTCAGGCCGTAGCCCTGCAGAACGCGGATACCCAGCATATTGAAAAAGAGCTGCGTGTCCCGGGTCAGAGGTGCGGAGCCACAGATGAGGGCGCGGAGATGCGCTCCGAAGCGCGCGCGGATTTTCGGGAAGATCAAGAGGCCGGCGACGGCGCGGTAGAACGTATCCGAAAGCTGATGCCGGCCGCTTGCATGCCGCAAAAAACCTTGCCAGGCTTTTTCAAAGATCCTCAGCGCAAAGCCGCCGCGGCTGCGCAAATTGTCTTCCACGCCTCTGCGGACACGTTCGAGCAAGGTCGGCACATTCAGGAAATAGTGGGGCGCGGCCAGGCGGACCTCATCGGCAAGCTTGTTGAGGTCGGTGGAAAGAGACAGCAGGCTGCGGCGCGAGAGACACGAAAGCGTGAAAATCCACGAGGCGGCGAAATTAAAGGGCAAGTAATGAAAGACGCGATCGGGTTGGGAGGCCGGGCCCATCAGCTCGTCGAGGCGCTGCGTAGTGCACGCAAGCATGTGATCGAGATTCGCGACGGTGAGGCAAACACCTTTGGGTTCACCCGACGTACCAGACGTGTAGATGATTGCGACCAAGTCCTGCGGCTCGCGTGAGACGGGGACTTGAGAAGCAACAGGGCGCCGCTGGGCGTGCACCACGCCGGGATCTGCAAAGATTTCGTCGAAGGAGACAAAGCGCGGGGCGTCACGCCAAGCGCGCGCGAGCGATTCGCCCAGTGAGGTTTCTCCGCAACAGATCAGGCGCGGCGTGCAGTCCTTCATCATGGCGATGAGTTCCGCAACGGCCTGGCGCACATAAAGCGGCACGACGATGATGCCTTCGGCCATCAGGGCGAGATCGGCAGCCACCCAACGGATCGAGTTGTGCGCGAGAAGCGCGCAGCGGTCGCCTTTCCGGAAGCCCGCCTTGTGGAAGAAAGAGCGCGCGGTGCCGATGTGAGCGAGGAGTTCGGCGCCAGTCACGGAAGCGATCTGTTTGCCGCGGATTTCCTGAAGCACCCGTCGGCCAGCCGAACGCTCGAGCTGCTCAAAGACGTTTTCGAGAAAATTCAAAGACGGGTCACCGCGTAGCGAAAGCGAAAGACCGATAGATATTTTTCATCCGCTTTTTGCGGGTCATCCGACTGCGCTCTTCTGCGCAACCGCGGCGAAAGAATCATAATCCTCGGCCAAGCGGCGGAGATTGGCGCTCAAGGGCGGCAGATAATCTTCCCAGCTCAGGATTCCCGTGCGCGCGGGAAATTCGGGGTAGCGCTGGCGAACGGCCTGTTCGAGGAACACCCCCATGCGCGCCATGACCTTCAAATTGCGGACAACGCTCCTGGCAATGGCGTCGCGCACGGAGCCGGCTTCGGCCACAAGCGATTCCATCATCTGGATGAGCTTGGGTTCGAGGTCGGGATCATCCACAGTCAAGCAGAGATGCTGGTGGCCGCGCTCCCGCATCAGATTGCGGATGCGCTCGTCCAACGTGACGCCGGCGGAGGCGACCAGGGTGGGCATGCTGCTGACGATGGCGTGATAACGGGAAGAGACCATGTACGAACAGCAGCGCAGGATGGAGACGAGCTGGAACATGTCATAGTCCTGCGACGCGAAAATCGGAATGCCCGGCAGACCCTCGGCGATCCGGCGGCAGACCACAGCATCCAGGCTGGCGTGCTCCATCCCCACAAGAATGGGAAAGACGTTATGGCGCCGGCGGAACGCCGCTGTAGCGCTCGCAAAAGCGGAAGTGTAGCGGTCAAGTCTGGCGTCCACATCCACGCCGGACTGGAAGAAATAGAGGGAGCGGTACTGGCTCCGCTTGTACGCACCTGTCGTGACTCGCGCCAGAGACTTCGCGATGGATGCCTTCACCGGCCAATGGAACGGATGAATGGGACAAAGAACGAGGATGGGAGTCTTCTCATCCCAGCCGGCCTCGCGAAGCACCCTTCTGCCGTATTCGGGAGGATGAGGCTCAAACGTCCAGGCCGTGTCCGTTCCGAGTTCGGTTAGGATCCCCAGCGAACTCAAAATCTTCTGCGATTCCTGATTGCGCGGGATAACCAGAGAATCGCGCACATAGCGGGCGCACATCCGCTCGATGAGGGGATCCATGTATGCGGCTTCACCGCCGTAACCCACGGACAGCTTGTTCTCCGCCGAAGCCAGACCCAGCGCACCGATCGTCATCGTCGTCAGGGCATTGGCGAATTGGCTCTTGAACATCGAGCCTTCGCACGCGATGACGCCGTGATTCTTCCGCGCCTCCCGGTAAAGAAATGCCGGAAAGGCATTCGGCAGATACACCTGGCGGGCGTCCTCGAAATATCCCTTGGAAAAATCGAAACTGAATGTGGTCACGCTGAAATCAACGCTGCCCGCACCCAAAACGCGGCGCACCTGCCTCAGCATTTCCTGCACGCGCACGTCGGAGCCGGTGTTGCGCGTGCCGTTGTAGCCGGCAAAGAGGAGACGCAGTTTCTCGCCGGGCGTCCAGCTCCGGCCAAGTCCCAGCATCCACTGGACGCGCGTAAGCTCGATCAGCACGCTCATCCAAGCAACAAGAAGGAAGTCGGTCATGGGTGAGCGGCTCCGGCGACAAGGGATCTCTCCGCTGAAGCCGTCCCGGGCCAGGGCCTGGCAGGATAGGTAAATTTATTCTCGCGGCTGAAGCGGAGCAAGGGCACACAATATTGCGAAAATGGCGCCGGAGCGCGGCCCATCTCCGCGACGGCGCGGGTATTTTCGAACACGGTGTTCCACACCAGATACGGCCAGAACACGTTCATGAGCGACGCGGCTTTCCCGACTTCGCCGCGGCGCCGCGCCAGCCAGTTTACTGTGCCGCCGAAGAGTTTCTCAAGATCCGGCAAGTAGAGCGGACTGCCGGTTAGGCGGGCCGCGGACAGAGCGTCGGTGAGTTCCCGAAAGGTCTGAGAGCTAGTGCCCGAAGAGAGATGATAGATGTCGTACGCCGGCTTCTCTTTCTGGTGGATCTGGACGATCGCGTCGGCAACGTAATCCACCGGCACGATGTCAATTTTGTCCGCAGAACGGAACGGAAGGACGGGCAAACCGGCAAGAAACGCGAAGGCACGGACCATGTCGAACTGCGTGGTCTCGGCGCGGCGGCTGTCACCCAGCACAATGCTGGGGCGGAACATGGTGCGCGGGACATCGGGCAGGAGTTGCCGGATCATGTGCTCGCAGAATTTCTTTGTGCGCGCGTAGGGGTCGTAGTCCGAGCGGCTCCAGTCAATCGCCGCGTCTTCGGTAACCACCTCGTGGCGGCGCGCGCCAGCGACGGCCACCGTCGAGACGTGGCTGAAG
>DASWCG010000390.1:0-2858 GCA_036390175.1 Candidatus Acidiferrales bacterium | reverse complement strand
TGGCTCCCATCAGGCGACCACGAAGGCACATTGATGGTGCCCTGCCCGCCGAACAGTTTCGCGAGCACTGTGATCTTCGCTTCTTTGATGCTTGCGCTTCGAGCCTTTGTGTCGTCTGTTTCCTTTGGGGGGTTTTGGCTGAGAGGGTTTTGCTTAAGAGACATCAGCCGCAGCATCACATCCTTGTTTTCCGGATGGCCGCTCACGCTCTTGTCGTAGGTGAGAAACACCATCCACTTGCCGTTCGGCGAAATGTGCGGGAACCAGTCATGCTCTTCATCAAACGTGACCTGTTCCTGCTCGCTTCCGTCCGCGCGCATCCGCCAGATTTGCATGTGGCCCGTGCGCTCGGAGTTGAAATAAATGTATTTCCCATCCCGCGTGTATTCCGGGCCGTCATCCAACCCCTTGGCGGTCGTCAGCCGAATCTCTTCCCCGCCCGCTGCGGGAATGGTGTAGATGTCAAAGTCGCCGTTCCGCTGGCCGACGAACGCCAGCGTCTTTCCGTCGGGCGACCACCCATGCAGATAGGACGGAGATTTCTGGGTGATGCGCCGCGGCGTTCCGCCGCCAATCGGCACAATGTAGACGAGCGACTCATGGTTCTGCTGTGAATTGTCGCTGATGCCGAGTTGCGTGCCATCGGGCGAAATCAAATGGGTGTGACTACTTTTCGACGACGCTCCATCTGCCGGCCGGATGCAGGCGTTCCTGGTCTTTTTGGATGTGGAAGGGCCAATACTGATCGAAGTCGCCGCTGAGGTATATGGCCCTCAGCTTGACGATGGCCTCGGCCATCGCTTCGGTCCAGCGCATGCCCGATCGTTCCATGCGGTCCTTGATGAGGTTTTTGCAGGCGCCCTCCACAGAACCACTGGCGATGGGCAGGCCACGTGCCAGATATTGGTCATAGTGCATGCGACTCCGGTTGCGGTAGAGATAGTTCGCCACGCTCGACAACATCTTGCCCTTGCTGCCACCGAGCGCAAGTTTGGTGACCATCTGGCGAATGCCCTGGACGACTTGGCTGACGTGTCCTTCTAAAATCTTCTCGGCACGGAGGCGAACCCATTGCTCGGCTTCCGTGCTACCTTCGGCATGGAACACGTAGGCGGCTTTCCAGAGTTTTTCCAACACGTGGAGCAGATCGAGAATGAGGGTGACCTGAAGATTCTTGCTGACGAGAATCTGCAGGGCGCGCTCTCCATCGGTGAGGGCCACGTGGATCTTGTGGCCTTGCGGATCGCGGCGTAGCACCTCGGCGGCCACCTCGCCAATCACGGCAGCCTTGCCTTTGATGAGGCTGGCCCACACCCGCTTGTGCTCCGGTCGTGGAGGCGGGCTCTCGCCAGCGCGAGTGGTTGGCTCCCTGCGGAAAAGGCTTTCCACCACCTGCTGGGGAGTGCGAATCCACGCTGCTCGTATGAACACCGCGGCCACCGTGGCCATCTTCTTGCGGTTGGCCTTCTGTCCCTTGGTCAGTCGTACCGCCCGTTGTCCCCCTTCGGGCTTGATCATGGGAATGCCCTTGCCGTCGACGGCCGCTACCAGAATCGAACCCGTACCGGTCGACGTTGGGGGTGTGCGCTCGACATAGAAGGCGTCGAAGTCCTCGGCAGCTTGCTGAAGGACTTCTTCGATGCTGCGCACGGGAACCGGCGCACCGGTGATTTCCGCAATGCGCTCGCCGGTTTCCCGGAACGTTCCCTGCACCGCTGCCTTGACCATGCGCTTTTGCAACTCATAAGAGAACGAGCGTGCTGGCAATTGCAGAGTTTCATCCAGCGGATGGATGCTCGCGGTGCCCGCCCGGCAGTAGCCCATTCGCTGGATCTGGATGGGGCCAAAGATGGTCTTCAACACGCGAGTATGCAGGCGCCGGTGGGAATATAGAGTTGGCTTTTGGCCGTCTTGGTTCACGTATAGGGCGCGACCCACGTCCCCCGGTCCCCGCTGTTGGAGGTGCGCCTGAAGCAGTAAGCGCTGCAAGGCACGCCCCTTCTGCTCCTGCTGGCACTCGACTTGGTGCAGGGGCAGTTGCAAGGTGCGCGGGGCGGACAGCCAGGCCTGCAGAGAAGAGAACTCTTGCTGGGCAGGGGAGAGGGCCGTGGCTGCACGGGAATCCGCTGCGTCGAGGGGGAGCAGCGGCGCGAAGCAGGAAGAAGGGGGGAGGTTGGGCGGAAGCGCGAGCGGGGCCAGCGGTGTGGCGTTGATCATATTTCTACGGTATAATATACCGTAGGAAAGCTATGAAAGCAATCGCCCAAACCAGATTGGTCGCCATGATCCGTTCGGATGCCCAACGCTTTGAAGCTCTCAAACGGGAGATTGTTCACCTGGATTACTTCTGCAAGGGAACGGTGCTGAAGCGCATGATGAAATGCGGCAACAAAAAGTGCGCCTGTCACCGCGATCCCGCCAAACGTCACGGGCCGTATTTTGAGTGCACCTACAAGGTGCAGAACAAGACGGTCAACCTAAAACTCTACCCTGAAATGACGCCTCTCTATCGAGACGCCATCCGCCAATATCGTAAGTTGAGGTTGCTTCTCGGGCGGATGGAACGACTGTCGAGATCTGCGCTTGCGCACTTGGCCCAACAGAAGTTGACAGGCGCCGATTGAACGAAAACCCGGGGCTATTTTTATAGCCCGGCATTTTGAGGGACCTACCGAGCCCACTGATCCCGCTATCCCACTGATTCCCAGCCACTTCGGCGTCGTCGAAAAGTAGTCACACCCGAATGAAAAGGGAAGAAGCGAGGACGTACAGAACATGCCCAGGTAAAGAACCTTGGGAGGGCAGACGCAGATTAAACCTTCGGAGGCTCTTTCGCCTTTCGCAATTCCTCCATCACA
>DASWCG010000389.1:0-4875 GCA_036390175.1 Candidatus Acidiferrales bacterium | reverse complement strand
ACGCGGCGCTCGTCTTCGCGGGTGAACTCGCGGACCTTGAGCGAGCGGGAGCGCGCCGAAGCCTTCCAGTCCACGAAGCGCGCGCCATCGCTGGGTTGGTGATCGCGAATCGAGTAGAGGTCGTGGCCGCGGCCCTTTCTGAAGCTTTCCAGTTCGCCGCTCAACAGGGGAAGAACTTCGTAAAACTCTTCGGTGGGTTCGATGCGCGGGTAGACGATCGCCTCGAGGCCGGTGTCCACGCGGCGCGCCTTTTGCAGGAAGCCGAATGGGAAGCGTGTGGAAATCCGCAAGGCGTCCTGGCGATAAACGCCGCGGCGGGGAAAAATCAGCTCGACCTTCTGGGCGATGGCGCTGTGGCGCGGAAGGTGCGGGAAATAGACCGGCCGGGTCAGGATCGACGGTTCTTTGCCAGTAAGCTTTTTCTTCGGTTCGGCGTCGGCAACGCGCAGAGAAAATGAAGGGAGAGTTTGCTTTTCGTTGCGTAGTTCCAGCTGCGCCATTACCGGCTGGCAAGCAAACAGGTGCTCTGGAAGGTCGAGACGCAGGGCAACACCGGTGAGCGAAATTGTGGAGAGGACCCCGGAGGCCAACAAGCCGGCCAGCAGGCTCGAAAGAATCATGAAGACGAGGTTATTGCCGGTGTTGAGCGCGGCCATGGCGATGGTCATAACGCCCGCGATATACAGCCAGCCTTCGCGGGTCACTTTGTACTCGATGCGGTGAGCAAACCAGCGCAGCGTGGTGCGGCGCGCAAGCACCGGCACAATCGTGACCGCAACCCAGCCGGCAAGGGCCAACGCCGCAAGCGCAGCCGCTCCGGCCACCCACAAGTTCCCGGACTCTGCGGCGGCGCCCGAATAAAGCGCGAGCAATAGCGCCAACGCGAGCGCGGCCATGGCGATAAGGAAACTGCGCCAGCCGGGACGATCCAGACTGTTCCACCAGCGAGCCAGAAGCGGATGGGACATCAGAGTGGGACGCGCACCGACTCGGCGATTTCGGTGAGGATCGCTTCGGCGTGCTGCGGTTTCTTCTGCGTTGTGACGAAGCGCGAGTTCACAACCACGCGGTGCGCAAAGACGGGAAGGAGGAGCTTCTTGAAGTCGTCGGGAAGGCAGAACTCGCGGCCCTGGACAAAGGCGCGGGCTTGCGCCGCGCACTGCAGCATCAGCGAGCCGCGCGGGCTGACTCCCAGAGTGAGCTGGTCGGTCTGGCGCGTGCGCTCGACGACGGCGAGCGCGTATTCCAGGAGCGAATCTTCAACGCGAACCCGCCGGACCGTGTCGCGCAACGCCAGAACGTCGGCGGCTTCCATCACCGGGCGAACGCCATCGAGGGGAGCGCCGCCCGCGTGGTTGCGCAGGATTTCCTTCTCGCTTTCGCGCGAGGGATAGCCCATGCGGATGCGCAACAGGAAACGGTCGAGCTGCGATTCGGGCAGGGGATAAGTGCCGTGATGCTCGATGGGGTTCTGCGTGGCCATTACCAGGAACGGTTGGGGCAGCGCGTGCGTGTGGTTGTCCACAGTCACTTGCGCTTCGTTCATCGCTTCGAGCAGCGCCGATTGAGTCTTCGGCGTGGTGCGGTTGATCTCGTCGGCCAAAACGATGTTGGCGAAGATAGGGCCGCGCTTGAACTCGAACTCCTGGCGGATTTGGTCGTAGATGCTGATGCCGATCACGTCGCTCGGCAGCAGGTCGGAAGTGAACTGAATGCGTTGAAATGAACAATGGAACGAGCGCGCGAGCGCCTGCGCGAGAGTAGTCTTGCCGACCCCGGGGACGTCTTCGATCAGCATGTGCCCACCGGCGAGGAGCGCGATGAGGGCCAGCTCAATGGCGTCGTCTTTGCCCTTGATGGCGCGGCCGATGGATTGCTGGAGCTGGGCGATGGCGTTGGAGGTGGCGGTGGGCATGGGTTGAAAAAGTCCGGGGCTTCTGGAATACTCGCTCCTGTGGGCGACTAGCTCAGTTGGTTAGAGCGCTCCCCTCACACGGGAGAGGTCAAAGGTTCAAGTCCTTTGTCGCCCACCATTTTTGTGCCACCTGCCCGAGTGAAGCCGGCGACTGCAACACCCGGAGGGTGCCGAGAACACCGGTAGAACCCGCGACGACTATTGTAACGGAAATCTCCGATGTCAACCGTGCTGCGCACTGCCGAGTTTCTATCGTTGAGTATCTGGCTGGGGAGCGTTGTATTCCTGAGTTTCATCGTGGCGCCCGGGGCGTTTTCTCTGCTGGGCAGCCGGGATCAGGCCGGCGCGCTGGTGGCCTTGGTGCTGGGACGCATGCACTTCCTGGGAATCAGCGCGGGCTTGCTATTTCTTGCGGCGCGGCTGCTGCGAGCGAAGACATTTGCGTCGTTGGTCGCGCCGGCGGCGTTGGCCGTTGTGTTGATGCTGTTGCTGACTTTCGTTTCGCAAATGGGAGTCGGTGCGCGGATGGCGCGGCTGAAGACGGAAATGGGTTCGGTGGAGCGCACACCTTTGGAGAATCCCCTGCGGGTCGAATTTGACAAGCTGCACCGCGTTTCGGTTGGGCTCGAAACGTTTGTTCTGCTTTCGGGAATCGCTGCGCTGATTCTTCTGGTCCGCGAAAAGCCGCTGTAGCACCTAGGATAACTCGCTCATGCAGACCGGAATTGTCGGACTGCCGCAGGTGGGCAAGACCACGCTGTTCAAAATCCTGACCAAAGTGCATTTGGACGCGAAGGCGACGCAGGCGGCCATGCACGTCGGTGTGGCAAGAGTGCCGGAACCGCGGGTTGATAAACTGGCCGCCCTGTACCGGCCGAAGAAAGTGACCCATGCGACGGTGCAGTACGTAGACGTCGGCGGACTTCAAAAAGATCGAACACGCGACGCTGCGGTGCTGGCGCCGCTGCGGGAAGTGGACGCCTTGGCCCACGTTCTGCGCGTGTTTGAGAATCCTGCGGTGCCCCACTCGGCGGGGAGTATTGATCCGCTGCGCGACGCGACCAACCTGGACCTCGAGCTGATGCTCAACGATCTTGAGCAGATTACCAGGCGGCTGGAGCGCGTCGAGAAAGACCTGAAAAAGAAAAAGGATCTGGCGTTGGAGGCCGAGCGAGTGTTGCTGTTGCGGTGCAAGGCGGCGATCGAAAAAGAGACGCCGCTGCGCGAGCTCGAGTTTTCCGTTGAAGAAATGAAAATGCTTACCAGCTTCATGTTTCTTTCGCAGCGGCCGATGCTGTACGTCCTGAATCTTGGCGACAGCGAGGCTGCGGAGATTGAAACCGCTGTCGAGAGACACAAGCTCGGAGCGCTTTGCTCGAAACCAAACACCGGTGTCGTGCCCATCTGCGGGCGGCTCGAAGCAGAGCTGGTGGATTTGGAGGAGGCCGAGGCATCCGAGTTGGTTGCTTCGTACGGCTTCAAAGAGTCGGGGCTCGACCGGCTGATTCATGCCACCTACAGGCTCCTCGGGCTGACATCATTTTTTACCGCGGGCGATCCGGAAGTCCGCGCCTGGACGATTCGACGCGGCACAACGGCGGTAAAAGCGGCGGGCGTGATTCATTCCGACATCGAACGCGGGTTCATTCGCGCAGAGGTTGTGCGGTGCGATGATCTGCTCGATGCGGGGAGCATGGGGGCGGCGCGCGAACGCGGGAAAATGCGCCTGGAAGGCAAGGACTACGTCGTGCAGGAAGGCGACGTCATCCTTTTCCGGCACAGTGGTTGAAGGATTTCCGAAATGGCTCATTCGAGCGAGACACGATCGGTCCTCGCTATAATCTTGGGGCTGACGGCGGCGTCGGCCAACGTTCTGGGCGGATACTTCGTCGTCCGCAGGGAGTGGCCGCGTCATTTCCTGAAATACTTCCTGGCGCTGGGTGCAGGCTTTATGCTTGCCGCGGCGTTCGTGGAGATTCTTCCCGAGTCGTTGCGGCTGGCTGGCGAGCCGGCGCTGTTTCTGGTCCTGGGAGGGTTCTTTCTGGTTCATTTGTTTGAACACACGCTCGCGCCTCATTTCCATTTCGGCGAAGAAACCCATCACGATGAGATGACGCACCGTCATGCCGGAGCCGCCGCGCTGTTGGGGCTTGTGATTCACACGTTTTTCGACGGCGTGGCCATTGCTGCGGGCTTTCTGGTGTCCACGTGGCTGGGCGGAGTGATTTTCGTGGCTATTTTTCTGCACAAACTGCCCGAAGGTTTTACGGTTGCCTCGCTGATGCTGGCCAGCGGGCAGAGCCGGCGAACGGCGCTGTGGGCCTCGGTCGCACTGGGAGTGGCGACGCTGGCGGGGGTGCTGCTTATGAATGTCCTCCGCGGCAGTGTGGGATATGCGCTGCCGGTGTCGGGCGGGGTGACGATTTACGTGGCGGCAGCCGACCTGCTGCCGGAAGTCAACCGCGAGCCGGGCGCACGGATGGCGCTGATGGTGCTCCTGGGAGGACTGATTCTGCTGGGGTTGCACTTCTGGCTGAACGTTTGAGAGGTCTCTTCGCCTTCTATTCGCCTTCGAATAGCTAACACCCTCTGCCCTCGCGCCTTCCAACCGGCTGACATTTCAAGCAATTGCAACTTTTTGTCTCGCCCGGTGTTCGATAGAATGTGGGCGCCATGGCCAGGTCGGACGTCCAACTGATGCTGGACGTGAAGTCTGGGGACGCACGGTCCTTCGAGCTTCTCCTCCAGAAATACCGGACCCCTCTGGTTAATTTCCTGTACCGGATGGTGAGGGATCGGGCCAGCGCGGAAGATCTGGCGCAGGAAGTGTTCCTGCGCGTGTACCGAGCGCGCAAAGATTATGTGGCCAGCGCGAAGTTCACCACGTGGCTGTTCCGCATCGCCACGAATCTGGCGCTGAATGCGGTTCGCGACGGCCGATACCATCAGTTGGAGATTTC
>DASWCG010000388.1:0-3055 GCA_036390175.1 Candidatus Acidiferrales bacterium | reverse complement strand
GCTCGAGCCCCTGAGCCCGCAGCGGGCCTGGGCGCAATTGAATGCGGACCATGACCGGCGTCTGGTGCACCGCCTGCCCGAGCTTGCGCAAACACGCTATCTGGTGGCGAAGACCGATACGGATCTGGAAGGGCGCGCGGTCCTCTCCGAGGTCCCCGCCGGCACATATTGGCTGAGCACCCTGGGACAAGCGGTTGCCGCAGGAGATGTGCGTCTGCGTTGGGACGTGGAGGTCACGGTGAAGCCAGGCCAAACGACGCGCCTCGAACTCTCCAATTTGAATGCCGCCGATTCGCAGAGTTCGGCGCCATAGTTCCGGAAACCGCGAAGCCTCCTCGTCAAATGATTTCGGGCTTCGCTCCCGCTCACAAGATATGGGAACGCCCTCGCTCTGGATTGAATTCAACGCCTGCATCCTCATGGCTTTGGCGCTGGACCTCGGCGTGTTCCATCGTCACACACGAAGAATTTCATTGCGCGAAGCTGCCTTCTGGAGCGCTCTCTGGATTGGCGTCTCCGTCGCATTCGGATTTGCGATCTTCCGGGGTCACGGGCGGCAACCAGCACTGGAATTCTTCACCGGCTACCTGATCGAGAAAGCCCTCAGTGTGGATAACCTGTTCGTCTTCCTGCTGGTCTTTCGGACCTTTTCCGTTGACGAGAGCTTGCAGCATCGCGTTCTGGGGTGGGGGTTGATCGGTGCGCTGGTGCTGCGCGGCGCGATGATCGCCGTCGGAGCCACGTTGCTGAGCCACTTCTCTTGGGTGCTCTACGTTTTCGGGGGATTCTTGCTCTACGCGGGCACACACATGCTGCTCGGCAAAGGGAAGGAACTCCATCCGGAGCGCACCCGGTTATTCCTCTGGGCGCAGCGGGTGATTCCGCTTTCCTCGGACCAGCGCGCGGAACAGCTTTTCGTCCGCCAGGACGGCCGCTGGTTGGCCACGCGGCTCTTCCTCGTATTGCTGGTGGTGGAGCTGGCCGACGTGATGTTCGCGGTGGATTCCATCCCGGCTGTTTTTGGTATCACGCGCGATCCCTTTATCGTTTACACGTCCAACGTGCTCGCGATTCTCGGGCTGCGCTCTCTTTACTTCTTGCTGACCGGCGCGCTGCCTTATTTTCGGTTCCTCGGCGCAGGCTTGTCGGTGATTCTTATGTTCATTGGGGCGAAAATGTTGGCGGAGAATTGGATCCACGTGCCCACTCCTATATCGTTGCTTGTCGTGGGAGGTATCCTGGCGATTGCCGTTGCGGCATCCGTGCTCGCAAGGCCCAGAAGTTTTCGATGAGAGAGCGCTCCATTGGCAGAGCAGTTTCCGATTCGATTGCCGGACTGGCGTCTGCAGATGTGGGAGTGCGGCAATCTGCAGCCCGTGAGCTCTTCCAACAAGGCAAAGCCTTGGCGGAAGCGGCCGCGAAATCCTGGTTGGGAGACGCCGAGCTCGCAAGTCTGCTTGTGCGCGACGCGGGTGAACTCCATGCCACCGTCGGAATCGCCGTGCCGCCGGAAACGTTTGGGAGAATTCGCAACGCGAACGGCTCTCCACCCCTTGCTCACGTTCCGCCCGGGGAGGACGCCGAAGAATTCGAGTTGAAATTCTCAGGCAGCGTAAGGCTGGACATCCTGACGACGAAAGCGCCCCAGGGGAGCGGCGCGATCGCGCGGTTTCTTGAAAAACTTGGCGAGGGGGTTCAGCAGGTCGAGTTCGCGGTAACGAACGTGGACCGCGCCACAGAGCTGCTCCTTACGCGCTTCGGACAATCACCCATTTACCCTCAGACGCGTCCCGGCGCCGATGGCACACGCGTGAATTTTTTCCTGGTCAGCGCTCCGCAAGGCCGAAAAGTCCTTGTGGAATTAGTGGAGACGCCTCCCCGCCAATTCTAGCCGCGACAAAGCGCAATTAAGCTCCCGGGCGAAACGCCTGGCAGGCGTGCCACGCGCGAAGGACTTCCCCAACCGTCCAGGCCTGCGCGATGCAGCCGCGCGGCGCGAAGGGTGGGTCGCCGTCGTAAATTTCAGCGAGTGTACCCAAGCCATAGCTGTGGAGTTGGTGCCCCATGGGCTCGAGGAAAGAGGCCGCCAGGGCCGGGTCCTGATAGACGCGCAAGTGGGCGAGAACAAACGGCCCCAGGAGCCATCCCCAAACCGTTCCTTGATGATAGGCGGCGTCGCGTTCGCGCGGTCCGCCGGCGTAGCGTCCTTGATACTCAGGCTCTCCGGGAGCAAGGCTGCGCAATCCGTAGGACGTCAGCAAGCGCCGCGCGCACACGTCAACGACTCCGCGCTGCTGCTCCGGTGTGAGCGGGCTCGCCGGCAACGACACTGCGAAGATCTGATTGGGGCGCAGCGAAGCGTCGTTCGTGCCTTCCGGCGTATCGAGCACGTCGAAGCAGCAGCCTGCCTCAGGATTCCAGAAGCGCTGAAACCCCTGGCGCGTCCGCTCCGCCATCCGCTCGTGCGGCTCGTGCGGCTTTCCCAGGGCGCGCGCAAACTGTGCCAGCGTGGCCAGCGCGTTGTACCAAAGCGCGTTGATCTCAACGGGTTTCCCCGTTCGCGGTGTCACCGGGCGGTCGCCGACTCTCGCGTCCATCCAGGTAAGCTGGACGCCGGGCGCACCCGCAATCACCAGGCCATCGCCGGGATCCATTTTGATTTGGTGGCGCGTCCCGCGAGCGTAGGCTTCGATGATTCCCGCCAAGATGGGAAACAGGGATTCGAGGGTTTGTGTGTCGCGGGTCTCGGCAAAATATTGGCGCACAGCTTCAACGTACCAGAGGGCCGCGTCCATCGCGTTGTATTCGGGGCGGCTTCCGGCATCGGGAAAATTGTTCGGTAACATTCCGCCGTCCGCGAAGCGCGCATACGTTTGCAGGATGCTTCGCGCGGCCTCCGGCCGCCCGGTTGCAAGCGTCAGCCCCGCGAGCGCAACCATGGTGTCGCGCCCCCAGTCGGCAAACCAGTGGTATCCGGCAATCACGGAGCGCGCGCCGGGATCCTCCGGAAGAGGGCGCTGCACGATGAATTGGTCCGCGGCAAGAATGAGCTGGC
>DASWCG010000387.1:0-14550 GCA_036390175.1 Candidatus Acidiferrales bacterium | reverse complement strand
TGCTCGGCAACCGGCGTTTTCCCCCGGCGCTCCTGATTATTTTCCTGGGAGTGGCGTACGCGCTCTTCACGAAGGTGAGCCCGGCGAGCCTCGCGCACAGCTTTGGCTTCCGGCTGCCGCAAATTCACCATCCCAGCTGGTCCGACATCGCGACGGGGTTTGTAGTTTTGGCGCTGCCACAGTTGCCGTTGTCGCTCGGCAATTCGATTCTTGCTAGCCGGCAGATTGCCGAAGACCTTTTCCCGAGGCGCCACGTCACCGTGCGGAAGATCAGCCTTACCTATTCCTTGATGAACCTGGTGAATCCCTTTTTCGGCGGCGTGCCCACGTGCCACGGCTCCGGCGGCATCGCAGGCCATTACGCTTTCGGTGCGCGTACCGGCGGCTCCGTGGTCATTGCCGGGACGCTTTACGCGGTTTTCGGGCTTTTCTTCGGGGCTGGATTCCGCCTCATCGTGGACCTTTTCCCGCGTCCCGTACTCGGCGTGATTCTGCTGTTCGAAGCGCTGGCGCTGATCAAATTGGTGCGCGACATGGCCGTGTCCGCTGCGGACTTCACCATTGTTTTGCTCGTGGGATTGATTGCCTTTGGCGTTCCCTACGGTTACGTGCTCGGTCTGGTGATCGGGACTGCTCTTGCCTACTGGCTCCGGCGCAAGCCCGCCGGCTTCGCGGCGTAACCCTAATCCCCGATGATCCGGCCCTCTTCCTTATCTTCCTGCTGCCCGCGGGCTAATGAGAAGGCCTTGCTATATCCCAATCCTCAAACGGAACGGCGCGCCCGCCTCGAACAACGGTGGGAATGACGTGGTTGAACCCCTGGTGCTCTTTGGCGGAGTAATTGAGCTTTAAAGCTGGCCCCAGGCCGACGTCAAAGTCGTGAATGGACTCGATTGCCTGGATTAACTTCTCGCGCGTGAACTCGCGGCCGGCGCGCTTCAGCCCTTCTACTAGAACCATCGCGTCTACAAACCCCTCGAGACTGACAAAGCTCGGTTCGATTCCCGGATGATATTTCTGCATGCTTCGGCGATACAGTGCGACGCCTTTCAGATCGGTCAGGTAGTAGGGGGGAACGACCTGCGTGATCACCATGCCCTCGGCGTCGGCGCCTGCTTCATGGATAAGTTCATCGGTGCCCACAAAGGAAACCGTCAGAAACATCGGCTTCCAGCCTTTCGCATGTGCCTTCTTGAGGATGGTTGCGACCGGCGCATACGGCCCAACCAGCACAACCGCGTCGGGGTTGGCTGCGCGAACCGAATCAATCGCCTTGTCCACCAGCGCCGTCTGCCGCGGGAACGAACTCTCCGCAACCGGCGCCGAATCATGTTTCTTCAATGCTGTTTTCACGCCATCCAGGACGGTCGCGCCAAAGGAATCATCGGGATAGATGACGCCAATCTTCCGGTAGCGCAGTGTGTTCCAGAGTCCCTCCACCTGTTCGCGGGTTTCGTCAAAATAGGAGGCGCGCACGTTGATCACGTAATGGCGCAGCGGCACGCGCAGGGCCTGCGCTCCGGTGAAAAGTCCCACGACGGGAATCTTCTTGGCTTCGGCCAGAGGGGCGTGCTTCAAGGACGTGGGGGTGCCGACCAGAAATGCCATGGCGAACACTTTCTCGGCCATGAGGCTGTTGAAGCATGCTTGCACTTTTTCCGGGTCGTAACTGTCATCGCGGGTGATGAGCTTCAGCCTCCGGCCGTGCACGCCCCCTTCATCGTTGATCACTAGGAAGTACGTCGAAGCGCCGAGCACGGTCTGCGCGCCGAGAAACTGGGAGGGCCCCTCAAGAGCGGAGCACGAGCCGATCGTCACTTCCTTCTCGGTGACTCCCGGGGTGTCCTGCGCTCGGGCGGTTCCTGCCGTCAATATCAGGACGAGGATTCCACAGCACAAGGAAAGCAGCACCGCGCTTTGAGCCGGAACCATCAACGACACGCTCCTCCAACACGCACCGAAAAGCGGTTTCATTTTCATTTGTTTCATCCTGTTGTTCGCGATTCGAATCCAACGAACGATTCCGCCCAATTTAGTGGGACCCCAAGAATCAGGCCGGTTTCCCCGATGTATTTACGCCAACGTACCGCCGCATCTTTCAAGCGTCAACGCCTTTTTACCGGGATGCTTCCTCGGGGTAACGGTTTGTAAGATCGCTCAGTCCGTTGAGCCGTGCGTTGAATGTAAGGGATGCATGCGACCGAGCGGTGGAATGGAAGAGTCCTGCTCAGATTTTCTTGCGGAAACCAAAGATGGTGAGCACGACGCCAGCAGAAATCGCCAGTATGCCTACGCCCGCCGGGATCTGCACACTATTCTCTTTCTCCACGACCGTTTGAATAGGCCCGACACGCAGAACTTCCTGGTGCCTGTCGTAAGTGAACTCCGGATGGACCAGCGCCGCAGTCCCCAGGATGATCAGAACGATTCCGGCGCCGGCGAGAATCTTGTTGGCCACGCTCGGCGAGTCTATCACAGTGGCTGCCCGCTTGAGGCGGCATCCCGGCTTGAGCGCCGAAGTCGGTGGACCAAACCTCCCTTTTGGCGTCCTAATGTGCCAACCAGCCCCACACGATTCCCCCAGGCTGCGCGAACGGGGCGCGGTTTTGGTAAAACGATTGCACCAGTAACACTGAAAATGCTCGCTTTCGCCGCACAACCGTCATCGGCGGGCAGCACTGTGCTGCCTGAACCCGGCGATCAGCGTGCTACGTCACCGCAACAACAGGCGGCGCCGCACCGCGGGCCGCGGCTTATAATCTCCTCCGAGGCGCTGCCGGGCCGCAGCCGCCGCTTTATGCCCCGCACATCGCTCACGGAATTGTTCAACGATTTGCTCCGCCTCGGGCGCGAAGTCGCCTTCGTGCAGAAGCGCGGCTACCGTCGCGAGGCATGGACCTATGCCCAGATGGCCGGCGCAGCCTCTCATTTTGCGATGGAGTTGCGTGAACGCGGCGTTCGCACGGGCGACCGCGTCTTGCTCTGGGGACCGAACTGCGCGGAGTGGGTGGCCGCGTTCTGGGGCTGTTTGCTGCGCGGTGCCGTCGTCGTACCGATGGATGATGGCGCAGCGCCGGACTTTGCGCGGCGCGTGGCCAAACAGGCCGGCGCGAAACTGATTGTGGCCTCCCGCGGCAAGCCTGTTCTCGATCCGGCGTTGTCGGTACTCCTCTTGGAAGAATTGCCGGAGGGTGTGCGGCATCCGCGAGGGCGCACGGCAAGAGTCCTCGATGCAGCCGGGCGCGTGGTTTCTGAGCAAGGAGCGCTCTTCTCAGACGAGCCGTTGGGGCGCGATCACATCGCCCAGATTGTGTTCACTTCCGGTACGACCGCCGAGCCCCGCGGCGTGGTCCTCACGCACGGCAACATTCTTGCGAACCTCGAGCCGCTCGAGCGCGGAATTCAGCCCTACTTGAAATACGAGCGTTTCTTTCATCCCCTGCGCTTCGTGAATTTGCTTCCGCTGAGCCACGTCTTCGGCCAATTCCTCGGAATCTTCCTTCCTCCGTTGATGGGTGCCGCGGTCGTCTTCGAGGAATCGCTCAACCCTTCGGAGATTGTGCGCACCATTCGCCGCGAACGCGCCACGCTGCTTGTCGCCGTGCCGCGCGTGCTTGATGCCCTGCGCGGGAAAATCGAGCGCGACGTCGAGGCGCAGGCAGACAGCGCATGGCGCGAAAAATTTAACGCGAAATTCCGCGACGCCGAAGGCAAGAAATTCCTGCGGCGCGCCTGGAAATTCCGCCGCATCCATAGCCAATTCGGTTGGAAGTTCTGGGCATTTCTCTCCGGCGGCGCGGCGCTTTCCGCAGGGACGGAAACCTTTTTCAGCCGCATGGGCTACGCGGTGATTCAGGGATACGGGCTGACGGAAACCACTTCACTCATCAGCGTCAATCACCCGTTCCGCGTCGGCCAGGGCTCCATCGGAAAGATTCTCCCGGGGCGCGAAATCCAGCTTGGCGAAGGCGGCGAAATCCTGGTGCGCGGGGACAGCATCGCCGCCGGCTACTGGCAGGGCGGTGAGTTGCGGCCCGCCGGCGGCGCCGGATGGTTCCGCACCGGCGATATCGGAGCGCTCGACGCCGAAGGCAACCTGTATTTCAAGGGAAGAAAGAAAAGCGTCATCGTCACCCCCGCGGGGATGAATGTTTATCCCGAGGACCTCGAGGCCGCTCTGCGGCGCGACGCTGCGGTGAAAGATTGCGTGGTTGTGCCGCTCGCGCAGGACGGCAATGCGGAGGCTTGCGCGGTGCTCCTTCTCGGCGAGCCGCAGGGCGGTGCGCCGCGCGCTGCTGCGGGCGTCGTGGCGGAAAGCCGCGCCGCGCAAATCGTCGCTCGCGCCAACGAATCACTCGCTGAATACCAGAGAATCCGCCGGTGGCTGGTGTGGCCCGAAGCCGATTTTCCGCGGACTTCGACGGGCAAGCCCCGCACCAGCGTGATTGGCGGCGCCGCGCAGTACGCGTTCAGCGCCGCCGGAACACAGGCCGCGAAGGCTGCCGAAGGCGCTCGGGCCGGGGGTCGCGCCAGCGTCCTCGCGGAATTGATCGCGCGCGTCACCGCGGGAGGCGGTCCCGCGGCTGCGCCGTCTCGGGCAAATCTCGAAACGCACCTGAATCTCAGCTCCCTCGACCGCGTCGAGCTGATGAGCGCCCTCGAAGACCGCTTCCAGATTGATTTGAACGAAACGCGCTTCGCCGAAGCGGAAACTGTCGCCGACATCGAACAGTTGTTGCAGGCCACCCCGGAGCGCCGCAGCGAGTATCGCTACCCTCGCTGGACGCAGCGCTTTCCCATCCCCTGGATTCGCTTGGCCGTCTACTATCTGCTCGTGTGGCCTGCCACGCACATCCTGGCGCACCCGCGCGTGCGCGGACGCAAGAATCTGCGCGGCGTGCGCGGCCCGCTGCTGATCGTCTCGAACCATGTCACGCGGCGCACCGACATCGGCTTCATCCTGGCTGCGCTCCCGCTGCGCTTCCGCCACAGCATGGCCGCCACCATCGGCGGGGAAACCCTGCGGGACATGCGCCATCCCCCGCGGGAATGGTTTTTCCTGAAGCGCTGGGGCTATTGGCTCGGCTACTGGCTCGTTGTCGGCCTGTTCAATGTGTTTCCGCTGCCGCAGCGCTCCGGCTTTCGCGAGAGTTTCCGGTTTGCGGGCGAGTCCGTGGACCGCGGCTACAGCGTCCTGGTGTTCCCCGAAGGCGAACTCACCCCCGACGGCATGTTGCATCCCTTTCAAAGCGGCATCGGCCTGCTGGCAAAAAACCTGCGCCTTCCCGTTGTGCCCATGCGCATTGACGGCCTCTGGGAAGTGAAACTCACCGGTTGGCGCTTCGCCCGGCCCGGCAAAGTCCGTGTAACCATCGGTGCGCCTGTTACCTTCGCGCCCGAAACTCCCCCCGAACAAATCGCACGCGACCTCCACTCTCGCGTCCGGGCGTTGTAGCGTCCGGCCCATTGGCGGCCCAGATCGTCGTCCTAATGCAGGCTAACTTCAAACGACCTGGGCCGGAAGAAATGAAAGAGATTCTGAAGTGTGCTGAAGGTCAAATTATTGCGCTCCACCCCCAGCAGCAGCCTTCTCCGTGTGTTCTCCTTTTTTCAACAAGATCGAAATGATACTGTGGACAGCTTCCAAGCCATCTTCGTTCTGCCAGCCGAGAACAACATTGTTGTAGACCATAACATTCGGTTGGCTTGTTCCAACGACTTGTAGCTGTTGGGGATTGAGCTGCAGAGACCGTTCGTGCTTAATCTTTACTTCCAGAATCTTCACGAGGTCTTTGTCGTTTACTCCATTTATCACCACTTGTCCAGTGAACATTTTGTTGCTCTCCTTGCCCCTTTAGGGCTGGTTATCGGGACGCAGCTGCGCTGCGTGTCTCGCTGTTGATTTTCGCTGTTGACGGAGAGCGGCGAACCGCCTAGAATAGTGGGTGACAGGTTCCACCATCCCCGTCGAACAGCGGGACTCGACGCCTCATTCGTCAGAATGAGGCGTCGCTGCATTTCGGAGCATCTAAGTATATCACGCTCCGCAAGTACCACACCAGGCGTTGTGGCCAATTTTTATGGCACCACTAGGCCGATTCCAGTATGCCTCAAGGCCAGATAATGTCAACTATTTTTTGTAATATTTTTTGTTCCACGGCAGCCAATAGTTATACAAAGTGTGTGTTGTCAACTACTTGAGGATAAGCAAATTCCTCTTTACATCTCTGGATAATTGTCTTATAATTCGGTTGTATGACAGCTATCCAATATACGTTGCCGTCCGCTTGGATAAAATACGACAAGACTGAAATATTCCAAGAAATCACTGATGCCAAAGCCGCTGTCTTGGCCTTAAAAAGCATTCCTTTTCAACGGCGTTGGGTCGAGGAGCTACAAAAAATACAACTAAAAATGGAGATCTCTGGAACTTCCAAAATTGAGGGAGCGGATTTTGCTGCGAATGAACTAGATGTAGCCATTAGGGCCGAAAGCCCCGAGCAACTCCGGACGCGATCTCAGAAACAGGCAAACGCCGCCGTTCGGACGTACAAGTTGGTTGCAACTATACCGGATGATGTTCCAATTGATCTTGCTCTGATCCGCCAACTGCATCGTCTCATCGTGGCTGACTGCGACGATGACCACTGTCCGCCGGGAGTGATTCGTGGGAAAGACCAAAATGTCAGCTTCGGAAATCCAAAGCATCGGGGTGCTATTGGTGGGAAGGAGTGCGAGGAAGCTTTTCGTCGGCTAACGAAACAGGTTCAAACCGCGTTCAAAGAACATGATTTGTTGATACAAGCGTTGGCACTGCATTATCACTTTGCTGCTATTCACCCCTTTTTGGACGGCAACGGAAGGACCGCTCGCGTCCTCGAAGCTCTGGTGCTTCAACGCGCAGGACTCAAAGATTCTCTATTCATCGCCATGTCTAATTATTACTACGACGAAAAGAAAGCCTATCTGGACGCTTTGGCTGCGGTGCGAGCTAGGAATCAGGATTTGACTCCTTTTCTGAAGTTTGGGTTACGCGGAGTAGCACTGCAGAGCAACCGGTTGGCTGAAATGATCAAGAACGAAGTTTCAAGGCAGATATTCCGCAACCTGATGCATGAACTTTTTACAAGACTCGAAAGCACGCGCAAGAGGGTCATTGTTAAACGCCAATTGGCTCTACTAGAGAAGCTACTAAATGCGGACGGGCGGGTAGAGTTCTTGGGGTTGACCGAGTCGGTCAAGAGTGACTACAGTTCTCGTAAGGCGCCCTTGCCAGCAATTGTGAGAGACATTAATCGGCTCCAGGCTTTGGGAGCACTGAGGGTTGAAAAGGAAGAGCCAGATCCCAAAAACCCCATTTATTACATCAGCGTTCGACTCGATTGGCCAAGCACAATTACCGAGACAGAATTTTTTGGCAGGCTAGCGGCGCTGCCGAAATCCAAAACCTATGGATTCTTGTCGCCCGATGAATCTTGACCTGTAGCTTCTCTGGTTTTCCTTTCGAAAGTCTTCCTTGCCCGCTTTCTCCTCTTTCCGCGTGCGCACATGATTGCGGAAGTCCCCAAGCCGTAGTTAGATCCCTGTCGATTTCAAAGCTGCACCGCTACTTCCTCTCGCCAAATCAGGCCTTGACAATCGTTTACTATAGTGGTATAATAACCAATGTAGAATCGCCAGGAGTCCGCTAGGTAGGTTCTTCGTAACCCGCCCTGCTTGCTCAGAGGGTCGGCAGAGACCGCCGAGAAGGGTCAGAGAGACTTCAGAAACCGTAAATGAGGCCAAAATGCCGCCTAAACTCTTTAGTTTCACACACTTTACGAAAAATGTGTCCGCAAACCCTTTAGAATCACATACTTTCAAAACAAAGGACTTAAAACCCTTTCGTTTCATACACTTTCAAAAAAAGGGTGGGGGGCTCCCCTTAATTCTGAGCCCAGCGAATGGAAAATGCCAGGCTAATGCGACTCTTCTCTCCAAGTCCCGACCTGTCGAAACAGGTCACCTTCTGTCGGCCGCGAATCACGAGTCACAAATCACCAATCACCAGTCACTTCGCATAAGTTGTTTAACATCAACACTTATAAAAACAAAGGACTTAAAGTCCTTTATCATCAACACTTACAAAAAAAGGGGTGAGGGTACCCCGATTTTCAAGGAAATCCGCCTTTGCACTGTCTACGGTTACATCCAATGCGTGAGTGCCGCAATTCCGGAAGGAGCAATGCCAAACCCTCTGTGGCAGAATTGAGTTTCCATGGCACACGGTCGCACAGTTCAAGTTAGCCGCATAGCGGGCGAAGACCGCGAGCGCGTCTTCGATGCCTTTCGCCGCTGGGGATATCTCGAGGCCAATCTCGATCCGCTCGGCTTCCTGAAGCCCCAGCCGCATCCGGAGCTGGTCGTGACCGGCGAAGCGGCCGACCAGGCGCGAAAGATTTATTGCGGGACGATCGGCGCGGACTTCATGCACCTCCAGGACCCGGCGCGCCGCCGTTGGATTGCCCAGCGTCTCGAAGCGGACGCCTCGGCCGTCAATCGCGGACGCATTCTCGAGCGGCTGATCCGCGCCGACCTGTTCGAGCAAGTCCTGCAAACGCGTTATCTGGGCTCGAAGCGTTTTTCCCTCGAAGGCGTCACCGCGCTGATTCCGCTGCTCGACGAAATTCTCGAGGCTGCCGGCGCAAAAGGGGCCGCCGAGTGCGTTCTGGCCATGAGCCACCGCGGGCGGCTGAACGTGATGGCGCACATCGCCTGCCGCCCATTCCATGAGGTGTTTGCGGGCTTTGAAGATGTGGACCCGCGCAGTGTTCTGGGCGCGGGCGACGTGAAATATCATGTTGGTGCGACCGGCGAGTATCAGACCGCCAGCGGCGCCTCTATTCGCATTCATCTGGTGTCGAACCCCAGCCACCTGGAAGCCGTGGATCCTGTGGCCATTGGCCGCGCGCGCGCCAAGCAGACGCGCCAGGGCGCCGACGGACGCCGCAAGGTGCTCCCGGTCGTCCTGCACGGCGACGCGGCATTTGCCGGCCAGGGAATCTGGGCGGAAACGCTCAATTTCGCCGATGTTGACGCCTACACCGTCGGCGGCACAATCCACATCATCGTGAACAATCTGATTGGCTTCACCACGCGCCCGACGGAGCTGCATTCGTCCCGCTTCGCTGCGGACCTCGCCAAGCGGCAGTCCGTGCCCATCTTCCACGTCAACGGGGAAGATCCCGCTGCCGTGGTTCGCGTCGGCCGCCTCGCGGCCGAGTATCGCTACGCCTTTTCGAGCGACGTCGTCGTGGACATCATCGGTTACCGCCGCCACGGCCACAGCGAAGTGGACGACCCCACCATCACGCAGCCGTTGCTCTATAGGAAGGTCAAGGATCACCCGCAACTCTGGCAGATTTACGCAAAGGAAACGGGAGCGGAACCTCCCAAGACGGTCGAGCAGATTCGTGCCGAATACGAAGCGGGCCAGAAAATTGCCAAAACGCTGAAGAAAATTCCCTCTCTTCGCGAATTGCCGAATTACTGGTCCCCCTACAAACGTGGGTGCTACGACTCCGCGTACGAGGTGGATACCGGAGTGCCTCTCGAAAAGCTCGCGGAAGTTTCCGATGCATTGACGCGCGCGCCCGGGGGTTTTCACGTCCACCCGAAAGTGCAGAAGCTTCTCGAGCAGCGCGCGGAGATGGGTCATGGAAAGCGCGCCGTGGATTTTGGTTTCGCCGAGGCGCTGGCGCTCGGCACGCTCCTCCTGGAAGGCGCTCCGGTGCGGCTCAGCGGGCAAGACACGGTGCGCGGCACGTTCAACCAGCGCCACGCGGCGCTGGTGGACACGGAAACGGAAGAACAATATCTCCCGCTCCAACACGTTGCGCCCAAGCAAGCCTGGTGCGAGATTCACAATTCCACGCTTTCCGAAGCGGGATGTCTCGGCTTCGAATACGGCTTCAGCCGCGATTTTCCCGAGGCGCTGGTGCTGTGGGAAGCGCAGTTCGGAGATTTCGCCAACGGCGCGCAGGTGATCATCGACCAGTTCATTAGCGCGGGCGAGGACAAATGGGACTTGCCTTCGGGCGTAGTGCTTCTGCTTCCCCATGGCTTCGAAGGCCAGGGACCGGAGCATTCCAGCGCGCGCATCGAGCGCTTCCTGCAGATCGCCGCCGAAGACAACATTCAGGTCTGCCAGCCGTCCAGCGCGGCGCAGTATTTTCATCTGCTGCGGCGCCAGGCGCTGCGCCTGTGGCGCAAACCGCTCGTGGTGTTCACGCCGAAGAGCATGCTGCGGCGCCCCGAAGCGTCCTCGCCCATCGAGGATTTTGCCAAGCCGCGATTCCTTCCCGTTGTGCCCGATGCCGGCGTGGAAAACGCCGAGCGCATCCTGATCGCCAGCGGAAAAATTGGCCACGAGCTCCGCATGGAGCGCAGCCGCCGCAAGGACGGGGCCACGGCAATTCTGTTCCTCGACCAGCTCTATCCTTTCCCCAAGGCTGAGCTTGCCGCGGAACTCCAGCGGCACTCCGCCGCTCGCGAAATCGTCTGGGTGCAGGAAGAGCCGGCCAACATGGGGCCGATTTCTTACGCGCTGCCGCGCATCGAACGCGTGGCCAACGGACGGCCGGTGCGCTCGGTGAAGCGTTCGGCCAGCGCCAGCCCCGCCACCGGCTCGGCCAAGGCCCATGAGCTCGAGCAGAAAACTTTGGTGACCCTGGCCTTTACAACGGGTAAACCTTGAAAGGAGCGGCGTTCATCAAGCGTTCATCTGGCGGTAACACTCAGATAACCCGCTGCGGCGCCTATGCTGCGACAATGCTTTGTCGAGCAATTAAAGGAGAAAAACGCCGTTCATCACCTAAGCGCATGAAACGCATCCTCATCATCGAAGAGGACCGCGACATCATCGAACTGGTTCTCTACAACCTGGTGAATGTTGGGCGATTCGGCCGTGGTTTTCCCGGCCTTCGAATTGATCCTGGTGGTGAAAAACCTCGAACGCATCGGCGACCACGCCACCAACATCGCCGAAGACGTCATCTACATCGTCGCCGGCCAGGATGTGCGCCACCCCACCGTGGACCGCCGGTAGAGGCCTCACTACTCGATTTTCACGGGGCCCATAGCCTCCTTCATCGCGCGGAACGCATCTGTATCCACGACTGCCTTGTCGAAATGTCCTTCGGGATACTGACGAGCTAGCTGAACGGTCAGAAAGCTTCCGCGCAATACGCTGGAGTCATGGTTTGACCAAAGCTTACTGGTGGTGCGGTCGCCGCGGCGCTCGATGATCATGCGGGAAAATAGCGGCGCCTGCCGCGGGTCATATCCGTGCTCGATCACGTTCTGCAGGCCAAGACGATCCGCCTGATTTTCGAGCATGCGTTGATGGCCGTTGATAACCGAAACCATCCCCAGTTCGGACAAGAATACTCCCATGTCGCCGATGAACCCACCCGCCACGATTCCGGCGATAAGAAGCCCGATCCGTTGCCCCCGGGTTTCGTGGACTTCGCGCCAGTAGTGCGCCTGCAACGTGTGGGAGACTTCGTGGCTCAGAATGAAAGCGAGTTGCGCTTCGTTTTCAACCGCGCCGAGCAGCCCTGTGTTTATGAGCACCGTGCCATCGGGAAGAGACTCGGCGTTGATGCTGAAGTCCTCGATCACGAAAAACCGGAATTCGAGAGCCCGCGTCGTTCCCTTTGCTCCGGCCGGGAGGAGCGAGTCACCCAAGTGCGAGACGTATTCCTGAACCGAGCGCACCGGAAATAATTTCAATCGCCCGTCTATCCTCTTTCCGCGCTGGAATTGTACGACGTCAATTCCCGTCTGCGGATCCTTGGCGCGCACGACCTCGATGCCGTGGGGCATCTTGTAGACATCCGGGGGCGCGGGCGGCCCGAGCTCGATGGATTCGGCGGCGATGTTGCCGTCGCTGCGGCGAACGCCGGCATAGCGGACTTGATGGCCGGCCAGCATAGCGCTTTTCGCGGGGGTGTTGTTCGAGGCGGACTTTTCCGCAGCGTTCGCAATTCCCGCGTTCGATTCCCCAGCCGGCGCCTCGAAACGGGACCGGCGGGTCCGGCTATCGAGGACCAGCCTTTCCCCGTCCGCCTTTAATTCCGCGGGTTCACCTGAAGAAATTTTTTGTGTCTCGGCGGGTTCCTCCTGCAGATAGGCGCTGCTGTGGATCTGTTTCTCGAACTGGCTTTCGTCAATGGTGATTTTCTCAGCGCTGAAGCGGTGCCGCGCGGTCCAGATTCCTTCCGCTTCAATGAGCGCGCCGGGAATGAGATATGTGTTCGAGGGGTTCTGACCGGCGGACCCGTTCTGCAATTCGATCCGCGTGGCGGGAGTGAACGAAATCTGGTCGTCCAGGATGGCGATCGCTTGGTCGCTCGGCCGCGCGGTGATGTAGCCGCGCAGCTTCATCTTCGCAGGGGTACGGGGCTCCGAGAAGGTTTGCATGGGCGCGGCGGCCAATGCAAATGCAATGCAAATGGCCATGTATTTTGTCATTCCGGAAGCCTCACTTCCGCCGGCTCCACTCCTCGCCGCGCCCGGCTGACGCTCACGACGACGGGGAATTGCCTTCCTTCAATTGCTTCTTGATCTCCTTGGCGATTTGCTTGGCGGCCTCGCGGGCCAGGACCTTTTCATTCCAGGTTGCCGGCGCCTTCACATGGATCTTAGGTGCTGCAAGCGTCTTGTGGTCGCTTCGGCGGGTCAGCGTGGCTTCCAGGCGCAAACTGCGGAAGCCGGCGCCGAATCCAATAATTTTCTGCTTGGCCACGCTGCCTTTTTTGTATTCCGTAATGCTCCCTTCGATGATCAGGGATTGCGGGGCATCCGCGTCGTCAACCACCTCCCCTTCGCCTATGACTTGATCGAACATTTTGGTCTTCCCGAGTTCGGTGCGCAGCTCCGCGTACAAGTAGTCAGAGAATTCCGGCGAGAGCTCGACGCCCTCCACGCGCGAAAAATGCTTGGCTTCCACCGTTTTGAAATGCGCTTCGGTAACCCTGGCGACGGCGGAAGGGATCAACGCCAATGCCACGAAACATCCGAACCAAGAAACTCTTCTCATCCGACCACCTCTTTCAAGCGCCCTGAGATTCGAGGGGCGCAAAGTTATCTTGCGACAGTGGGGACTGTGCGGGCGCCGCAACCGGCGAAGGAGGAGGAGTTGCTTCAAGCGCGGCGATGGCGTCGCGGAGCTTTGTCCCACGAAGGAAATTGCGCAGCGCATCGGAAAGCGCGTCCTCGATGTTGGCCTGCACATTCTTCTGGAAGTTCTTCTTCAGAATGGCCGCCCCTGCGATCGAAGTGCCCGATGCCGCGACCTCTTGAGATTTGCCCGTTTTCAGGTTCTTGACTACTACCGTCCATTCCACCTTTCCGAAAATGTCCCGGCCCGAGCTGTTTCCCAGACCAAAATGGAAGACATATACGGTCAGGAGGAAATCGGAAGTATCGCGGTCTGCTGCGAGCAGAGACGCTGCCTTCAAAGATTCCTCGAGCGCCTCGCGCGCGATCTCCGTCGGCTGGCGATCGAGGAACACTCCGCCGCGGGGCTTGAAAACGAGCATCGGCTGCGGATTGCCCGAACGGTCCACGACGTCCGCAATGAAGAATTTTATCGGGCGCGCAAAGGTTTGCGGCTTCACCGGTGCCGTTACGTGAATGGAAATTGTGTTTGCCGGAGTCGGCTTGGGATCATCGGCGCCGCCAGTAGCACCGGTCACGATGCACGCCTGCACCGCTGCGATCGGAAGAATGCGAGACAGAAAATGGCGCATCGGTGCCTCACACCTCGAAGAGTGAAGAAAGCCTACAGGTATATTCTAGAGAATGCAATAGCAACTGCCTGCCGCACACTCATGCGGGAGCGGATGGTCCCGCACGATTCCCGGCGGAACTGGTCTTCCAAAACAGGAGAAACAGCAGCGCAGCGCCGAGGAGTGAGAGGAGTCCGCCAGCAATGCGGTCCGCGGTGCGCACAAACCGGACGCGCACGAGGTTTTCTCCCGCGTGAACAGGCACGACCATCTGCGCCGTGCCTTCCACTGTCGTCGTGCGAACAAGCTGTCCGTCCACTTCCACGCGCCACGCCGGATAAGTCAGCAGCCGCAGAGCGATTTGCGCCGGCTGGCGCGCCTCCACGCGAATGAGTTTCTCCTGGGGCATCCATCGCTCGATGCGGATGCGGACAGCATCCTCCGCAGAGGGCGGCTCGGCGTCCTCGTCCGCGCGCAGGCCGGCGGCACGCGGCGCATTCTTGGGCAAGTCGGTTCGGTCGTCTCCGAGCGGATCGTACTCGTCGGTCCCTTCGTAGCCCGAGCCGTTTGCAATGGCCCGCTGCAGATCGGGAATGGCATCGCTGTCCCACGAGGCATGGCGAACCAGAAACGCGCCCGTTCCCCCGTACGTTGCCAGCAGGAAGATCACAACAATCCAGCGCCAGCGTTTGCGGGCGGCAACGGCAGCAAGAAAGTAGGCCATGGACACGCCCAGCAGCCCCGCCCACCTCCAGGGAAACTGCACAAACCGCAGCTT
>DASWCG010000386.1:0-1943 GCA_036390175.1 Candidatus Acidiferrales bacterium | reverse complement strand
CCGGCACCTTATGGACCTCCGCCGCACCCGCCTCCGCCTGCTGATTGTGGCCTCCCTTGCGGCCCTCTGGATGGTCGCGGCGGCGGGACGCCTGGCTTACCTGCAACTGTTCTGTTACAGCGATTACCTGGCGCGGGCGCTACGGCAGCAGCGGCATATCGTCCAAATCAGCCCGAAACGCGCTCCCATCTACGACCGAAATCTGCTTCCTCTGGCAATGAGCATCGAGGTGGACTCCTGCTTTGCGGTTCCTTCAGAAATTGCCGATCGGGAGATGGCGGCGCGTCTGCTCGCAGGAGCGCTGGGGATTCCTCAGAGTGTGATTGAGGAACGGCTGGCCTCGTCGAGTTCTTTCGCATGGGTCGAGCGGAAGCTTTCCCCGGAAAAGGCCCGGCGCGTGGCGGCGCTCAATTTGAAGGGGATTTATTTTCAGAAGGAGAATCAGCGATTCTATCCGAAGAGAGAGCTCGCCGCCCATGTTCTGGGGTATGTGGACATAGACGAGAAGGGGCTGGCGGGCGTCGAGTACGGGCTGAACGACCAGATTCGCACCAAGCCGGGACGGGTCTTGGTGCTCGGGGACGCGCGGCACCGCTTGCTCGAAAGCCGGGAGAATACCCAGGATACCAGCGCGAGCGTCGTCCTGACGCTTGACGAAAAAATTCAGTACATCGCGGAGAAAGAACTGTCGGCAGCCATCGCCGAAACACATGCGATCGCAGGAACCATCCTTATCGAGAACCCCGGCAACGGCGAACTGCTCGCAGTGGCGAACTGGCCGCGATTTAATCCTAACGCCGCGAAAGACACTCCTCCGGAAATGATGATGGACCGGGCTGTCTCGGCGCTCTATGAACCCGGGTCGACATTTAAAATCATCACCCTTGCGGCGGCGCTCCAGGAGGGCATCACGCGCCCGGATGAAGTGGTGGATTGCCAGAACGGCGCCATCTACATCGCCGGCCACCGTATCCGGGACCACAAGCCTTTTGGGTTGCTCCCGGTATCCCAAGTTCTGGCGCAATCGAGCGATGTGGGCGCCATCAAGATTGCGCTGCGGCTCGGTGCCCCGAAATTCTACGACTACATTCGCGCATTTGGTTTTGGCGCGCCGACGGGCATTGATCTGCCCGGCGAGAGCAAAGGCATTTTGCGGCGCGTCGAAAATTGGACGCCGATCTCAGTTGGCTCGATTTCGATGGGGCAGGAAGTGGGCGTCACTCCAGTTCAGCTCATCACAGCAGTTTCGGCGATTGCCAACGGCGGCCTGATCTACAGGCCGCATGTAGTTAAGGAACTGCGGCGCGAGGGCCAGCCGCTGCCCGCTGAAGAGGTACCAACAAGAACAGAGCCAAGGCGGGCGATCAGTGCGAAGACGGCCGCAACGCTGCGGTGGATGCTCGAAGGAGTCGTGCGGGATGGAACTGGAAAACTGGCACGGCTCGATGGCTGGACCGCCGCAGGAAAAACTGGTTCCGCGCAGAAGATCGATCCCGCCACGGGAAGGTACTCGCCGACCCAGCTCATCGCATCTTTCACCGGGTTTGCGCCGCTGAATAACCCGGCAGTGACCATTCTAATCTCGCTCGATTCACCTGTGGGATTGCGCGAGGGCGGGGAAGTTGCCGCGCCGGTGTTCAAGCGCGTTGCCGAGCAAGTGCTCAGTTATCTCGATGTGCCCCGCGACATTCCGGTCCGGGAGCGGATCCTAACGGCTTCAAGAAGGACGCCTTCAAGCAACGCTCTGCCCGACGTTACCGATTTTTCTCCCGCGGAAACGTCAGGAGCAACAGATAGCTCCACGGAATTCGCCGAGGCGGCGAGCCTTCGAGCCACAGCGCCACAAACCGTGGCGCTGGCCGAAGGCGCAAGGATCACCGTGCCAAAGCTGAAGGGCAAAACCGTGCGAGAAGTCACAGAGGAATGCTTCCGGCTAGGATTGA
>DASWCG010000385.1:0-1831 GCA_036390175.1 Candidatus Acidiferrales bacterium | reverse complement strand
TGCAGGCGGAATGTGCGCGATTCGAATCGCCGCGGCGCTGGAGAAAACGCGAGAGGCCGAAGAGATCCAGGCCTTCGAAACCGCTTGCGGCGCCCGACGGTTCGGAAAGCAGTGCGTTGACTTTGCCGAAGAGAGCGGCGAGGCCGCGCAGGTCCATTTGATTGTGGCGGACAACGGCGGCAAGCGGTTCAACCGGCCCGCCGCGCAGATAGTCGAAGTAAAACTGCGGGATGAGCGCGGACGCAACGTCATCGTCGCGGTGCCAGCCGAGACCCGGAGCGTCGAGAACCAGGCGTTCGAGTTCCACCAGGCGCACTGAACCTAGCCGCAGCTTCCATAACGCGCGCGCGGCGTGTAGCAAGTCGAGATGCGCGGCCAAGCGCGGCGCGGCGATGGAGCGAGTCATGGTGAAGCGATTTTCGAGCAGCGGCCAATCGAACGATTTACCGTTGAAGGTGACGAGTACGGGGCGCTCGGCAACGCGGGCTGCGAGTTCGTGAAGCAGGGAATGCTCTTCGGCGAAGTCACGCATAAAGAATTGCTCGACCTGCAATCCGCCGGCATCCCACCACGCCAGGCCGATCAGAAAAGCGTACGTGCCGGTGCCCCCGGCGAGGCCCGTCGTTTCCGTGTCGAGGAAAAGCCACTTGGCCGGATCTGAGAGGGCGGCGCGCGTTTTGCGGGAAAGAGCTTCATCGCGAGTGCGTGAGAGCAATTCGAGTGCGACGGGAGAAGGCTCGGAAAATTCCGGCGTGGAAAACCAGTTTCGAACGGTCAGATGCTCGCCGAAACGATTCTTCGAGACACCTGCGCCGAGTAGGCGGCCGAGCGCGTCTGCTTCGTCCGGCGGGCGCAACGAAATTGGCCGCGCGGGCATCGCGCGGGCCGGCTTGAGTGCGGCGAGGCGGGAAAATTTATCGGGGGTCGCAGCCATTTACGCACACAAGCGGTCGAGGATGGCAAGAGCGGCTTCTTTGGCGCGCGGCGCGAGATCGCCCGCCGGGCCCACACAAGAAGGGCAGCCCTGTTCGCACTCGCACGCGGAAATGAGCTCGCGCGTTTTCTGCACGAGGAGATCGTGGGCGCGGAAAAGCGGCTCCGAAAAGCCGATGCCGCCGGGGTAGGCATCGAAAAGATAGAGATTTGGCTCGAAGAATTCCTTTGCGTTGGCGGAGATGGCATCTTCAAGGCGGGTCGGGGTGAATTCAGAAGTCGCGTCGAGATGGGGCGCAGCAGCTCCCCGCAGCGGCTCGGGATAAAGCTGGGGCCCAGCGATGGCGGAGCGGGAATCCAGCGCGGGAGGGCGTTCGCCGATGGCGGCGCCGAGGTCACGGCGATCGCACATCAGCAGGAGCGTGGCGACGGATTCGAGCGCGTGGAGCAAGCCGAACATGCCGCTCTGACGTTCGCTGACGGAGAAGGGAATCGACTCGAGCAGGGCCCGCTCCAGGGTGATCCAGTAGGAGGTTGTGTGCATTTCATTTTCGGGGAGTTCGAGTTTGCCGGCGCCGACATTTTCGTGGGTGAAAAATTTGATTTTTTTGAAACCGACGACTTGGGAGCGGACAAGAACATCGCCGTGAGAATGAGAATAGGGAGAGGAGAGGTCCTTTCCGACAAGGCCGGAATGTTCCATCGGCTCGTTGCGCTCGCCCAGGACTCGCATCCTTGTCGGATGCTCGCAAGCGGTTTCGAGGACGCGGACCTGGGTGTAGCGGATGGCGTCGGTGTAGTAGTCGACGTCGACCTGCTTGACGTAGGCTTTGCGCTCTTTGAAGTCGAGATGCTCGACGTGATACTGCTGGCCGCCGTGAATGTAGATGGCTTTTTC
>DASWCG010000384.1:0-1570 GCA_036390175.1 Candidatus Acidiferrales bacterium | reverse complement strand
TCTCCGGGTCAACCACCTGCACTCTCGTGCCCCGGGAAATAAACAGCCGCTTTCCGGCCGCATCATAAGTCAGGTAGTCCCAGCCCCCGTCTCCGCCGATAGTGAATTTTTGTTTGAGTTGATATTGCGCCGTAGCCGCCGTGCTTCCCACCAGGGCTGCAGCGCCCAGCAGAAGCACACCGGCCAAAAATTGTCTTCGCATCTCGCCTCCTTATTCTGGGCGGCAGCCATTGTAGGCTTCTGCCGCAGTTTTGCAAAGCCGCGCCGAAACGGTTTCCCTATCCCGCCCACCGAATTCGCCGAATAAAAAATACGCCGCCTGGACCCCCATCCAGCGTCTCATTATCACTCGCGTGCCCGTGCTCATTGGAGCAGGGGTTCCTCTGTTCGGCGCCCTGCCGCACGACATTCGGCTGCGTCACGTAGCCACTCGGCACTATCCGAGCGGCTTGGTTCAGAGCGAGTACCACATCGCCGCGTGACAAGGGCAATCGTCCCTTGGCAGATCTCCGGTTATGCGACGAATCGGGTCCTAGGCAGCCGCCGACGATAAGGCTGCGGCGTCCAGCGGTTGCGGCCTGGAGCCCTTGATCACGAGCCACAGCATGAGCGCCACCTCCCCGAAGAGGGCGGGCTGGGAGATGATAAACACCTTACCCTGATATTGCGGTAGCAGTACGCCCGTCAAGCTCATAATCACGTAGGCGAAGCCGTTGATGACGAGCCAGACGGCCAGAAAGCGCGGCAGGAAACGCGACTTGTACACAAGCGCCGCTAACGGGAAGAGCCATACTCCCCAGAGGGCCTCGGCGGCGGTGTTTTGATGGTCACCCAGCTTGAGAAACAGCATGACCAGGGCGTCTCGCTGAGGTTTGTCGAATAGAGACAAGAAATTGGCGCCGCGCGCTGCCATTAGCGCACCGAGGTCGTACGCCGCGCCGAGGAGGTCGATGACGGCTGGCATCACGCCCCCGAAGATCACCACCAGCACAGCGAGGTTTTGGTCCACTCTCTTGAACAAGCGATAAAAGGCCATCGCCAGGAAGATCAACACCACCGCACCGACTAGGTCGCTCACGATGCCGAAACGGAAGAGCCACTGGTGAGCGGCGATGTTGTTGGCCGTCGCGGTCGCGTTCCCGCTAACGAATAGTTTGCTGGGTATGTAGACAAGACGCAGCGGACCGATCACGACGAGCAGCAGGTACCAGAATCCGGCCACTCTCCCTGCGTTGCGGGTCGAGCTCATTTTGCGCCTCCTTTGTTGTGAGGGGCCTGGCGAAAGGGTCTACTGGAGTTAACGTCGAAGGCCGTCAAAATGTTTCGCCACACGAGCACTGCCTGATTCACGCAATTCCTTCCCCGTGCGGTAAACATAGCGGGAAGGCCGAGGCGCCCTTCTAATTGTCGGATCCCATGAGGATGCGCGGAGGTCACAAAAAATTGAGGGCGCAGCAGCCGTTAAGCTTTTGCGCCCTCTTTAAACTGAGCCGTAAAGTTTCTCCCTTCCCGGATTCAATCTGGTGGCGCAACCGCGGTTAGGCTGTCGCGCACTCCAGACCGAGCCGTA
>DASWCG010000383.1:0-1735 GCA_036390175.1 Candidatus Acidiferrales bacterium | reverse complement strand
CGCGCGCGCAGCGTGAACTGGGATTTCAAGCGGGGCCGGTAGCTGCCGCGTTGGAGCGTGCCGTGCGCTGGTACGAAGCGAATGGCTACATCGCCAAGGGCCGCGCCAAGCGCATGGCTCGCGCCGCCGCGTAAGGTTTTGGTGGCACAGGCTTTAGCCTGTGCGCGGGCGGAGACAAAGACTTTGTGGGGGCGCCCGCCGCAGCGGGCTGCGCCCACGTTACAACGCGTAAGAACTATGCGTATCCTCGTCACATTTGCCGTCGAAGCCGAATTCGCCCCCTGGCGCAAACGTCACCATTTTTCACCGGTTCAACTCGGCGATCTGACGACATACAATGCCGACATCGCGGGAGTGGGAATTGTAGTCCTGCTAACTGGCATGGGTGGAACGCACGCCGGATCCGCCACTCTCGGCATCCAAATGATTGCGACTGAAACTGGACGATTCTTCGACGTTTGTGTTTCAACTGGTTTGGCAGGGGCGCTATTACCTGAAATCAGAGCGGGTGAAATTGTTGTAGCCAGGCAACTACGGACTCGAACCGTTCATGCCGACCTCCGGAAGGACACCATTCCATGTGACGAGGCATTGATAGAATTGACAAAGAAGTGCGGGGCGAAAGAAGTGAGGGCTTTCTATGAGGAAGATCACATCGTGATTACCGCTGCTGAGAAATTAAGATTGAGCTCTTCGGCGGACGTTGTGGATATGGAGAGCTTCGATGTGATTAGCGAGTGCTTGGTCTGGGGCACGCGCGGTGTGGCTGTACGTTCGATTAGCGACACTTCAGAAGGCGACTTGCCGCTGGATTTGAATCTGGCGGTGACCAAAGCGGGCGATGTCAGCTTGAGGCGGATACTCGGCCAAGTATTGCAGCGGCCAACGAGCGTTCCCGGGCTCATGCGCTTTGGTAGACAGAGCCGCAAGGCCGCCGAATCGCTGGGAAATTTTCTCGACAGCTTCATCAACGAGTTGGCTGTCCGGAGGGAAACATTCTCGATACGTAAGAATGAGGTAGCGCAGACGACATGAGCCGCACCGGAACAACGCTAGAATCCGTAAAGACGCCCGGTCCCGTCCCCAAGACCATGCGCGCCGGCGTCTACCGCGAAGAGGGAATCGTCCGCGTCGAGGAAGTTCCGGTCCCCGGAGTCGCCGACGGCGAAGTGCTCATCAAAGTTGCCGCCTGCGGCATCTGCGGCACTGACATCAAGAAAATTTTCCACGCTTATGTTCCGCCACCACAGATTCTGGGCCACGAAGTAGCCGGCACAGTCGTGGCAATTGGCCGCGGGGTGACGAAGTGGAAGCTGGGTGACCGCGTGATGAGTTTTCATCACATCCCGTGCGGGAAATGTTTCTATTGCGAACGACGCCTGTTCTCCCAGTGCAAACAGTACAAGACCACAGGACTCACCGGCGGATTCACCCCCAACGGCGGTGGCTTCGCCGAATACGTGAAAGCCATGCCCTGGGTGGCCGAACGAGGGATTGTCGCCCTGCCCAGTGACGTCAGCTTTGAAGAAGCCACGTTCATCGAGCCGATCAACACGATTTTGAAGGCTGTGCAGAAGGCGCGCGTAACGGCAGGCGAAACCGTACTCATCGCTGGCTGCGGCCCCATCGGCCTGCAATTGCTCATGGTGGCCAATTTGCAAGGCGCAAAGCTCTATACCAGTGACCCCATGGCTGTCCGCCGCGCCAAGAGCCTAACCTTAGGAGCATTGGAGTC
>DASWCG010000382.1:0-3146 GCA_036390175.1 Candidatus Acidiferrales bacterium | reverse complement strand
GCTGGCGCGTGGGTGGGCTTCGACGACAAACAAGTCTCACTCGGCAAGCGAGAAACCGGGGCGCGGGCGGCACTTCCCATTTGGCTCGAATTCATGCAGGGCGCACTGGCAGGAACACCCGTGACGGATTTTCCGAATGTTATCCCCCTCGAGCAACAGGTCGCCGAGCATCACGTCAACGTAGACACTCCTGACACCGCTCCCACGGAGGACGAGCCTGCCGCGCCCAAGGAGAAACCGCCAGCCGCACCGCCTCCCACGAAAACCGGGACGGGGAATGCGACCAGCACTCCGTAGTGCCGCCGAGCCTGCGCCGAACAGAATGTTTCGTGCCATGCAGAAGGCGCTATTTTTCCGCGAAAAGAGCGGATAGGTTCCTAGAATTCTTCCGTCAGTTTTACCCACGAAATGGATCCCAACCTCCAGGAACCAGGCGTTGCTCAGGTCCATCGGCCAGAATCACAACAGGCCTCTGACCTCGAGTGATTTCACCAATCGCGGTGAGGGGAACGCCCCGAAATCGCTGAGGTAGCCGGTTCGCAAAGCGCCTGGGAACGGTGAAGAGCAATTCATAGTCGTCCCCGCCGTGCAAAGCTAGTTGAAGGAGATCGAGCGCTTGCTTGCCATGAACGGCCGGTTTCTTTACCAACGGGATCTTTGCGCTCTCCACGCGCGCCCCGACGCCGCCGGCAGCACACAGCCGTGGGAGATCGCTGGACAACCCGTCAGAGAGGTCCATCATCGCTGTGGCCAAGCCTCTTTTCGCCAACCACTCGCCTAACGCGACGCGAGGATCCGGGTAGAGATGCTTTCTGATCAGTGGATTTTTTTCACTCACAACTCCCTTGCATTGCCTCAGGAGTTGCAGACCCAATTCCGCTTCGCCCAGCCGCCCGCTGACGTAGAGAACGTCGCCCGCCCGCGCTCCCGACCGCAGGACCGCATGACCGGAACGCACTTCGCCCACGACTGTTACATTGATCAGGATTTCCTGCCGCCGCGTGGTGTCCCCGCCCGCCAGCGCACACTGGAACTTGCGGGACGCGCGCCGCAATCCACGCAGGAACAGATCCAGCCACGGCCCGGTGTGCGATTCGGGCAAGGCCAGGCTCAGGAGAAAACATCGCGGCATTCCTCCCATTGCTGCCACATCGCTGACCGCTCTCGCGAGGCACTTCCAGCCCACCGCGTCCGGGGGATGCATATCCCGCAAGAAATGCGTCCCTTCCAGGAACCAGTCGCACGTCAGAATCGTCTCGTGTCCAGTCTTCGGCTTGAAAAGTGCGGCGTCGTCGCCGATTCCCCTCGCGAGAATCCGGAGCTCCTTCTTTGCCGGCGGACCGACTGCTTGCGCAATCTTCTTCAGAAGGGAATTTTCGTCGGGATATCGAGGTAACATGATTTTGTCTCGTGCACTCGGATCATCTGGAGCGACAGTATATCGCCCCCACCAAGCCCTACCTTGCCCGAGCTACAAGTCTCGGTTTGGCGAAGTCCTAAGCGGAAGGGCAATCCACCTGTCCTTTAGTACAGGGAACAGGTCGGCACGACCTGGCCTTCAAACCGCAAAATACAGGGTTGACGGGAAAACCCTATAGAAACTAGTATGTGTAATGTCGCGGACCAAGGCTCACGGTTCAGATGTGGGACAAGTTCCGGTTCCTGCGGGCGCAACGGTAGAATCGTCCGCGGCGGTCAATCTCGGAGGCCTGAGGGCCCTGTAGCCCATGAGGGGTAAAAGCTACACCTTCTTTATCGCATCGACTCCGGGCAAGCTCCGGAAAGTCATCGTACCCGCTTATATACTGCACGGAATCGCCGTACTGGCCCTCATTGGGGCAATTAGCGTAACGGCAGCCGTCGGGTCTTACTCCCGAATGCTCTGGAAGGTCAGCAACTACAACGCCCTCCGCCATGACCAGGAAACCCTCAAGAAGCAGTACCGGCAACTCCAAACCACCGTGAACGACACCAACCAGCGGCTCGATTCCCTCCAATCTCTCGCGACCGAAGTGGCCATGACCTACGGCGTGTTGCGTTACCATCCCGCCGCTTTCGACCAGAGCGATAATCCCATTGACGCACAGGACGCCTTCGACCGCTCGATCGAGCAGTACACCTTCTTGAAGCGCAACGCCTCAGTGATTGCCGTCTCCAGCAGTGGACTCCATTTGCTGTCGGCCGTGAGTTTTGCCAATTCCAGTTACACGCCGGCGATCTGGCCGGTCATGGGCCACATCACGGCTAGCTTCGGCGAGCGCTTGGATCCGTTCAGCGGTGAAGGGGCCTTCCACACCGGTGTCGATGTGGCTTCTGATTACGGCGCTCCGGTTCACGCAACTGCGGACGGAGTGATTACCATCGCAGCGAATCATGCCGGGTACGGCCGGTTGGTGGTCGTCGACCACGGCTTTGGCCTCACCACTTGGTACGCGCATCTTTCGGCATTCTCGGCGGTCCCGGGCGCCCGCGTGAAACGTGGCGAAGTGGTGGGCTACACGGGTATCAGCGGCCGTTCCACTGGCCCGCACGTTCACTACGAAGTGCGTATGAACAACGCGCCGATCAACCCCTGGCGCTACATGAAGTCCACTCCCGCCGGCGACTGAACTTTCCCCTTCGAACAAATCACCTGACGGGAGCAAAGTAACGGTGCATTAATTGGTGCCCGACTTTAATGCCCAAAACTCTGCGCTGAATCACCGAATGATGGTAGTGGAATCCTGCATAGATCCTCGCGTCCTCAACTTCGTGCATCAGGTCAGGGGCGCTGGTGAAGTTGTGCGTCGTATGAGTGACCAAGCTATCCACAGAGAACTTCAGATTTGGAGTTGGCGCAATGAGGGCAGCTTCGCCGTGATGTCCTGGTTCGGACTCAATGGGTGTACACGTTTTCCGACCACCGTAGGGCGGCCTAACTGCGTGGAGATCTCTTTCTCGATGCCTTCTTTGGCGCAGAGTCGGGCGAAGGCTCGGCCAAAGCGGGAGTCGCTTGCCTTGCTGCGTCCAGAAACTTAGGAGTTATTTCGAAGACGAGCCGGACAGATTTCGTATCACCGCGGTCGATTTTCGAAACATCCGTGCTCTTCAATAGTTCGAGGTAAGCCTCACGAGTGGCGGGATCCAATTGCTGCCTTGTCTTGGCA
>DASWCG010000381.1:0-2112 GCA_036390175.1 Candidatus Acidiferrales bacterium | reverse complement strand
CCAGATCGTCTCTCGAGGGAGCGGTTACCTGCTGAAATTTGAATTCGCGGTTTGCGGTGGCGCCGGCATTGTGATCGATTGTGATCTTTACCTGGGCGGACGCTGCCGGCGACAGAGCCGCCACTAAAGAAACTATCAAAGCCAGTCTGATCACAGTTAGCTCCCTCGTTAACGATCGGCTTTGCACGAAGTGTAGGATCTTCTGCCCTCCCCGCGCGCGGGGAGGGAGTTGGGCGGGGTTCAGTTGCCGCCACCTCTCCCCTGCCCCTCTCCGCTCGCGGAGACGGAAAAATCTTTTGGCAAAGCCTCGACCGGCATCAAATCCGCGAATGCCGCCAGCGATCAAGCGCGACAGCGAAAACGATAATTGCCCCAATGATGATCTCCTGCACGTAATTGTGCCAGCCTGCCTGCTGACATCCGTTGCGTAGAAACGCCATCATCATGGCCCCGATCATTGAACCGAGAATACTGCCTTCGCCGCCGCTCAAGCTGCCGCCGCCGATCACGACCGCCGCGATGACATCCAGTTCGACCCCCACCGCAACCGTCGGATCGCCTTGCCTCAGGCGTGACATCTGCAACACGCCCGCCAACCCAAAAAACAATCCCGCGCTCGCGTAAATAATAATTTTCAGACGGTTGGTGGCGATGCCGCAGGCTCGCGCCGCGCGTTCATTCGATCCGAGGGCGAATAGATGGCGGCCAAAGACAGTTCTGGTCAAAACCAATGAAATCAAGACTGCCAGGGCGATTGTCAGCCAGACTCCGGGCGCCACCAGCATCCATGATCGAGGTGGAAACGTGACTGCGAGCTGGTTGATCCAGGTTTGGGGAGGATTGACGGTTTGTTCGCCGGCCAGCCACTTTGCGACTCCACGCGCGACACCTAACATTCCCAGCGTGGCGATAAAAGGTATCACGCGCAACGAAGTAATGACGGCGCCGTTCATCGCCCCAATCAATCCACCCGCGAAAAGGCCGGCCAGCACCGCCGCCGCCGGGTTCCAGGAGGATCTCAATGCCAGGGCGGTGACGACGCTGGTCAGCGCGACACTGGATCCGACTGATAGATCGATACCCGCGCTGATAATGATCATCGTCATACCGATGGCCCCGGTCGCGACGATTACGGTTTGCGCGAGTACTACCCGCAGATTGCCAAGCGAAAGATACCGTTCCGGCGCGCCGCTAAGGACCGCAAAGACCAGAACCACCAGGATTAAACCGGCGAATGGTCCAAGTCGCCGGATCAAACCTGCTTTTCGATCGGTATATTCCTGAGTAAGAACTGCGTTCAATTCTCCGCGCCTCTCACTAAAGATTCGTGCGTGGCGATCGCCGCTTCCATCACCTTTTGCGGCGTCCATTCATTGACGAGTCGAGCTTCAGATAAGCGACCACGATTCATTACCGCGATGCGATCACATATGCCAAACAATTCCGGAAGATACGAGCTGACCATGACGATACCCTTACCGCTGTCCGCCAGCCGCGAAATCTCGGCATAGAGATCGGCTTTGCTGCCGACGTCGATCCCTCGGGTCGGTTCGTCCAGCAAAAGAATGTCCGGGTCCTGATGAAGCAGACGTCCCAGGGCTACTTTTTGTTGATTGCCGCCGGACAGGCTGGAAACTTTCGCTGCCGGCCCGGACGCTCTTACCTTCAGCTTTTGCATGCATTGCTTTGCCTGTTCATCCTGACGACTCTGCGAGATCCAGCCCGCGGTGGCGCACGATTCGAATCGGGTCAGGGTTATGTTGTCAGCCAGCGTCAAAGGCAGAGCAAGACCCTCATTCTGTCGATCTTCACTTACAAATCCGATTCCCTGCATGATTCGCTGATGCGGCGTTTCGGAGGCGCGCGCGTCAGCGAGGGCTCCCTGTTCCAGCTTGCCCTCGTTAACAGTCTCGCTTCGTACTCGTCCAGAAACGCGGATCTCGCCGCGAACGGGCCGTTCCAACCCAAAAAGCGCCCTCACCAGACTTGTGCGGCCTGACCCTACGAGGCCGGCAATGCCGAGAACCTCACCGCGATGCAAATCAAAACTCGCTGTTTGCAGCATTGGCGGAGACGATAGATCACGCACCGAAAGCAGGATTTCGTCACGCG
>DASWCG010000380.1:0-2968 GCA_036390175.1 Candidatus Acidiferrales bacterium | reverse complement strand
AACGGCATTCACAACGCTGAACATGGCCGTGTTCGCGCCGATTCCCAACGCCATGATCGCCACGGCCACGGCCGTGAAGCCGGGATTTTTCAGGAGCATCCGGCCGGCGTAACGCAAATCCTGGAATAGCGTTTCAAGAAGCGGGAGCCCGCGCCGCTCGCGATAGATTTCCTTCGTTTGTTCAACTCCACCTAATTTCATCAGTGCCTGACGGCGGGCTTCCGCGGCGCTCATTCCGGCGCGCAGATTGTCTTCGATGTGCATCCGGAGATGGCTTTCCATCTCCGCAGCGAGATCGCGCTCACGCCGGTCTTTGCGAAAGAGCCCGGCCAGCCGGAGGAGCAGGACGCGCAGCCTTCTCATGCGGATTCCTTTCCCGGAGCCAGAAACCGCGCCAGAATTTCCGTGGTCTGCTCCCACTCGCGCGCTTCTTTCTCCAGTTGTTTGCGCCCGGCGCGCGTCAGCTTGTAGTACTTGGCCTTGCGATTGTTGTCCGAGGTGCCCCACTCGGAGGAAATGTATCCTTCCTGCTCCAGCTTCAGCAGCGCGGGGTACAGCGTTCCGTAGTTCACCGCCAGCAAGTCGCCGCTGGTCTGTTCGATTCGGCGCGCGATCCCATACCCGTGTAGTGGCCCAAGGGCCTGCAACGTTTTCAGCACCATCAAGGCCAGCGTGCCTTGCCAGACATCCGCCCGTTCGCCCATCGTTTTCTCCCGTAACTCCTATGGGATACCCATACCTATATGCTACAGTCCCTATGGGAATGCAATAGAAGAAACGAAAGACCCTGCCACTTTGTTTCCGGTTTTCTTTCTTTTTTTTCGGGCCCCCTTCTTGACTCTTCCGAAACTTCCCACTAGCCTCATCCGTCTACCTTTACGGTTGCCGGGGGATGGTTGTCCTTTCAACGCGTTCGCGAGGAGTCTTGCATGCGTTCCAACCTGATTCTCAGGTGTGTGTCGGCAGGCTGCTTTACGGTTCTTTTGGCTCTTTTTGACGCTTCGCCGTCCCTTCACGCACAAGGAGGCGAGCCGCAATACTTCGCCATTCGCGGCGCCAAAGTTGTCCCCGTTTCCGGCCCGGCTGCCGAGAACGCCACCATTGTCATGTCTCGCGGCCTGATCACGGCGGTTGGAAAAGACATCGCCATTCCGCCGGAGGCCTGGGGCATCGACGGGAAAGGTCTCACTGTCTACCCTGGACTCATTGATTGCTTTACGGATGTGGGGCTTCCCATCGCTCCTCCGGCGAGCGGGGAAGGCGGCCCGCGTCGCCCGCAAGAGGGCGCGCGCGGTCCCGAGGACCGGCCCTTCTCCTCGCCCTGGCGCAGCGCGGCGGACGAAGTCATCCTGAGCGACAAGCGCATCGAAACCTGGCGCAGCGCGGGGTTCACCACCGTCGTTTCCGCGCCAAAAGGCGGAATCTTCCCGGGGCAGGCGGCGGTGCTGGATCTGGCGGGCGAACGCGCAGGCGATCTGGTGGTGAAATCGCCAGTGGCGATTCCTTTGTCCTTCCAAACTTCAGGAGGATTCGGCGGCGGGTTTCCGAGCTCGATCATGGGCTCGCTAGCCTACGTTCATCAGGTCTGGCTGGATACGGAGTGGAGCATCAAAGCGCAGGCTACGTATGAAAAGAATCCGCGCAGCGTTGCGCGGCCCCGTTATGACCGCACCGAAGCCGCGCTCGCCGAGGCGTTAGAAGACCACGCGCTCGTTCTGATTCCCGCGAACAATTCCATACAACTCCGACGCGCGCTCGAACTTGTTGATCGCTGGCAGGTCAAAGGCGCCATTTATGGCGGCCAGATGGCCTATGAAGTGGCTCCGGAAATTGCCGCGAAAAAACTTCCCGTGCTTGTGAATCTCAAGTGGCCGGAAGCCGAGAAGGATGCTGATCCCGAAGACAAGCCGTCGTTACGAACGCTGCGGTTTCGCGATCGCGCACCGTCGTCACCGGCGGCGCTGGCCAAAGCGGGCGTCAAGTTTGCATTTTATTCCGGCGGCATCACTCCGCCGAAGGATGTTCTCAAGGCCGCGAAGAAATCGATTGACGCGGGCCTCGCGCCGGACGCCGCTCTTCGCGCGCTGACGCTGACGGCGGCGGAAATCTTCGGGGTTGCCGACCGCTTGGGCTCCATCGAAAACGGGAAAATCGCCAATCTCGTCGTTACCGACGGCGACCTCTTCGAGGAAAAAACGAAGATCAAAATGGTTTTTGTCGACGGCCGCAGGTTTGAGGTTCGCGAGCCGGAGAAACCCAAGGATCCGCCGAAAGGCGACATCACCGGAAAATGGAAACTTTCCTATACCACGCCGGATGGCCCCGAGGAATCCACCGCCGACCTTACTATGGAAAAAGAGGGCACGATCTCCGGCACCCTCACCAGCAAGCGCGGCACCGCCTCGATCATTAGCGGCTACCTGAGCGTGGACAAATTCAGCTTCACCATCAACATTCCGATTGAGGGATCCCCCGGCGACGTCATTTTCTCCGGCACGTTTGACGGAGCTTCTTTGAAGGGCAGCATCAGGGTGCAGGGTATCTCACTCGATTTTACCGGCATAAAACCCGGCGCGGCTTCATCGGGGATGGTCAACCTGGGAGGTGCGCAGTGAAAACCTCGTATGTGCTGAACGCTAACCGCCTGCGGACTCCGTTCTTTTACTTCCTTTGCGTCCTTTACATCATTTACTTCCCGGTTCTGGCGCACGCCGCTACGCCGCCGGACGCGCCCGCCGTTATTGTCATTCGAAACGCCACCATCCTCACCGTCTCGCATGGAACCATCGAGCACGGCTCTATCCTTATTAAGGATGGCAAAATCGCGGAAGTCGGCCAGACCGTCAACGCCCCGAAAGACGCTCAGGTCATCGACGCCGCGGGGCAATTCGTCATTCCCGGTATTATCGATTGCCATTCGCACATCGCCGCGGAAAGCATCAACGAGGGCAGCGTTTCCGTCTCCTCG
>DASWCG010000379.1:0-7920 GCA_036390175.1 Candidatus Acidiferrales bacterium | reverse complement strand
TCAATTCCAAGTGGTCGCCCGCACGCAGTTTGGCCGCATCGGCGACAGGCTTGGGGATCCGCACGGCCACGCTGTTTCCCCACTTGCGCAATTGGGTTTTCATGTTCAATCCGCTCCATCCGTATACACATTGTATATACGCAACCGCGCCTCTGTCAAGTCCTTGGCCGGCGGAAGCATCAGCGATGGAGAGGCCCGCTTGCCCGTCGCGCTTGTGCGTTTGGCCGCGGGCGGCTAAGATGCCCTCCGGCAGCTCGCCTGGTTCGGCGGGAACTTTTTCAGTGCATTTTGCGTTCCATCTAGTGCAGGCCGAGACACGACACGGGTTGCGAGGCTAATGCAAAGTTGGAGCAGGATGCCCAACTGGTTCAGCAATGCCTCCGGGGCAACAGCTCGGCCTGGGAGGAGCTTGTGCGGCGTCATACGCGCAGGATCTACAACCTGTGCTACCGTTTTACCAGTAACCGGTCGGAAGCCGAAGACCTTTCGCAGGAAGTGTTTCTGAGGGTCTATCGGACACTTGCCAGTTACCGGGCCATACACGGCGGCTTTACCACCTGGATGACCAGCGTGACTCGCAATCTCCTGATTGACCACTACCGCCGGACCCGGCGCGACCGCTTGACCGATTCGCTCGACGATGCCATGCCCAAGCTTGAAAATAAGGAGTCGGCCGCGCGGCGTCCCGACCAGCATGCGTTGCTGGGCGAATTGAGCGGACAGGTGCAGGCGGCGTTGCGTAAGATTTCTCCGGATCTGCGGGAAGCGGTGATCTTGCGCGATCTCCAGGGTTTGGAGTATCAGGAGATTCAGCAAGTGCTGCAAGTGCCCGAGGGCACGGTAAAATCCCGCATCAATCGCGGGCGGATCGAGCTCGCCAAACTGCTCGAGCAGATGGGACTGCGTCCGGAGTGAACCATGAGCTGGACCTGCGAACAAGTCGAAGCGAGCCTGAGCGAATACCTGGACGGGTTGCTCGGAGAAGGTGCGCGGCGCGAGTTTGACGCGCACGCCAATCATTGTGACCGCTGCGGCCCGCTGGTCGCTCGAGTTTCGGGGGTGGTTTCGGGACTACACCGGCTTGAGTTGCTCGAAGAGCCGCCCGAGTTGGCCTCGATCATTCTGGACAAGACGCTCGGCCCCAGAAAGCAAAAGCTGAGCTGGAGGAGTGCCTTTAAATGGTTGCGCCTGCTGAGCCAGCCGCGCTTTGCCTATAGCGCCGTGAGTATCGCCATTACGCTTGCCGTGCTGCTCCCTTCCCTGGGAATCAACTGGCGCCATGTGCGTCTCGCCGATTTTCGCCCGGCAAACCTCTACCGCGCGGCCGACCGTCAGGTTCACCTGGTCTACGCGCGCGGCTCGAAGTTTGTCGCCGACCTGCGCGTCGTTTATGAGATTCAGTCGCGGCTGCGTCCCGAGACCGAGCCCGGCGCGGGCCTGGAGAACAAGAAGCTCCCGCAGAACTCTCCCGATAATCCGCCGGGGATGACCAATGGTCCGCAGCGGAACCAGCCGCGGGAATTGAACCGCGCCGACCAATTGCACCTGGAATTGAGCGTGCTAGCCAGCGCTCTCCCAAGCGCTGGTGAAAGGAGCTTGCCGTGAAGTGCGCGGTTCATGCCGAAGTGGAAGCCACCGGCTACTGCCGCAACTGCGGCAAGGCGATGTGCCAGCAGTGCACCCGGGATGTGCGCGGTGTTCTCTATTGTGAGCCCTGCCTGGCGGCTCTGGTCACCCACCCGCAGCCTCCTGCTCCAGCGTCATCACCCAGCCCGGGCGCGGCGCTTTTTCTGGGCTTCGTGCCGGGTCTTGGCGCCGTCTATAACGGCGAATACACCAAGGCGGTGGTGCACATCGTTGTGTTCATCGCCCTCATCGCCGGCTTGAACAGCGACCTCGGCGATGCCGGTGATATCGTCCTCAGCCTTTCGCTAGCCGGTTTTATCGTGTACATGGCGATTGATGCGCATCGCACCGCGAAGGCGAAAGCCCTCGGACAACCTCCGCCTTCCTCGGTGGAAGCCTGGGGAAAGGACAAACCAGTTGGTCCGCTTCTTCTTATCGGGCTCGGCGTGATTTTCCTGCTCAATCAGTTTCATTTCTTTTCGTTTCACATCTTTTTCAGGTTCTGGCCGGTGTTTCTGATCGGGGCAGGCGTCTTGATGCTGCTGAATCGTATGAAACGGCCCGAGTAGGAGGAGTTTCGAAATGGCCACGGCGACGCGATGCAAGTGCGCCCGGTGTACCTGCAGGACGCTGATGGGCCCGGCCGTGCTGATTACCATCGGCGTGCTGTTCCTGCTTGGGCAGGTTCGCGGCGATTTGGGCTTCTTTGAAAAGACCTGGCCGATCCTGCTGCTTGTGATTGGCGCAATCAAGTTGGCCGAAGCGCTGGCATCTCCCGAAGGGCATGTCAGTTCCTAGTGGAAAGGAGCCGCCCGGAGCCCGCATGACAAACGGCAGACCACGGCGTCGGTCCATCTTCACCGGTGTGGTGCTGATTGTGTTGGGGCTGATCTTCCTGGCGCAGAATTTCCGCGGCGAATTCGGGTTTTGGCGCCTCTTTTCGAAATGGTGGCCGCTGCTTCTGATTCTCTGGGGAGTGGCCAAGCTGATTGATCGCCTCGCCGCGCAACGCTCCGGCGAAGGCGCGCCGCGCACGATCACCGGCGGGGAGATTTTTCTCGTAACCTGTCTGATTCTCTTGGGACTCGGCGTGAGCGCAGCCCATTGGATTCCTGCGGAGATCGGCGCAGACGTTCCCCTGTGGGGCAATGAGTACTCCTTCACTCAAGACGTTGGGCCTCAAGCCGTGCCCGCGAACTCGCATATTTCCATTCGAACGCTGCGCGGCGACATCGAGGTCCGCGCCGAAGACGCCGCCGAAATCCGCGTCTCAGCAAAAAAGACCGGCCATGCCTGGAGCGAAAACGAAGCCCAGAGGCAGTGCCAGCGCGTTTCCGTGGCCATTTCCCACTTGGGTGACGGCTACGAAGTCGCAACGCAGGGCGGCGACGGCGAAAGGTGCACCGTGAACCTGGAAGTGCATGTCCCCAAACAAGCCGATGTCAACACGCGAACGAACCGCGGCGATGTGCGACTGGCCGGCATCGAAGGCGGGGTTTCCGTCGCCACAGTGCGTGGCGATGTCGAAGTGCGCGATCCGGGCGGCGACGTCAGCATCGAAATGCGCAAAGGAGACGTGCATGTTTCTGGCGCCGGGGGCAACGTCAAAGTTTCCGGGCGCGGCGGCGACGTGAGTATCTCCACCGTAGCCGGCGCGGCCAACATTGACGGCGAGTTCTTCGGGTCCATTCGCCTGGAAAAAATCGCCAAGGGTGTGCACTTTCTCTCCCAGCGGACCGACTTGACCGTCACGAAGCTTTCCGGGCGCGTGGACACGAGCTCCGGGAATCTCGAAATCACCGACGCATCGGGCAGTGTGACGCTGAAGACGCGCGATTACGACATTGACATGGAAAATGTCGGCGGGCGCATTCAGGTCGAAAACCGCAATGGAAACGTCGAGCTGCGCTTTGCCAATCCTCCCAAGGACGACATTGACGTTACCAATGCGTCCGCGGGAATTACTCTCACATTGCCCGCCAGAGCTCCTTTCGAAATCCGCGCAGACTCCCATTCCGGCGAGATTGAAACGGAATTCACCGATTCCTCTCTCAAGAAAACAGGCGGAGGCGGCCACGACAGCGATTCGCGCCTGGAAGGCAAAGTCGGCGGCCGCGGGCCAAAGATCAACCTGAAGACCAGCTACGGTTCCATCGCGCTTCGCAAGACCACATAGTGCCGGAGGGTTCGCTACCTCTCCGCGAGCCGCTCCAGCGTCTCATAGAAATCCGGATAAGAAACCGCGGCGCACTCCGCATCCAGAATGACGCTCGGCCCGTCCGCTCCCAGCGCGGCAATCGCAAACGCCATGGCGATTCGATGGTCGCCGCGCGTATCAATTTCCGCGCCGTGCAGTTTTCCTGCCGCCCGCCCTGCCACGAACAATCCGTCCGGCCTTTCTTCGACGCGCGCGCCCATTCGCCGCAGGTTCTCCGCCACCGCCGCAATTCGGTCGCTCTCTTTCACGCGCAACTCGGCTGCATCGCGGATCTCGATGCCCTTTTCTGTGAACGGACCCAGCGCCGCGAGCATCGGCAGCTCGTCAATCAACTGCGCCACCGCCGGGCCTTCGATCACGCCGCCCTCGAGCGCGGCGTGATGCACGGCGATGTCGCCCACCAGCTCTCCGCTCGATCCATGCACGGAAACCAGGCTGAGCGGCGCGCCCATGGCCGCGAGCACGTCGAGAACGGCCGTGCGCGTGGGATTCAAACCGGCATTGTGAACGAGCACGCTCGAATTCTGCAGCACGCACGCGGCTGCAAGGAAAAACACCGCGGAGGACAAATCACCGGGAACGACCACTGTGCGCGCTTCGAGGCGTCCCGCGCCGTTACGGGCGACTCCATGAACGCGGATGGTCCGGCCTTCGCGCTCCAGCCGCGCGCCAAATTCGGCCAGCGCCAGCTCCGAATGATCGCGCGTGCGCACCGGCTCTGTGACGCTGGTCGTTCCCGCAGCGAACAATCCCGCCAGCAAAACTGCGGATTTCACCTGGGCGCTCGGCACCGGTAATGTGTATTCGATAGACCGAAGCCGGCGGCCGTGAATTTCCAGCGGCGCGAACTCCTCGTCGTGCGCGCGAATTTGCGCGCCCATGCGCGCCAGCGGCTCAATCACGCGCCGCATCGGCCGGCGGCGCAGCGACCCGTCTCCTGTCAGCGTCGAATCGAACGATTGTCCGGCGAGGATTCCCGCGAGCAGACGCATGGTCGTTCCGGAATTGCCGGCATCGAGAGCGCGCCGCGGACGTTGCAAGCCTTTTATTCCGCGGCCCGTAACGCGCACCGTGTCGCCTTCGCATTGAACGTCTGCGCCCAGCGCGCGCAGACATTCGAGCGTGCTGACGCAGTCCGCCGCGCTGGAAAAATGCCGTATTTCGCTTGTGCCTTCGGCCAGCGCCGCCAACATGGCGTAGCGGTGCGATATGGATTTATCTCCGGGAGGCTCCAAGCCGCCCGTGATTGTGCGTGCTGGATGAATCTGCTGCTGGCCCACGGTGCGAGTTTACCATGCTCGCCAATCCTCCCCGGACACAGGCCTTGGCGCGACGGATCGCGGCGTCGAAGGTTGTCATTCTCAGGGCCGACCTGACTTTTTCCCCGCCAGGCCGTAAATAAAGTGAGGAGAGACGAAGATGGGCAAGCGGAAAACCTTGAATGCATTGATACGAACAACTGCAGTTCTCTCGATAGCGCTGGCTATGGCGATCGTTGTGACCATCATCCTGGGACACCACGCCACGCCGCTTCAGGCTCAGCAACCAGATTCGCGCTCCGCCCAGGAGAAAAACCTCCGGTAGTGTCTCAGCGCACCACCGTCTGTTGGCGCGAATTGATTCCGTCTCGTTGCACAGGTATCATGTTAGTTTGATGAACACGGCCCAGCCTCATCTGTCTTCTTTCAAGCCGCTCACCCGGCTGAGATTCCCCGGCTCTCTGCTAGTTGCTCTCGTGGCGCTGCTTTCTTTCGTGGGAACGTGCCGCGCCCAAGACTCTCGGGAGATTCTGCCCCTCGACCAGGTGAAACCCGGCATGAAGGGCTATGCCTACACAATTTTTGCGGGCGACCAGATTGAGAAATTCGACCTCCTAGTCATCGGCGTGATGCCGAATTTTCTCGGCCCCAAGCAGTCCATCATCCTGGTGCAATTGGAGGGGCCTAAAGTCGAACACACCGGCGTAGTTGCAGGAATGAGCGGCAGCCCCGTCTATATCGAAGGAAAACTCGCCGGCGCGCTTTCCCTCAAGCTGGGCATTTTCACAAAAGAACCTCTTGCGGGCGTCACCCCGATCGAGGACATGTTTGCCCTGCGGCTCAACAACGCGGTGATCCCAGCCGCTGCGGCTGCTCCCGAATCTGCGCCATCACAGCTTCCCCTGCCGGCGGAGATAGCGCGAAACGTCCAAGTCCCTTCCAACGCCTATCTGCAGCCGATTCAGGCGCCGCTGGCGTTCTCCGGTTTTCAGCCGGAGGCCGTGCAGCGTTTCGCCGGTGAGTTCGAACGCTACAGCATGGTAGCGACGCAAGGAGGCACGGCGCCCGCGCAGCCCGATGATGCAAAGATTACTCCGGGCGACATGGTCGGCATGGTGCTGGTCCAAGGGGATGCTTCCATCAGTGCCGCGTGCACGGTTGCGGCGGTGCACGGCGATCGCGTGTTCCTCTGCGGGCATCCGCTGTTCGGGTTTGGCTCGGTGCAATTGCCCATGGCCCGTTCGCGTGTCCTGACAACTCTTTCCTCGGAGTTGGCTTCCACAAAAATTGTGAATGTCGGCGGGCCCATCGGAACCATCACCGATGATCGCCTTACGGCCGTTGCGGGGAAACTCGGAGCGGCTCCCCGCATGATTCCGATGGACTTGACTGTCGCTTCTCCGGCCGGCGAAAAGCAGCTCCACTTCGAGCTCATCCAGCATCCCAAGATCACGCCTCTGCTTGTGGCCATCACCGCGTTCAACGGATTGGTCGCCAACCCCGTCTACGGCGAGGGGCGCACCATGCGGCTCAGCGGCGAGATTTCACTGGCGGGTCATTCCGCGGTCCGTCTCGAGAACATGTTCGCGCCGACCGACCAGTTCGTTCCGGACGGAATCTTCGTGGCCCTCACGGTGCAGAGCGTTTTCGCGCGTATCTTCGGGAACCCTTATGAAGCGGCGCGCGTCGAGCGCATTTCCTTGAAAGTCGAAGGGCTGCCGGAGCGGCGCGGGGCGGCGATTGAAAGCGCTTGGCTGGAGAAGGGTGAAGCCATGCCCGGCGAATCCCTGCGGGTGAAGGTGCTTCTGCGACCCTATCGCGGCGCTCCGGTCATCACCGAAGTCCCCATCACGATTCCTGCGCAAGCGGCGCACGGTTCGACGCTGCGCGTTCAGGTAAGCGACGCCGACTCGATGAACCGCTCCGTACGTCCCTTCACGGTCGGTCCGCCGGGAAACCTGGCTGGCCTCGAGCAACTCATCACCCTGCTAAACAAAGAGCGGCGCAACGACCGCTTGTACGTCGCGATATTTGAGCCGACACCAACCTTGCTCGTTGAGGACAAGGAGCTTCCCAACGCGCCGCTCTCACAGATCAATGTGCTGGACCACAGGAATGCGCCGGGCGGCGCGCAGTTGCTCCGGGAATCGGTGGCCGGCGAGTGGTCCGTGCCGATGAATGAAGTGGTTACCGGATTTACCTCGCTCACCATCATTGTGAAGTAGCCGCAGGACCCCCGCGGGCGACTTCCCTATGAGGACAAGGACGATGCCGCATCTTTCGCGAAAACTTCTTGCAGCTCTTCTTCCAGTCTTGCTTGCGGCTGCGCTCGCGCCGCTGGCGCTCGCCGAGCACACGCGCCACTGGAGGCAATCCACACTCGAGGAGTTCCTGCGCGGCACCGCGCACGGAATCGCCGTGCGCAGCGACGGCCGGCTCGTTTTGGCGCCGCGCTTTTCGGCTTTTGCCGACGCGGATTCCGCGTATCTGTGGGCGTTGCGGCTCGACTCGAAAGGAAATTTGTATGCCGCTGGCGGGTCGAACGCCAAAGTCTTTCGGTTCGATTCGGCCGGGAAGGCGGTAAAGGTTTTTGAATCGGATGAATTGGTCGCTCAAGCGCTCGCCGTAGACGCGCACGACAATCTTTTCGTCGCCACATCTCCGGACGGCAAGGTTTACAAGGTCTCCCCGTCGGGAGAGAAATCCGTTTTCTTCGAGCCGAAAACAAAATATATCTGGGACCTCGCCGTGAGCGCCGGCGGCACCGTTTATGTCGCCACCGGGGATAAAGGCCAGATCTTTGCCGTTGCGCCCGAT
>DASWCG010000378.1:0-7124 GCA_036390175.1 Candidatus Acidiferrales bacterium | reverse complement strand
ATAGCCGAGCGTCATGCCAAAGCGCGTCACCCGCGATCCGGCGAATTCGATGTTGTTATGGATAGCGTAATAGTGTGCCTCCGGCCGGAGGAAAACGTTGTGCCAGAAGTAAAAACGAATGCCGCCGCCGACGTGGCCCAGGAAATGGTTGGAGGCGGCAAAATTCGTGCACGAAAAAAGTGAACAAGTGAAAAACGGCTGATAGAACCGGGTGCTGGAGACGCCGATTCCACCTTGCAGCTCGAGCGCCGCCTTTTTCCCCAGGGGCGGCGCGAAAACTCCATTGAAGTCGTAAAGGATGGGGCGATACGGCTGGACTCCCTGGTATGTGTTCTGTTTGGCTCTCCAGTTCACCTCGAAGCCGAATCCGAAGTGGTGGCGCATGAGATAATCGGTGCTAAAGCCCGGAAATGCTCCGCCGCCCATCGTCTGCGGCTGGAAGCCAGCCCCGGCGCTCGAGGCCGGCGTCGCCGTGACTCCGCTCACCGAGAAGCCTGCGTCGAGTTGTTGCGCGCGGGCGCTGCTCACGATAAAGAAGAATGCGCATGCTGCCGCGACCAGAATTACTCGTTTCAAGTGAACCTCCATTCCAGACTGGCGAAGTAAGCGGATCGAACCAGGCCAGAATAATTTGGATGCCGCCTAAGGTTCCCACGTTGCCGATGCCTTCCAAAGAATTTGTTTCGTGTTCGTCAACAAAATGCCAACGGCGCAATTGGGCCACGGTGAGTCAAACCCGCAGTGCGGTGGAAAGTCGTGGCGAAGACCCACGCAGGAACGGCGACATATCATTTTGCTTATCTGCCGGTGAAGGCCGCCGCGCGCTTTCCGAGGAAGTGCGCAACGCCCTCTTTGAAGTCTTCTGACTGGAGGCTTGCCAGCATTTCACGCTCGGAGACTTCAAAGGCTTCTGCGAGCGTCTGGAACATCCCCTCATACACTTGGCGCTTGATCACCCGCAACGATCGCGGGCTGACATTCGACGCGAGGTCGCGCGCATATCCGCGCACCTTGTCGAGAAAGCCTTCCTGGGCGAACACCTGGTTCACAAGCCCCATGCGGAGCGCCTCAGCCGCGTCAATTTGCCTCGCGGAAAGTAGCAAATCGAGCGCGTTGGCGTGCCCCACGAGCCGCGGGAGCATCCAGGCCATTCCGTACTCGGCAATCAGCCCGCGCCGGGCAAACGTGGTGCTAAAGCGCGCGGCCTCCGATGCGAACCGCAAATCGCAATACAGCGTGATGACCAGGCCCAGGCCGACCACCGGTCCGTTGATGGCCGCGATCACCGGCTTGCCAATCGCCGGGAAATAAGAGTATTTCTTCTGGAAGTCCGGCCGCACCCCTTCGCGCTGGCTGCTTCCGCCGCGCAATGCCTGCGCGCGCCTCTCTTCGCTCAGACCCTGTTCAGCCACCGCGCTCAAAAGCGACATATCGGCGCCTGCGCAAAAGCCCCGGCCGGCGCCGGTCAGCACAATGGCGCGGACATTCTCATCGCGTTCGGCCTCTTCCAGTGCCGCGCGCACCTCGCGGTCCATCGTCGCGGTCCAGGCATTCAGCTTGTCCGGGCGGTTCAAAGTGAGCGTGGCCACATGATCGTCAACGTTGTAGAGAGTCTCTTGGTTAGTCATAGTGCCGCGATTATATAAAATGCCGCCGACCAAGCCAATGAAAGCACGACTATCTCAACAGCGCGCCGCCGTCCACCACCAGTGTCTGACCGGTCATGTACGATCCGCGGTCGCTGGCCAGCAGCAGCGCCACTTCGGCCACCTCGCTCGGCTGGCCGAGGTGCCTGAGGGGCTGCCTGCCGATGATTTCGGCCTTCCGCGTCTCGTCCTTCCAGTAATATTCGCTGAGCACCGTCTGAATCAGTCCCGGCGCAATCGCGTTCACGCGCACGCCTTTGGGTCCGAGTTCGCGCGCGTAACACTGCGTCATCATAATAAGCGCTGCTTTGGTCATGCTGTACAGCAGGCCGTCGGGCTGCGGCCGCAGCCCGGCAACCGACGCGACATTGATAATGGAGCCCGAGCCGCGCTCGCACATCCCCGGAGCCACCAGCTTTACCAGGAGGAACGCGCTCTTCAGATTGACTTCGACCATCTTGTCGAACTGCCCTTCATCTACTTCGAGGCACGGCCCCTGCGCGATATTTGTCGCTGCGTTGTTCACGAGGATGTCTATGCGCCCGAACTGGCGCACGGCCGAGTCAACCAGGTTTCGGATTTGGTCCATCTTGCCGATATGGCAGGCAACGGCCTTTACGCTTGGACCGATTTCACGCGCCACCGGGTCGAGCGTTTCCTGCTTGCGTCCGCAGATGATGACTTTTGCGCCCTCGCGCACGAAAACTTCTGCGATGGCCCTTCCGATGCCGCGGCTGGCTCCTGTCACGATTGCGACTTTATCTTTGAGGATGCTCATTGCCGCCACTCTCACCTTTCTTGGGATTTTCAAACCTTCGAGACTTTTACGGAGCGGTGTTTCATTGCTCCCCGGCGCGCCATTATATAGAATGCCGCGCCATGCCAGCCGAATTAACGTCAGGCACGTATATCGGCAGGAGAGCCATAGAATGAGATTCCGGGGAATTCCATAGGCATCTATCCGTGACGAAGATTCCAACGGTCCGCGGCCCCATCGACTCTTCCCAGTTAGGCGCCACACTGATGCACGAGCACGTGTTCGTGCTCGACACGGAGATCCTGCAGAACTACCCCGAGGAGTGGGGCCAAGAGGAAAAACGCATCGCCGACGCGGTGGCGCGGCTCAACGAGCTGAAGGCCCGTGGTGTGGATGCGATTGTTGACCTCACCGTGATCGGCCTGGGCCGCTACATTCCCCGGATTCAGCGGATTGCGGAACAGACTCAAATTCACATCGTCGTGGCCACCGGCATCTACACGTATTGCGACCTGCCGTTTTATTTCCACTTCCGCGGCCCCGGAACCGTGCTGGGAGGGCCGGAGGTGATTACCGAAATGTTCGTCCGGGACATCAACGAAGGCATCGCCAACACAAGCGTGAAAGCGGGAATCCTCAAATGCGCCACCGATGAGCCGGGAGTTACGAAAGACGTGGAGCGCGCCCTGCGGGCCGTTGCGCAAGCGCATCGGCAAACAGGGGTGCCGATTTCAACGCACACGCACGCGCGGAAGCGCGTCGGCCTGGAGCAGCAGCGCATCTTCCGCGAAGAGGGCGTGGACCTTTCCCGCGTAGTCATCGGACATTCGGGGGACACCACGGATCTCGCGTACCTCGAGGAACTCATCGGCAATGGTTCGTATATCGGAATGGACAGGTTCGGGATCGACACCATCTTGTCGTTCGAAGACCGCGTCAACACGGTGGCCGCGATGTGCGAGCTCGGGCACGCCGGGAAAATGGTGCTGTCGCACGATGCTGCGTGCTACAACCATTGGCTGCCGGAGCGGCCTCTGCCGGTCATCCTTCCCCGGTGGCACTACCTGCACATCCACAATGACGTCATTCCCGCGTTGAAACAAAAGGGCGTCACGGATGCGCACTTGCGCGCCATGCTGGTGGAGAACCCGCGCCAGATCTTCGAGAAGCAGAGCTCCTATTGATGTCCGTCATTCAGCCGTTCGATCAATCCGGTGTTGCCCGCGGAGATGACGGGATCGCGCGCTATCAGGACCGCCCGCAGTCTCTGGTGGAAATGCTGCGGGGCTCAGTAGAAAAATCGCCGGAGAGTGAGGCCATTGTCGAAGTTAGCGGCGAACGGATCAATTACCGTCAGTTGTGGGACCGCTCGGCACGCGTCGCCGGCGGCTTGCGAGCCGCGGGCACCCAGCGCGGGGACCGCGTGGCGATTCGCCTCGGCAACGGACTCCACTGGTGCCTGGCATTCTTCGGCATCCAGATGGCCGGAGCTATCGCGGTGCCGGTGAACACGCGCTTCAGCGAACCCGAAGCCGAGTATGTCGTGGGCGACTCCGGGAGCAAGTTCGTGTTCCTCGGAAATCAGCGTCTGCCTGACGGACCCGCTACGGTGGTGGACGATCTCCGGCGGGACGATGTGGCCGCCATCTTCTACACCAGCGGCACAACCGGATTTCCCAAAGGCTCGATGACAACCCACGAAGCGTTCCTCTCGAATACCGAGACTTGCCACCGCGTCTCCGGCACCGGCAAGCAGAGCTTGCGGAACCTCGTCTCGGTGCCGCTGTTCCACGCCACGGGATGCAACAGCCAGTTGTTGCCGACGTGCGAGACCGGGGGCACAACCGTTATCCTCCCGTCATTCCAGGTGCAGACCTTCCTGCAGGTGATCCAGTCGGAACGCATCGACATCGTGACATCCGTGCCGGCCATTTTCTGGCTGGCGATGAATCAGCCGAACTTCGATGAGATTGACAGGTCCAGCGTGCGCTGGGCGACTTACGGAGGAGCGCCGACCCCGCCGGACCTGGTGGGCCGGATCGCGGAAGCGTTTCCCAACGCGCGTACCGGCAATGGGTTTGGTTTGACGGAGTCTTGTTCGGTCGCAACGTTTTTGCCGCACGAATACACCCGTTTGCGAGCAGAGACGGTAGGTTTTGCCGCGCCGGTGGTGGACTTGAAGCTGAAGCCGTGGATGGCCGGCGCCGATGCGGGGGAGTTGTTGATTCGCGGCCCCAATGTGGCCAAGGGCTACTGGAACAAGCCGGAAGCAACCGCGAAAACATTCCAAGATGGCTGGCTGCACACCGGCGACGTGGCGCGCATAGATGGCCAGGGTTTTGTGACCATCGTGGACCGCATCAAAGACATGGTGAACCGCGGGGGAGAGAACGTTTACTGCGTCGAGGTGGAGAACGTGCTCGCTGCACATCCTGCTGTGTTCGAGGCCGCCGTGGTGGGCGTGCCCGACAAGATGATGGGCGAGAAAGTGGGCGCATTGATCGTAACAAAGCCCGGGAGCAAGGCCGAGCCCGGAGAAATCGTGGAATTCGCCAGGACGCGGCTGGCGGATTTCAAAATTCCCCAATACATGATTGTCCGGAGTGAAATGCTGCCGCGCAATCCGAGTGGCAAGGTTCTGAAGGGGCAATTGCGCAAGATTGAGGAGTGGGGAAAGCCGCTGTTCTAGCCTTGGACGGACTGGAAGCAACAATGCCCTTCGTTGAGAATCAGGAAGCGAAGATTTATTGGGACGAGCAGGGTCACGGCCCCCCGGTTTTGCTGATTATGGGGCTGGGCTATCCTTCCGTGATGTGGTACCGCACGCGGCCTGTCTTGGCGCCGCGATACCGAACCATTGTGCTCGATAACCGCGGCGTGGGCCGGAGCAGCATGCCGCCTGGGCCGTATCCGATCGCGCTGATGGCCTCCGATGCCGCCGCGGTGCTCGATGCTGCCGGCGTCGAGAGCGCCCACGTATTCGGAATCTCCATGGGCGGCATGATCGCGCAGGAGTTTGCGCTGCAATACCCGAAGCGCGTGCGCTCGCTGATCCTCGGCTGCACGGCGTCAGGCGGGCCGCGCGCGGTCCGCGCCGAAGCGGACGCCACGCAGATGATTATGGCGCGTGGCCAGATGGCTCCTGAAGAAGCCGCGCAAGCCGCCGTGCCGTTTATCTACGATTCCGGCACTCCACGCGCGCGGATTGATGAGGACTTGGCGATGCGCAGGCCATGGTTTCCGCGCCCGGAAGCTTACCAGGCACAATTGCAGGGAATCCTCGCGTGGGAGGCCTACAGCCGCCTTCCGCAGATCACAGCGCCCACGCTGGTCATCCACGGCGAGAGCGACCGGCTGGTCCCGTCGGGCAACGGCAAATTGATCGCCGAGCGAATTCCCGGTGCAAAGTTCGTCCTGATTCCGAACGCCGGCCATATTTTCCCGACCGACCAACCCGAAGCGGCGCATCACGTCGTCTTGGAGTTTCTGTCCGGCCACGCTCGTTGAAGCCGGATGGCGGTTCAAAACATGGAAAGCAAGAGTCGTATTCCCTCCGCAAACCTCTGCTCGCGGGTGATCAGGCTGACAATCAGATGCCCGTCGGAAGGGAAGTCGTAGAAGTGGCCGGGATGGACGTAAACATTTTTCTTCTCCAGCAGCTCGATCGCAAGCTCTTCATCGGAACGCGTCGCAGGAACGCGCAGCACAGCATACCAGCCTCCTTCATCTTCCAGGCGAGCGCAGGAATGTTGCGCCGATAATTCACGGTCAAGCCGCTCCAGGTTTTTCCTCACGCGCGCCATCAGCTGCTTCTGAAAGCCGCGCCGCTGTTCCAAAAACACGGGGGTCGCCAGTTGCACCGGAGCATTCACGGAAAGATAGGTATCGGCGATGACCTCGAGCCGCGCGAGCGCCTGCGCTTTCCATTGCTCCGGGCCGCTGGTAACCAGCCAGGCCGATTTCATCTGTGGCAGACCTGAGATTTTCGACAGCCCGCTCAGGGTGAAGGTGAGTGCGGCGGCGTTTGCAGCGAAACTGGCCGACGATTTCTCAGCAAGCGCAAAATCCAGAAACACCTCGTCGGCAATTATGGCTATCTGGCGTGATGAACAAATCTCATTCAGCTTTGCCGCCTCGTCCGGCCTTGTGAAATGCCCTGTCGGGTTATTGGGCTGAACCACGACGACACCGCGCGTGCGGGCCGTAATGGCTTGTTCGAGAGCGTGAAAATCAATCTGCCACCCATGATCGTAAATCAAGGGATATCGCACGAGCTTTACGTCTTGAATCTCGGCGAGGAAGCTGAAGAGCGGGTAACTGGGGACGGGAATTAGAAGCTCGTCGCCCGGATTGCAGAGTATGCGAAACGCAAATGTATAGGCCTCGCTGGTGCTCGTGGTGAGAACAATGTCTTCCACCGAAACCGCGATGCCTCGTTCGCGATAGTACGCGGCTACAGCCCGGCGAGCGCCCTCGAGACCTTTCGGATTCGGTTCGTAAGTAAGGGCGGATGGGTTGCCGAGCGCGCCCAAGATCTCCCGGCTCTCGTAGGTGAATCCGCAGTCGGTTGGGTTTGAGATGCTCAGATCAAACAAGGGGAGCCCGGCAGCGCGGTGCCGGGCGAGGGCTTCGCTCAGGCGATTGACTTCAAGGTTCCAGTTGGTGCGGTTGGCAAACTTGTGGTTCACAGTTGACAGTCTATAGGTGAGAGTCGAGAGTTG
>DASWCG010000377.1:0-3376 GCA_036390175.1 Candidatus Acidiferrales bacterium | reverse complement strand
CAAATGAAACCACGCTGCACGCAACGGCTTAATGGAATACGCATCGGCCGTCGTTTGCGCGAGGACGACATGATACTCATAGACGCAAACAAGCCAATAGACCAGGCTGACGAAATTCGCGAGAAACAGATACAAAGGAGGAATGATCAGCGGCTCTTTGGCTAGCTCCGGGTGCAACGTGACGGCAATCATTTCCGCAATCAGCGTCGCGACACCCAATAAGTAACCAATCCAGATGCGGGGAAATGGGGGCAACGCCCCGGGTTCCGACTGTCGCTCTTGTGATTCTCCACCGGACCAATCCATTCCGCCCTCAATGAATCTGCCTTGGGAGCGTAACGGCCCAGCTGCTCCTCCGTCAAACCATTTGGGCGAGCGATCGCGTTCCTGTGTTGCCGCGAGTTGCTTCACCCAGCGTGCCTTACATAGACTTGCAGAGTTCCCATAACGGAGGAAAAGATGACATCGGTCACAAGACGAGCCGCACAGTTTGTCGTGGGCGCTGTGATATTCGCTGCGGGAATCGCAGCGGGCTCGCTGCATCCGCGCAGTGCGCCGGTGCAGAACCGCTTCGGCCTGCCAAAAACGGTGCTGCACGTGGTCGTGTACAAATTTAAAGACAATGTGTCGAATTACGATCGGGAAAAAGCGATTAGCGGCATCAAGGACATGGCTGCAAAAATTCCCGGCATCAAGAACGTGTGGCTGAAAACGTCGCGCAACCAGATCAAGGACTTCAGCGGTGTCTACGCGATCGAATTCACGAGCGCCGAAGCCGCCGCCGATTACGCCGAGAGTCCCGTTCATGAGGCGTGGTCCAAGACGTGGCAGGAGCAGCGCGAAAACAGTCTTTCTTTCCAGGTTTCAAATCCCTGAGCGCTTCGCCGGTTCATCCTTCGCGCATGATTCCGTATCTTCGGCGAATCAGGCGATCCGCCGAGCTATCCGTCAGCAGCCACTTGGCCCATTTCGCGAATGTCGCGAGCGAGGTTACGCCGTAATGGGCCTTTGGCCGAGGTGCCTCAATGGCTTTCAGCATGATGCGCGCGCAGTCTTCCGGCGTGGTTTTGGACTGTGCCCGCGTCCTCGACGCGCTTCCCAAATAGGACGCATAAATCTTGGCGTACGGTCCGCCTTTGAATTTTTCCTGGTACGGCTGCGCCAAGTCCATGGCCGTATTCTGAATGTTGGTCATGATGTAGCCGGGCTGGATGAGAATGCTGTGGATGCCGAAAGGATAGAGTTCGTGGCGCAATGCGTTGCTTAACGCTTCGATGGCATGTTTCGAGGCGCTGTAGGCGCCTTGCGTCGGCGCCGTCACAAAACCTGAGACCGAGCTCATCATCAAAATGCACCCTTTCCGGCGTTGGCGCATCTGGGGAAGAACCGCCTGGGTCACGCGGATCACCCCAGAAAAGTTCGTTTCGAATTGCCGCCGCCAGTCTTCCAGGCGCAGATCCTCGACGGCGCCAACGTAGACGAGTCCCGCATTGTTGATCAGCACGTCGATCGTGCCTGCCCTCTGATAGACGGAAGCAACGGCCGTTTTCACCGAGTTGTCGTCACACACGTCCATTTCGAGAGTTTGGAGCGGCAATTTCTTCTCTTTCGCCAGGACATCGAGCTGCGAGCGCTTCGGCGCCGAGCGCCCCGCCGCAAAGACGCGGTAGCCTCGCTCCGCGAGCAACAGCGCCGCGGCCTTCCCCAATCCATCCGTGGCACCGGTAATCAAAACCGTCTGAGTTCCGCGCTCCGCGTTCATTCCGCACCCTTATGGCGCTGGCTATCGTATCGCGAATTGGAAAGGGTCGCGCCAAGCGCGTCGTCGTCTCGCTTTCGGCACAGACGGCGGAGGCGCGGCGCTTTTGACCGATGAGGATTGCTAGACTAATTGCATTTCCTGCGTTCTAATCGCAACGCTTGGGTGAGCGTGCATGCCGGCCGAAGAAAACCACTTCATCCCTTTACCTGAAAAAAAGTGGCGGCTCGGCTTTTGGAGCCTGATTGCCACGCAGTTTCAAGGCGCCTTCAACGAGAATGCGCTGAAATTTCTTGTTATTTACCTAATTCTTGCACTCGAAAAGAACAAGGCGCAGCGTGACCAGCTGGAATTGCTTGTCGGCGTGCTCTTTGCGGCCCCCTTCATTCTCTTTTCGCTCACCGGCGGGTATCTGGCGGACCGGTTCAGCAAACGTGGCGTTACCATCTGGACGAAAGTACTTGAAGTGGGCGTAATGCTGTTCGCCGCCGCAGCCCTTGTGGAACCAAACTTGAAATTGGCGCTGGCGGCGATCTTTATGGTTTGCATTCAGGGAGCACTCTTTGGGCCGTCCAAGTACGGTTTGCTTCCGGAAGTGCTTCCGCAGGAAAGGCTTTCGTGGGGCAACGGCGTCCTTGAGCTCGGGACTTTCCTTGCCATCATCGTCGGGAGCGTCAGCGGCTCTTTTCTCGCCGAGGTCTTCGACGGGCGCGAGGTTTATTCGGGAGCGCTGCTGCTCGGCTTTACGATTGTCGGTTTGGCATGGAGCTTTGGAATCAGCCGCGTACCCGCGGCGGACCCCGCGAAGAGATTCCATCTCACCTCGCTCGTTGATGTCTGGTCGCCAATGACACTGATTCGCCGCGACCGCGTGCTGTGGCTAGCGGTGGTGGGCAACACCTACTTCTTCTTCGTCGCCGGGCTGCTGCAATTCAACATATTTATCTACGGGCAAGACGTGCTGCACATTCGTTCGACGCAGGGAGGCTTCCTGCAGGCGGCAGTGGCCATCGGTATCGGCCTGGGCAGCTTTGCCGCGGGATATCTCTCGGGCGGAAAAATCGAATATGGATTAATTCCTCTCGGCTCACTGGGCATGACATTCCTCGGACTCTGCCTGGCGATACCGGACTTGTCGTTCCGCGCCGTGTTGTTGCTGCTGGCGGCGCTGGGCTTCTTCGGCGGATTTTTCATCGTGCCGATCAGCGCCCTGATCCAGCACCAGCCGGAGGAAGACCAGAAGGGCGTGGTCATCGGCGCAGCGAACTGGCTTTCTTTTGTGGGCATTGGCGCCGCTTCCGGTGTGTATTACGCTGCCACTCATTTTCTGCACCTCAGCCCGGGAGGAATTTTCTTCTGGTCGGCGCTTGCGACACTCGCAGCAACAGTCTATGTGTTGCGGCTGCTGCCAGATTCGTTGTTGCGGCTTTTTCTGTGGATTGCCACCAACACGCTCTACCGCTTGGACGTCGAAGGGCGGGAAAACGTGCCCACGCGTGGCGGCGCGTTGCTGACTCCCAACCATGTCTCCATGGCCGACGCGGTACTGCTCATCGCATCGATCGATCGTCCGATCCGGTTTCTGATGTTCAAGGGTTCCTACGAACACCCGCTGGT
>DASWCG010000376.1:0-5154 GCA_036390175.1 Candidatus Acidiferrales bacterium | reverse complement strand
AATTTTGCCGCCCGATGACATTCCTTTGGCCGGGGCAATCTGCGCCGAGAATTCCAACGCGATGGCCTTGCTCGCAATGAATGTCTTAAGCCGTTCCGTGTAGTCCTGGGGCTCGCCCTTCACCGTGGCGAATTCGGGAAGCGCCTCGCCGTCAGTTTGGTTGACATCGAATACATGGGCGGCACGGAATCCAAACACCCGCGTTTGCGCATCCTCAGTGAGCTCATCATCGGTCTTCTTCCGGCCGACGATGGGCGCCAGGATGGCGATTCCCTTTTCCCCCTTACGGACGTGACGTCCCAGCTTGAGCCAGGCGTGAAAACCGGCTACATGGGTCGCATCGGGCCGCTGGCTGTAAATGAGCAGGCAGTTGCCCCAGCTATACCGGTGTGAGCTTTCGGTGGGCCTGCGTAAAGGATCGCAACCCTATTTCTGCGAGAAATAGGGGCGCCGGAAGCGCGAAAATAGGGTTGAGGGGCACGGGCATGAACTGGGTGTCGGTGGATTCGCGGGCCTTTGCGGCCGTGGCATACCGCCGTGGCGAGCGCCAGTTGTGTGTGCGATTTCATAGCGGCAAGATCTATCGTTACTTCGATTTTCCGCCGGGGCAGTATGAAGAGTTGCTGGCGGCTGAGTCGAAAGGCACGTATTTTTCCGAGAACATTCGGGACAAGTTCCGGTACGAGAAGATTGGCGAGGCGCGTTTGGGTCCGTATTTGGTCTATTCCTCGGTGAAATAGGTCAACCCAAAATCCGTCGAACCGAAGTGCGGCCGATGACTAAGAGCCGGGCAATCTCGGATTTGCTGACGCCGGCGCGGTGCAGTTTCCGGATTTCAGGGGCGTGGAGTCCCGCCGTCATGGGCCGGCCTAACCGTTTGCCATTCTGCCGGGCGTGGGCCAGTCCAGCCCGAGTTCGTTCCCGCAGAATCTCTCTTTCGAACTCAGCGAAAATCGCCAGAAGGCCGGCCATCGCTCGACCGGCGGCAGTGGTCAGATCCAGCGCCTCGGTCAGCGACACGAAACCCACGCCGAGATGCTCCAGTTCCTGGAGGGTTGCCAGCAGATCCGTTACCGAGCGGCCCCAGCGGTCCAGGCGCCATACAAGCACGACATCGATCTCCCGGCGGCGGGCGGCTTCCAGCAGTTTCTCACGGGCTTTCCGTCTTGCCGCGCCGGAACCGACCTCGCGGACTTGCAGGGCAATCGTCCAGCCACGTCGGGCGGCATACTCCCGCATAGCACGACTCTGCATCGGAAGCGTCTGCTGATCGTTCGTGGACACGCGGGCGTAGAGGCCCGCTCGGAACATTTTCGCTGGTTTCCGTGCGTGGCCAAAAACGTTATGCGATTTCACGTTTTCAGATGCCTGTTTTACGGCCATGTCGGAGCGTCACCCAACCATGGCCGCAGTCGATCCTTTTCGGCCATGCAAGACTCATCCTTTATATTATGCGGCCGCAGGCGTCGCGAACCGGGCCAGAGTGTCGCGATAGTTCCAGGGCATCCACTCCGACGGATTTCGCTTAAGCTCCTCGGCGTGCCGCAGCAACTCCATGAGATAGGCGAACGCATTGGCGCCGTTGAGTTCGCAGGTGTGGATCAGACTCATAAAGAGGTCTCCCATCTGGGCTCCCTTCCGGGTCTTGTAAAACAGGGAGTTCTTGCGGTGAAGGATGGCCTTCTTCAGCGCGCGCTCAACCAGATTATTGTCAAGCGGGACGCCAGCCTTCCGCAGAAATAAGGTGAGTTTCTCCCAATGCTTCAGAAGGTAATTGATGGCATTCCCCAAGCCGGAGTTCGGCTCCACCAGCGTTTCGTCAAACTGGGCCTGGAGCCAGGTGTGCAGTTTTTCCATCAGTGGCTTACTGTGCTCCTGGTGGAAAACCAGACGCTCCTCCGCCGACATGCCCTGTTCCCGCGTCACCGCATCATAGCGGTAAACCTCTCGCAGCGTCTCCAACACAAACCGGCATGGCTCGGGAAAATTGGCTGTCACCTTCACAAAATTGCGCCGGCCGTGCGCATTACAGTTAGCCACCAGCGTCTCCACCAACTTCGGCACGTTCCGCGAAAGGGCATCGCACATTTGAATGATGGGCGGCAGATCGGGGGAGCGCAGTTTTAACACCTCGGCCAGATTTTCGCCAGCGTGCTTACAACCAGTGAAATACAGCGCAATCCGGCGCCCTTGAACGATCCACACCAGCCCGCTGGTGAATACCCCGGTCCGCTCCGGCGAGATATCCGCATCCCGGTCCAGCGACAGTACGCGCATGGAAGTGTCATCATTGTGCACCACTTCAGCTTGCGCGGCCTGGCGCTTGAGTTCCTCCAGGGCTGGTTGGAGCGGGGGCGCGGTCTGCACCATGATCTCGCATTGTGTCGCCGCTGGGAGCGGGATTCCGAGGTTCGCTTCCAGACCTTCCGTCCGATTCCATGGGACCCCGCTGCCGTAGCGCAACAGGGCGATCATGGCAGCAGCCGATTCGTCGTACTTCTTCTCGCCGGCGTCGGCCGGAGCTTCGGCCGTGTACACGTTCCCGCACAGATTACATCTCAGCTTTTCCAACTCATAGACGGTCGCGGCCAGCGGCGCCTGCCCTTTGATCCGCACCAGCACGCCGGGTTCGCGCTGCGGATAGACCTTGCCGCCGCACCCATCCGGACACGCATCTCCCGGCTTTAACGACGCGTGCGGAACTTTGATCTTTTGCGCCCCGCTATAGGCCGCCGCACTATTACGCCCGTGCCCGGCAGCCGTTCTCTTCGGCTTCTTCGAAGGGCTTTCTGGTTTCTTCTCACCGGTGTTGATGCCGGCCTGCTTCAACACTTTGTCGGTTTTCTCGGTGCTGGCAGAACATAACAACTCACGCAGCGCCGCCAGGGTCGTTTCCTTCTTCTCCAGCAGTTCGGTCACATAGCCCAGTGTGCGGATCGCGGCTTTCAGCTTGTGATAGCCTTCCTCCCGCAACGGTTCCTGCTTGGCCTGCTCCAGCAACGCCTCCAACTCCTTCGTGGAAACGTCGATCCGTGGAATGCCCTCTGGGTCGGGCGACTTCATGCTTCCGCCTCCTGCAGCAACTCGCGAAACCGTCGATGCACGGGAAACCCCAGCACCTCTTTGATCGACCGGTTTGGCCGATTCGTATGATCGTCTTTGCCACGCCCTGTCGTTCTCCCCAGCATCACCCAGTTGGCCGCCCGGTAGCAGGTTCCGCGAAACCGTTCCGGGTCTACGAAGGTTTCCAGAAAATAGATCGGGTGCTCGTAGAGGCGCTCCCAATCCGGCGATAGCAGGCGGGCTATGCGGCCGAGGAGGTAGGAGGCCAAGTGAGGCACCGTCACCCACGGCAGAATCAGAAAACGCGTATTGTAAGCAATGAAGCGGATGTTACACCGTCGCGCTTCGGCATTCCATCCTATATATCGGTCCCGGCTGCCCAGGTGGCGCGGTGCCGAGCTCCACGCCAGACACGCGATCGGTCGGCCTTGCGCCCACACCAGATACTTCAGGTGTTCGCCCACCGGTTGCTCGTAACCCAGATAGTGATGGTGCTCGATCAGGCTGTTGAATAGCGGCTCTTGCTCCGTGCGCCGGACTTGCGTGACTTCGATCGGTCCGAGTTGACCGAGCGAGGCGCTGAGCGGCGTCCTGTCGATCAGCGGAGGCTGCGGCCGCACGCGCCGTACGAAAGGATTCAGCGAGGTTTGACGAACTGCGGGAAGTTCGATCTCGCCTGCCCGGTGGAGCATCAACAGAAGCCCGCGACAGATCATGTCGCACGGCGCGCCGTTGGCTTGCCTCCATTGCCAAGCTTCGCACAGGAGCGCCGATAATCGGCGTCGGCTCGCATTCGGATGCGCGGCGATGAACGCGCGAATAAACAAGATGTCTTCCGCTGTAACAACTCTGCCCCGGTATCTCCACTCGGCTGGCATCTTGCGATCAGTTTGCCAGAAGAAAAACCGGAACGCAAGTCTTTTTTTATGAACTCACGCTCCGCCACACCGGCGCTGCATCGGTCTCCGGATTGCCGGCCACCAGGAGCAACTGCGCCTGGTGCGCTCGTAGCGCTTTCGCCGGTACCGCGCCGGTCGGCCACCACCTGAAGCGACCTTTCGACAAGCGCTTCGTGGCAAGCCAGAATCCCTGCGAGTCATATGCCAATATCCGGATCGACTTTCCGCTCCGGCTACGGAAGATAAACAGGCAGCCGGAAAAAGGATCGGCATCCAGTTTCTCGCGGCAAAGCTGAGCCAGGGAATCAATGCCCTTCCTGCCGTCGATCGACTCGATCGCCACCAGGATGCGCATCTGCGGCGTGATCTGGATCAGGACGCGACCTCCCACAACGCCCGGCTCAGCCCCGCAAGATCCGATGTCGAAGCACCCTTTAACTGGATTCGTACCGTGCCACGCCGCCCTTCCAGTTCAATCGTGCATTCCGGAACAGAGATTGCCCGAGGAGTCAGCAACTCCACGAACGTTGGGGCCGGCTTTCCAGAAGTTGCTTTCGCTCCCATCAGTCGTTTCAGTTTGCCGCCGTCGAGGTGGAGTTCGGCCGCAGTTCGGTTGATACCATCCTTACGGGCCAGTTCGGCTGCCGCCGACCACAACTCGTCGGGTATCGGGCTCTTTCCCTGTCGGTTCTGTCTCCACGCCTCGAAGCGGGCACGTACCTCGTCCATTGTGAGCGCTTGGCTTTTGCTGCGCATTACCACCCTCCTTCCGGTATAACCGGGCCGAAGAACGACGTTACCAGCTATGCCGGGCAGATTTCATGCAGCCTTGCGGAAAGCTCACGACGCACCCGCATCTTCGCCGTGGCCACTTCCGCCCGGTCGATAAACTCCTGGCCTCCCTCCGAGCCCCAAAGAATATGCGGAGCTAAAAACTCGTGTGCGGCTTCTCCAAAGGTGGCGGAGCCGCACACTCCGCATATTCCCAGACTCCGCATACCATTTGTGCTCACTTAAATCCGAGCCAGTCACATAATGCGCAGGAATTCGAGACCGTCACGGTCTACTATCAATGGCATCCATTAGCTGGCCAGAAGTTGATCGTTCACGGCCGGTTAAACCGTAATGGTGAGCGCGTGCTCTGCCGCTTGCCGGACGGAACGGTTGGTTCGTTGCCGGCGTGGATGCTGCG
>DASWCG010000375.1:0-5081 GCA_036390175.1 Candidatus Acidiferrales bacterium | reverse complement strand
TCGCCCGCGGTGTGGACTAGCTGCAATTTGTTTTTTGAAGTGTTCTTGCTGGGCGGATATGCCTACGGGCATCTGATCAGCACTCGGCTGACGCCGCAGGCGCAGAAAAGGCTGCATCAGATTGTGCTGCTGGCGTCGCTCGCTGTTCTCGGCGTTCAGGCGGCCGTTTGGAAATCGCCGCTGACACTGGACAAGAGCTGGCAACCTGCAAGCGAAAGCGCCCCCATCGTCCACATTCTCATTCTTTTGGCGGTGTGTGTGGGGCTGCCCTTCCTGATTCTCTCTTCGACCGCGCCGCTGCTCCAGGCATGGTTGCGGCAAACGCATCCGCAGGATTCGGTGTACCGGCTTTATGCGCTGTCCAACCTCGGTTCGCTCCTTGCATTGCTTTCTTACCCCTTTCTCGTGGAACCCTGGCTGAGTTTGCGAACGCAGGCGCGCGTATGGGCATGGGGATTTCTTGCGTTCGCACTGTGCTGCGGATTTTGCGCGCAAAGGATCGGAAAAGACGAAGGTTCGCCCGTTACGGCACCCGAGCCGGCGGAAACAACCGCGACCGAAGGGGGCGCATCATCACCGGGCAAAATGCTCTGCGGACTTTGGCTGGCGTTGGCGGCTTGCGGTTCCCTATCGTTTCTCGCGACCACCAATCAGCTTTGCCGGGAGGTCGCTGTCGTCCCATTTCTCTGGGTGCTGCCGCTCAGTTTGTATCTGCTTTCGTTCATTCTCTGCTTTGAGCGGAAGAATTGGTATTCCCGCCGCTGGCTTCATCCTGCGTTCGGCGCTGCGCTCCTTGCTGCGTGTTTTCTCTTGTATCAAGGCGCGTGGTACCGCTTGCTCGTACAAATTGCGATGTATTCGGGAGTTCTGTTTGTTTGCTGCATGGTCTGCCATGGAGAACTGGCGCGGCTGAAGCCGGGCGCGAAGCACCTCACGCTCTTCTACTTGATGGTGGCTGGAGGCGGCGCGATGGGAGGTGTGTTCGTCGCGGTGCTGGCGCCACAACTGTTCTCCGGGTTCTGGGAGTATCACGCAGGGCTCGGTGGGACCGCGGCGCTGCTTTGCGTGGTTCTCTTGCGCGATCCGGAATCGTGGTTGCGGCGGGGCGGTTTCGGCGCGCAGTTCGCCATGATGGCTACGGCCGTGCTGTTGCCGGTGAGTATTCTGCTGGCGGCCCCCGAGTCGAAAGCCGCGAAGGGATTGTTCGTCGTCCTCCTCATATTGGTTCTTCCGGCTTTGCTGTTTCATCTGAACCGCCGGAAGAAAAAAGAAAGCCGCGCGGCGAAGGACCGTAGCGTTTGGATTTCGTCCTTATCCACCCTCGGCGTAATTGCATTGGTGCTTGTTGCCAGCGTCCGGTCGGAGCCGGAAAAAATCCTTGCCAGGTTTCGAAATTTTTATGGCGTGCTGTCCATTTATGTGGAAGATGCCGGCGACCCTGCCGAAGAGGATTACGCGCTGATGTCCGGCCGGACGACCCACGGTCTTCAATTCCGCGCCGAGGACAAGCGAAAGCTGCCAACGAGCTATTACGGAGAAGATAGCGGAGTAGGATTGGCGGTGATCCAGATGCGCGAGCGAATGCAAAGTACGGGGAAGGCCCCGTACCTCCGGATTGGCGCAGTGGGTTTGGGAATTGGGACGATGGCGGCCTATGGCCGGGCGGGGGACACGATGCGGTTCTACGAAATCAATCCGCAGGTGATCCAGCTTGCGACGAACTCGCCGTATTTCAGTTACGTCAAGGATTGTCCGGCGAGGATCGAGATAGTCCGCGGAGACGCGCGCATTTCCATGACGCGCGAACTGGAACGAGGGGAACATCAGGATTTCGATGTGCTGGTGATTGACGCCTTCACCGGCGATGCGATCCCCGTTCACTTGCTCACCAAAGAAGCGTTCGCGGTGTATTTGCAGCATCTCCGGCAGCCGAACGGAGTTATCGCTGTGCACATCAGCAACCGCTTCCTGGACTTGGAGCCGGTGGTGGGTCGGGCGGCGGAGGAATTTGGGCTCCAGAGCGTGTGGATTGCCAACGACGAAGAGGACCCCGGCGTTTTTCAAAGCGATTGGATGCTTCTTTCACGAGACGCTCAATTATTGAATTCTCCGGAAATACAAGAGAACAGCGAAGAGGAAGATGAGCCGGTTCGCCGCGTGCGGCTATGGACTGACGATTACAGCAACCTGTTTCAGGTTCTGAAGAAAAAAGAGTAAGCGTTCGCAGCACGGTCAAGAGCCAGTCGAAGAGTAGTGGCGGACTCCCTGGCGCCAGGCGAACAGCGCGATGGTCAGAGCCGCGATGGCAACGAGGGGAATCAGAGGCGTGTACATGCGGAATTCCGGGCGGCCGAGGAGGCGCACACTGGGATAAAACGTCGCGAAACCAAAAGGGATAATCCAGCTCAGGAAGAACTGAATGTAGCCGCTGTAAATGGAAAGCGGGTAGCGGCCAAACGCAAGAAGGTTCCACGCCGGGGGGTGCACGCCGATGCGGTCTTCCATGAAGAACGAGATGGTGGTGAGAAGCAGGAAGACGGCGATGTAAATCACGCTGCCGCAGAGGCCGAAGAACAAAAGCAGAAGAATCCCGGGAGCCGACCAATGGTAGCTGAGGCGGTGGGCGGCCCAGATGACAACGGCCGAGCCGACGAGGATTTCCTGAAAGGACTCGATGCGGAAGGCCTCGAACAATACCTGAAACAGGGAGCTGATGGGACGAAGCAGGACGCGGTCGAATTTTCCTTCGATGATGTAGGTGCTGCCGAACTCGTAGAGATTCACGCTCAAGACGTTGAACAGCCCGAAGGGGATCAGGGAAAAGCCGTAGAGGAAGAGAATTTCTTCGAAGCGCCAGCCGGCCAGCCGCGGGATCCTCGAAAACAGCACAACCACAAAGAGCATGGCAAATAAAGTGGCGGCCATGCTGGTGGCAACGCCGATCAGAAAGTCCGCGCGATAGCTGACGCGCGCCTTGCAATACTGCGCAAAATAATCCCGGAGAAGCCCGAGATGGCGGCGCAGGCGCATCGTAGGGGAGCGGTCCAAGCTAGCCTCCCTGAATAGTGATCTTGCGCGTGGCTTGCTTCCACCACGAAGCGCCAAGCCAGAGCAGCGCGAAGACCCAGAAGAACTGTTTGGCGAGCGCCCACGCGCAAGCGGCGCCGTTGAGCTTGCCGAGATAAATTTGCAGAGGCGTGTAAGCAATGTGTTCGAACGGCAGCCACGAAGAAATTCTCTGTATGGCCGGGGGGAAAAAAGACAAAGGAACCAGCAGGCCGGAGAGCAATTCAATGAGCCAGAACTTGGCGCGGATGAGCGCAAGAATGGACTTCAGCGGAATCGCGCAAGTGCCGATGGCAAAATTAATCGCGCCCATCAAGAGAAAACTGCCCGCGGCGGACAGCACGAACAGAAGGAAATGCCCAAGCGATGCGGGCCGGCGGACAGGGAAGAGCAGCGAGATGAGGATGGCCGTGGGCGCTGTGAGAAGAATCAAACGAAAAGCGGATTCGCCCATGGCGCGCGTGAGCCACATCCATTGCACGGAGACGGGCTTGAGCATGTCCATGGCGATTTTGCCTTCGATCACCTCGTAGGCCATTTCCTGGTCAATGGTGTTCCAGTAGAACGAGCGGATGATCCAGCCGACGGAAACGTAGGTGAGAATCTGGGCGAGGTCGTAGCCGGCGAGGGAGCCGGAAGCGGAGCGCGCGACATTGCTTGCCAGGGGGCTGGATGGGGCGAAGACCGCGCGCCAGATGAAATGGTAGACCGTGACGTTGATGAGGTACGTGAGGATGCCGGTGTAATAGCGCAATCGGAACGCAAGAATATTGACGAAGCCGACGCGCGAGAATTCCAGATACGGACCCAGCATCGCGACGAAGCCGCGGCGGGGCGCAGCGAGGGCTGCGGGCGCGGCGCTCATCGCGTGCCCCGCACCGTGGCGCCTGCTTCCGTTTTTCCGAATGCCTCGCCGGCGTAGATGCGCTTGACGATTTCTTCGATGGGCTCGTCTTCGATGAGGAGGTCGCGCACTTCGACGGCAGCAAGAATCTGGCGGATAAGGTCGGAGGTGGAAATCCGCGACCGATCGAAGCGGATGCGGCAGGTCATTTCGTCGAGGCGCTCGAGGCGAAGCGACTTCCCTTGCGGGGCGTGGGCCAGAAGCTCTTCGAAGTCGCGGAGCGCGCGGGCCTGCTCGCCGTCGCGGAGAACAAACTTGACCTGCTTGGTGCGCAAAAGTTTTTCTTTCAGCTCCGCCAGGGGGCCGTCGTAGAGAAGGCGTCCGTGGTCAATGATCATGATGCGGCGGCAAAGCTCTTCGATGTCGTCGAGGTCGTGCGTGGTGAGAAGCACGGTGGTGCGGTAGCGCTCGTTGATGGCGCGCAGGAACTGGCGGATGTGGTCCTTGGCGACAACATCGAGGCCGATGGTGGGCTCGTCGAGAAACAGCAGCGGAGGATTGTGGAGCAGCGCGGCGGCCAGATCGCAACGCATGCGCTCGCCGAGAGAGAGTTTGCGGACGGGCGTGTGGAGATAATCGCGGAGGCCGAGAACCTGGTTGAACAGCTCCATGCGCTCGTCGAAATCGCGCTGCGAGACGTCGTAGATGCGCCGCAGGAGTTTGAAGGATTCGATGACGGCGATGTCCCACCAGAGCTGGGTGCGCTGGCCGAAAACGACGCCGATGGTCTTGACGTAAGCGGCGCGCTGGCGCCAGGGCACGAAGCCGTTCGAGCGGACCTCACCGGAGGTGGGCACGAGAATGCCGGTGAGCATCTTGATGGAAGTGGATTTGCCGGCGCCGTTGGGGCCGATGTAGCCGACCATTTCGCCGCGGGCGATCTCAAAGCTGATGCGGTCCACGGCCTGAAGGGTCTGGTAATCGCGATGGAAGAGGTTGATGAAGCCGCCGCGAAGACCTTCGCGGCGCTTGAAGGTGCGGAAGTGTTTTGCGAGATCGCGGACGGAGATAAGAGCGTCGGGGGACATACGAAGGCTGATTCTAGCAGAAGGCCGCAGCCCGCTGGTGGCCGGTGGCTGGAGAGAAGCTAGGCTGTGATATAGGCACCCCC
>DASWCG010000374.1:0-24969 GCA_036390175.1 Candidatus Acidiferrales bacterium | reverse complement strand
CCGCCGCGGCATCGAGCTGGCTCTCGCCGAGGCGGCGCGCTTCGGCGTCACCTCAATTCAGGATGATTCGGTGCGCGGCGACGGCGCCTGGGAAAATTTTCTGGTCTACAAAGAGCTGCTCCGCGAAGGCAAGCTGACGCTGCGCATCACAGAATGGCTTCCCTTCGCCGAGACCCTTCTGCGCCTCGAAGAGTTGCGCAAGGAAGGCGGCACCACCGATTCCTGGCTCAGGACCGGGGCGCTGAAGATGGTCACCGACGGCGCTCTGGGCTCGCGCACGGCTGCCATGCTCGCACCCTATTCCGACGATCCCTCGACCAGCGGAATTCTTACCATTGACCCGGAGAAGCTGAAACAAATGGCCATCGAACGCGACCGCGCCGGGTTTCAACTGAACTTCCACGCCATCGGCGACCGCGCCAACCGCATCTCGCTCGACGCCTTTGCCGCGGTTCGCGCCGCGAACGGACCGCGCGACCGCCGCGACCGCATCGAGCACGCCCAGGTTGTCGCCCCAGAGGATTTCGCGCGCTTCGCCGAACTCGGCGTGATTGCTTCCATGCAACCTTCCCATGAGACGACAGATATGCGCTGGGCCGAGCAGCGCCTCGGGCGGGAGCGCGCCAAAGGCGCCTACGCCTGGGCCACCATGCTCAAGCACGGCGTTCACCTCGCCTTCGGAACCGATTATCCCGTTGAGACCATCAATCCCATGCGCGGTCTCCACGCTTGCGTCACTCGCGAACTCCCCGAAGGCGGTCCCGCCGGCGGCTGGGCGCCTCAGGAAAAAATTTCGCTCGACGAATGCATCCACGATTACACAGTTGGCTCCACCTATGGGGAGTTCCAGGAAACGCGAAAAGGGCAGATCGCGCCGGGGATGTTCGCGGATATGATTGTCCTCTCGGCGGACTTGACGAAGATTCCTCCGGCAGAAATCCTCAAGACAAGAGTTCTGCAAACCATCGTCGGCGGCCGCACCGTGTATCAGGTGAAGTAAGCCGCCGAAACACATATGGCTTGGCGAGATGCAGAAAAATCCTTTTTCCCGTCATCCCGAACCCCGACCTTGGTCGGGGTGAGGGATCGCGGCGTTCCCGGCAACCGCGGTTGATCCATACTCCGCGACCTGCCCCGGCTCGGCCGGGGTCCCTCGGGCTGCTAATGCCGCACCCTCGGGACGACATTCTGCTTCTCTGTAGAAAAAAAGAGAGGGGGCGCTTCGGCCCCCTCTTTCTGTCTCGGTTGATTGTTTTTCGCGCTAGAACCGCACGTGGAACGAGAATTGGAACTGGCGTGGGCTGGCGTCCAATGCTGGGTCGCCAATGCTCGCTCCAAAGGCGCCAAAAAGCGGATTTAGCAGGTTCGGACTCAACTTTCCGCGTTGCACATCCGCAAGGTGCAGGACCTGGTTATTGGTTCCTACGAGTGTCCCGTTGGGTCGCATGCAGTTGCCGCAGTCAAAGAAACCTGTACCCGGAGGAGCCGTTGGATCCAGGGTACCAAAGCTCAGGTTGTTCGTATCGTCGTTTGAATTGAAGCCCTGCCAGTTGCTGTGATTGAAAATGTTCAGGGCATCCGCGCGCAACTCGAAGCTAACGTGCTCAGTGCGTGGGATTTTGAAGGTTTTCTTCAAAGAAACATCGAATCCGTAGAAAGGTGACCCTCTTCCGGCGTCTCTTTGCAAATTGCCGTTCACGAACTGAAACTCAACCTGCTGTCCTGTAATCGCGTCCTTAGCACCGGTGAAGGTGACACCAGCGGGAGGCGCAAACGTGTTCTGGATCGCATTGCATTGCGCTGTGGGGAACCCCGCAGTGATGCAAGCAGCGACAGCGCCGGGTCCAAACAATGCGTTTGATCGGTCGAACGAGGCGATGCCTGCCGTTGACAGCGTGCCGTCCGCCAACACATTGGGCCGCTGTTGAGTTTCGTTGCCTGCGCCAAAGAACCTGGCACTAGAATTAAACCCGGCACTGCCGGTAGAGATGGGATAGGGACGGCCCGACTGGAGCTGGCCAATCCAGCTTAGACCGAGGTCATTGGTAAACCACCGCAGTACGTTGGTGTTGGTAACTTTCCCGGAATCCAATTGCACGCCCATGTTAGCCGCATGGCGGAGATCGTTGAAGGCAGGCCCAAGTTCAGCGCGAATGTTCCTGGGATCGCCCGGCTCGGAAAGCCCGAAGAAGTCCTCGCCGGAGGTTAGCGCGTGCGACCACGTATAGCTGCCCACAAAACTTATGTGGTTGGAGAAACGCTTGGTGGCGCTGACCAGCAGGCCGTTATAGTGCGAAGTGCGGGAGTTCTCGTTGGTCCGTATCGCCAAAAACCGGGGATCCGGCCTCGGTCCGAAATAGAAGAAGCCGGGATGTGCCGGATCGGCAATCACGGGAGGCGCATTTGTGTCCCGCTCACCGAACAGGCCAAACCCAAACTGCCCGATGTATTGGATTTGTCCCGAAAACGTGTTGGTAAACTGGTGCTCAATCCCAAAGTTGACGCTGCGGACCTCCGGATTGTGCAGGTTGTTTGCAATGGGGCGAACGCGGCCGCAACTCGGCGGGCAGGGTATCCCTGGCAGTAGCGCTGGATTGGGGGCGTTCGGGAATGCCCCCACGATGCAAGTGCCTGGAGCGCACGATGGGGTCCCCCAATTGGGATCAGTGTTGTCGACGGTATTCGTTCGCAAATTCTTGCCGTCAAAGTTCAGAGAATCCAGCACCACGTTGTTAAACGCCAGCACCGTACTCTCCGCGAACGAAGCCTTGAAAAGCGTCTTCGCCCATGGAGCATAGGTGAAGCCCAGTCGCGGCTGCCAGTTGTTCTTGTCTGAAGAGCAGGCGGGAATAATCCCGTTGCCTTGGAAACATGTGCCGTTCGGACCTTTGACCGTGCCACCCTTGAAGGCCCCGGCCTCGTAGTCATACCGCAAGCCGGCATTCATCGTAAGCTTGCGCGTCAACTTCCACGTATCCTGACCATAGAAGCCGTAGATGTTGTCCTTGGATTTCACCGCGCCGGGGCCAAGGCCGAAGGTGAAGGATGTAGGATTGGGGTTGCTCAAAGTGCCAGAATCAAGCCATTGCCCGAAGTGAAACTGCTGGAACAAGGAAAACCACGGATAGTAGCTGATATTGAAACCGGTCTTAACCGTGTGCTTGCTGTGCGTCCAGGTGAGGTTGTCAATATACTGATAACGCTTGTTCAATCCACCCTGGGGGCAGCAGAACGCGGCGCCCGTATAGAACCCGTTGCCTTGCTGCCCGGGTAGAGTGGTTTTATCCGGCAGCGTGTTGATCGTACGCAGGTAGGCAAACCGGGCCTCGTTTACCAGGTTTGAGGTCAGCGAGGAAAGGAAACCCACATTAAACCCCAACACATGGACGTTGAAATTGGTTAGCGAATTTGGGGTGATATTGTTGCCAGTCTGCACTATCAGATTGTCGAAGAGCTGCCGGTCAACCCAGAAACGGCCGCTTAAGGTGTGCTTGTTCGACGCCTTCCAGTCCAGCTTAGCGGAATAAAGCTGATTGTTTGTGGGTGTCTGAACGGCTAGAGCGCCTGTAGGAGGAGTCAGGATTTCCGGGAAGGACTGACGGCTCTGCTCATAGCTGCCGAACCAGAATAGCTTGTCCTTCGCGAAGGGCCCACCGATGGTAAAACCGCCCTCCTGGCGGTGGAAGGCGGCCCGATCACAGCCATCCAATTTGGCCAATGTACCTGCTGTACCTGCTGCACCTGCGGGAAAATCGCTCGTCGGGCAGTGAGGGGTGCCTGCGGGCGCTACCCTCCCTGCAGGCACAGCACTCTGAAGCAACGAAATGTTATAGAAAGGATCGGAAGCCCTGAAGTTCCGCCCACGGAAATACATGTGGCCATCCCCGTGAACAGCGTTGGTGCCGGACTTGGTCACGGCGTTGAGGATTAAACCCCCGGCCTGACCATATTCGGCATTGTAGTTGTTGGTGAGCACTTGAAATTCCTGGATTTCGTCCACCGATGCTCCAAGGCCGTCGCGGCCGGAGACCAACTGATCGGTAATATTTGCGCCGTCCACGTTGTATTGGTTGGCGCGGTTATTGATATTGCCGGGGCCGATCAAGTCCCCGGTCAGTGTGCTGGTGTCAAGCTTGACTCCGGGTGCGGTGAGAGCGAGCGACGCGTAATCATTGGCGACCCCGCCACCGCCGGCAAATGTGGGCAGGTTTTTCAGCGCCGTGTCGTCAACCGTGCTCGAGACCTCCGTCTTGGTGGTTTCAATCAGCGGCGTTTCGCCGGTCACTTCGACGGTCGTCGTTGTACCTGCCACCGCTAGCTTGAAGTTGAGGTCTCTTTGGTCGCCCACGTTCAGTGTGAGTCCCTTGGAGGCGCCCACTGCAAACCCTTGAGCCTCGACCCTAACGTCGTACGTTCCGGGCGGCAAGTACCCGATCGTGTAGTCACCGCTGGAAGTGGTTTTTGCCGTGTAGGCAATCCGCGTCGCGGTGTTTGTTGCGGTCACGGTCGCATTAGGAATCGACGCGCCTTGTGCCGCATCAGCTACTGATCCGACAATCGTTGCGGTGGACGCGCTCTGCGCCAACGCAATTCCCGCCGATCCGGCGAGGAGCAGTGCGAGAGACAGACCCCAACACCGCCACGAGCTGCTCTTTCTTGATCCTTGCATTTCGTTTTCCCCCTTCGAGAAGTGAAGATGCCAGACCCCAATAAGCCGGTGTCCCTGCAAACAGCCGCAATGGCCACAGGGACGGTACGGCTCTTCTAGCACGGTCTTTGCCAAACGTACAGTCCCTTATCTGTGGCCTTCAAGTTCCTGGTTGACCCTCTGCTCGGTCCGGCCCGCCGGTCCATAGCTGCGTTCGCCTAACTGGCTGAATTTGTGCTGCTTAGTCCAAAAACTGAAGTAAATGCGTCCTGCGCTGACGCGCGCCCATATGCGTATCTGCTTCGCCTGTTTCTTTCAACGCGAGCCGAAATGTTCAGCTTCATCTACAAAAAGTCATATATCTGCGCAGAATCCCACACAGTTTTCCATATATCTCCGGGCAGAGAAAGGAGATAGCTCGCTCCGAGTCACCCCTTCTAAATTCGGCTATCGGCGAATTTCGATGGACCAAATGACGCCATCAAAACTCTGGTCTTTGGCAAGACGATACGAAACCACTGCCGTCAGGCCTCGCAGGTGAACGCACGGATTGAAGTTCGCTGGAGGTTTCCAAGTCGTCGAAAAGAAATTGATCCTGGTAACGTCGTCAGAGTGCAGCCGCATCCGGGTCCCGCCCATCGTCAGCGTCAGATCCAACGCCTGGTTGGCAGAACAGGCGACCTCTTCCATCCTGCCGAGCATGGAATAGAGCCGCGCATTTGTTCGCGGGGCCTTGCCCGCTTCCGTCGGAGTTGCCGAGCCCGCATCGCCGCCCGCCGGGTCTTTTCCTTCTCCCGGCGTGGGCTCCCTTCGCAGGTACTCTTGAACCTGTTCGCGGGCGGCGCGTTCTTCCGCGCTTTCCTCCGTTCTTTGTGCCTGAGCATCCTGGAATCTTTCAACCTGCCCGGCGAATACTTCCGCAAACGCCTTTTCTTGCGGAGTTTTCGCCGCCGCCAGGACATCCTGTCCGATCTTGTGAGCCTCTTCGATTCGTCCCATGCGCAAAAGCACCATCCCGACATTCAGATAATAAGCTGCGTCGCCCGGCTCCAACTCCGCTGCTTTTCGAGCCGCTGCCAGAGCGTCCTCCAATCTTTCGTCGTGGACGCCGTACAAACTCGAAAGCGCCGCATACGCGGGGGCAAAGTTGGGGTTCAACTGGATCGCGCGCTCCAGGCTCTTTTGCGCATCGGCGAAGACTTCCGGCCGCATCGCATTCTGCAGCATCAGGAAGGCGTGATAGTAATGCGCCAGGTAGCTTTTGGAGTCGAGCGCGACCGCTTTGTCGAATTCGCGCGCGGCTTCTTCGCGCCGGTTCTCACGGTAGAAAAGGAACCCCAGGCTCTCATGGACCTGGGCCAGGTCCGGATTCACGCGCAAGGCCTCTTCGAGAAGCGCGCGTGCTTCCACCGGTCGGTTCACATGCATGTGAAAATCGCCCCGCAGGGCGAGCGATTCAGCCGCAGGCACGGTCCGCACCTGGAAATCCTTTTCGGTAAGATTTCCGGGAGTCTTCAGGGGAAAATAATCGAATTGCGTTTGCCTCACGTAGGCGTCCATCTTCTTGCCAAATTCCCGCAGGTCTCCGAATGTTTGCTGCGCGGCTTTTATCTGGTCGCCGCTGCCTTGCCAGGCATGGAAAAAGTTGACGAGATATTTCTTCTTTTGCGCCTCCGGGTCGGTTTGCAGAAAGTGGAAGAGCGCCCCGGATTCTGCGTAGAAGACCGAGGCGCGATTCTCCTCATTGTAATAAGGAGAGGAATGGTCCACCTGAAGAAGCAACTCGATGGGAAGAAGCTTGCTTTGACTCAAGAGCCGAAGATGGCCTGGGTCTATGCGTCCAATCCCGATTTCCTTGTCGCCGATGGAGGTATCTCCATAAAACTCGGCCATTCCTTCTTCGAGCCACAGCGGCAAATTCCGGAAATTCAAGTTGAGAATGGCGTGGATGTATTCATGGTAGATGACGTGATATGGATTTTCTCCTTCGGTGTCGGTTCGCAGGGCCACGTAGTGCTTCTCCTGGCCGGCAACAAAAACTCCGGCGGGATGCAGGTGACCCTTGACCTCCCAGTAGCCCGGCAGAAGCGCTTTCAGCGAATTTTCGTTTCTCACCGCCAGGATCACGATGGCCTGACCGGGGTCCACGCGAAGCTTGGGCAACGCCAGATGCATGACGGCGCGGATTTGCTCGAAGTGGTCGGCAACGCGGCGTGCTTGCTTCTCATTTCCATTGCTGACGACGGTGAAGTGTGGTGTGCGAACTTCGATCCAGGTTTCGGGTTTGTCGCCGCCGGTGGCGATGCGGCAGCCAAGAAGTGACATCAAGGCCAGAAACAGGAAGCAGCCACGGCTGAACGGAGTACAAGCCATTTCGAGGACCCAGCGGCCAGGTTCCGCTGAGCCCCAGTCTACATCAGGACCAATCGGCCTGGTATTGTCTTCTTGGCGTTCTGCCTCTACACTCCATCGTTTCGTCAGCCCCGTTGCTCGCTTTGTGCAAAGGCTTCCGCATGAGCCAGCGGTTGAAAGCCGATCTTTCCCTCGCCCTGTGTTCGCTCTTCTGGGGCGCGACCTTCGTGGTAGTCACCGGCGCCCTGAAGCACTCCTCGACTTTCGCCTTCATGGCGGCGCGCTTCACCGTTGCATCTTTCTTGATGGCGCCGGTCTTCTGGAAATCTCTTCGCGGACTCCGCCGCGAGGAACTCTGGGCCGGGGCGCAAATCGGCTTCTTCATGTTCAGCGGCTACGCGTTCCAGACGCTCGGCCTGTTGCACACCACTCCTTCCAAGTCCGCGTTCATCACCGGATCGAGCGTAGTTCTTGTTCCCGTGCTGATGGCCGTGTTCTGGAAGCGCCGCGTGAATCAGTGGGTCTGGTTCGGCGCGCTGGGAGCCGCTGCGGGACTTTACTTCATCACCGTTCCGTCGAGCGGACTCGCGGGGCTCAATGCGGGCGATCTGCTCACGCTGGGAGCTGCGGCGCTCTTTGCCGTACATATTATTCTGGTAGGTCGCTACTCGCTCCATCACTCCGTCGGAGCGCTCAGCTTTCTCCAGGTTGCTACAACCGCGCTGCTGAGCGCGCTGGCTCTTCCGATTCTGGCGTTTACCGGATGGCAAGCTCCGCGGTTCGACGGAAGCGGGGAATTATTCTTCGCTATCGCCATTACCTCGGTGCTTGCAACGGCCGTGGCGTTTTCCGCGCAGGTTTGGGCGCAACGTTACACTTCGCCGGGCCATGCAGCGATTCTCTTCAGCCTCGAACCGGTGTTCGCGGCGCTGACTTCTTACATCGTCCTTCACGAGCGGCTGGGACGAAGAGCGCTCGCGGGAGCGGCGCTGGTGATGATGGGAATTTTGCTTTCTGAATTGAAAGGTCCGGCGCAGGCCGCGGCGGATTCGCCGGGGCCCGTTACCGAAACGCCGTAAAGAAAAAAAAGCGGGACTATCTTGTCTGGCGGCTCGCCGGCGGGGCCGCCGCCGGGGAAATTTTCACGTCGACCGATTCGAACATGGTGGCGGATGGGTGCGCGCGCTTTTCGAATTCGCTGATCGCGGACTCATGGCGGAGCGAGAGTCCGATATCGTCCAGGCCCTTGAGCAAAATTTCTTTTCGGAAGGGCGTCAGCTCAAACGAAAAACGCAGGCCGTGTTTGTCCGTAACGGTCTGATGGGGCAGGTCCGCGGTGAGGCTATAGCCCTCCTCTTTTTCCGTGCGGCGAAAAAGCTCGTCCACCTGTTCTTCGGGCAGAGTGACCGGAAGGATGCCGTTCTTAAAGCAATTGTTATAAAAAATATCGGCGAAGCTCGGCGCGATGACCACGCGAAACCCATAATCCAAAACGGCCCACGGCGCATGCTCGCGGCTCGAACCGCAGCCGAAATTGTGGCGGGCCAGCAGAATGGAAGCTCCGCGGTAGCGGGGGAGATTCAGCACAAATTCCGGATTGGGCTTTTCTCCCGGCAGATAGCGCCAATCGTAGAACAAGGTCCGCCCGAAGCCTTCGCGAGTCAGGGCCTTCAGAAACTGCTTGGGCACCATCTGGTCGGTATCTACGTTGACGCGGTCGAGCGGGGCGACCATTCCGGTGTGCACGGAGAAAGGTTTCATCGGCTTTTCCCTGAAGGGGTAATGTCTGTCACGGGGAGATCCCAGTGAGCCAGTAAGATTTCAAAACGCCGCTGCTCTTCGCGTTTGTAAGTCTCCTGGTCAGGCCACAGCTGCTTAATCAGGGATTCTTCCCCGGGGTTGGCCGTGGTTGCCGCGGTGGAGTTCTTGAATCGAATCGTGACGCGATAATCCCAGCGGGCATCCTCGGTCATGTGATTGGCGGGGGTTTCAATCTTCACCGAAATCATGCGGCCGCTCTCCACGATCTTCTGGAGCAGCGGGTAATGGTTCTTCAGAAAGAGTTGCAGGAATTCCTGCTGATGTCCCCACTGCACCTTGTAGTAGTACTCCACGGTGTAGGGTTGGTCGGCCGCAGCTTGCGGCGGAGCACCCTGGGCGAGCAGGGTCTGCGCAAACGCGCAAAGCAACAGCGCCGTCAGCAGGTTCCTCAGGGCGCCCTCTAAAGTCAGTTTCATTTCGTCTTGCTCCCCGTTACTCCACGTGGTCCACGTCCCACTCGCGAACGTCCACGAAGTGTCCGGCAATGGCCGCGGCCGCAGCCATCACCGGGCTGACCAGGTGCGTGCGGCTGCCTTTGCCCTGGCGCCCTTCGAAGTTACGGTTCGAGGTGCTGGCGCTGCGTTCGCCCGGAGGCAGTATGTCGGGGTTCATGCCGATGCACATGCTGCAGCCGGCATCGCGCCATTCGAATCCGGCGTCTTGAAAGACGCGGTCCAAGCCTTCCTTCTCGGCTTCCGCTTTCACCACGCGCGAACCGGGAACCACCAGCGCCTGCTTCAGACTGCGCGCCACGTGCTTGCCAGCGACGACGCGCGCGGCGGCGCGCAAATCGTCGAGGCGCGAATTCGTGCACGAGCCGATAAACACGCGGTCCAGAGGAATGTCCACGATGGCCGTGCCCGGTTTCAGAGCCATGTATTCGAGGGCGCTGGTGGCGGCTTTTTGGTCCGCGGGATCGCGGAAGGAGTGCGGGTCGGGGACGCGCCCGGTGACGGAGGTCACCATGCCGGGGTTGGTGCCCCAGGTGACCTGCGGCACAATCTGCGCAGCGTCGAGCTCGACGGTGGCGTCGAACTTCGCGCCGGAATCGCTCACCAGCATTTTCCAGCGCTCGACCGTTTCTTGGAACTCTTTGCCGCGCGGCACAAACGGACGGCCTTCCATGTACGTAAAGGTGGTGTCGTCCGGGGCGACCATCCCGGCGCGCGCGCCGCCTTCGATGGACATGTTGCAGACGGTCATGCGTCCTTCCATGGAAAGCGCGCGGATGGCTTCGCCGCGATATTCGAAGACGTGGCCGGTGCCGCCGGCGATGCCGATCTTTCCGATGACGGCGAGGATGATGTCCTTGGCGGTGACGCCGCGCGGGCGCTTGCCGTTGACGGCGATCTGCATGGTCTTCGAGCGGAATTGCGAGAGGCACTGCGTGGCCAGGACGTGCTCGACTTCGCTGGTGCCGATGCCGAAGGCCAGCGTGCCAAACGCGCCGTGCGTCGAGGTGTGGCTGTCGCCGCAGACGATGGTCTGCCCGGGCTGCGTGATGCCCATCTCCGGGCCAATCACGTGAACGATGCCCTGATTCCGGCTAAACATGTCGAACAGACGCACGCCGGTCTCGCGGCAATTGGCGGTGAGCGCGTCGAACTGGAGCTTGGCGTCAATGTCCAGGATGGGCAGAGTGCGGTCGGTGGTCGGGACGGAATGATCCATCACGGCAAAGGTCAGGTCGGGGCGGCGTACCTTTCGTCCCGCAGCCTTCAGACCGGCGAAGGCCTGCGGCGAAGTGCCTTCGTGGATCAGGTGGCGGTCAATGTAGATGAGAGCGGGTTCGCCGGGGCGTTCGTGGACGACGTGCGAGTCCCAGATTTTTTCATAGAGTGTGCGTGGCGGCATGGTTGTGCGTTCTAAGAGCAGATTGTAGCAGAGTGTGAGAGGAATGAGGTAGATGAGGCAGAGGAGGCAGGGGAGTAGTAGAGGCGCGATTCCGCGAAACTCGAAAATCGAAACGCGAAATTCGGGGCAAAGCGCCGTCGAGCCGCCGCACTCCAAAAAGGACCCCACCCCCACCTTTTTTTGGAAGTGTGTGAAACGAAAGGGTTTTAAGTCCTTTGTTTTGAAAGTGTGTGAAACGAAAGGGGTTGCGGACGCGTTTTTGCGAAAGTGTGTGAATCTAAAGGAATTAGGGCAGAAAGTCGAGAGTTGAGGGTCGGCAGTTGAAAGTCGAAGGGGGGGAAATCGAAGGGGACACGAATGCGCCGTTCTGGCAGGCCCTTCGCAAAAAGCGCTCAGGGTAAACGGGCGTCAGTTGTTCTGTCATATGACCTACGCGACCTGACTGCGGTCTTTCCTTCGTGGGCCCTGGGGTGACTTCCCAAAGGGCAACCAGAGGCGACATCCTAGCAGGCGCCTGGCGATAACAACAAAAGAACTTATACCACAAGTGACCACCAGTTGTCAAGGGCTGACTCTAGGGGGTGATCTGAGCGGTTGGCGGCACGCGAAACTGGCAACTAGATGAAATTGTACTTTTTCATTTTACGTGTTGCGTGGAGGACAATTCCATTTTGAATTAGGACTTTCTCGATCACGGCAGGAAGTTCGAGAGTTGAGTGGAAGGGGATTGGTTTGTGGGGATGGATACCGCGTGTTTCGTTGCTCTCGACGCGCACTACACCGCTTGCCCAGGCATGCCTTGGAATGATTTGCCCCTTGCCCCTAGCAATCTTGTTCGTCCAAAAATACAGCTTCACCTCGATCATGCGCTCGCCTATCCTCGCCTCCCTGCTAGTGCCTGAATTCGGGGCACTGGTCCTTATCATAGGTCGCTCCCTTCGATCTTCATGTGGGCTAGCGCATTTGTATATGTACTTATGCGGTACGCCGATGGCATCACTAGTTCTTCTCCTGGGCTTTGCGCCTGCGTACCGCCTCGGCCATGTTCTCAAAGAACTGCTTCTCAAACCTGTCAAGAAACCGTGCAGCCTTCGCTTTATCCTCGAGCTGTTTTGTGAAGAACCTTACCCCCTCGAGCTTTGCAGCCTTCTCCGCCTGTTCGACAAATTCATTGAGAATTTGAGGTAGCGTCATCACGAGAGCCTCGTCGCGCTTCTTAAGTGCAAGATCAATGAAATAGTCGCGGAGCGCAGCATGGTCGTCTACCTCCATGATGCCCCATAAGGCCCGGGCTAGGCTTCGAGGTTCAGCATCTACTCCAAGCAAGAGATCGGTCAGTTGAACGAGACCCAAATGAGATATCACTACGTTCCAAACATTACCGAGACGAATGGTGTTCACGATTTCGCGAAGACCTTTATCGGCTGTCACGAAGTACGAACGACGGCCAACCTTCAACTCCATCTCAATCTGAGCAAGTTGAAGAGCTTCGTGCTCGATCAACACATCCGGTTTTCCATATCCCCAGCCGACCTCTTGAAACTCTTTGTATGCATTTCCTAACGAGCTCATGAAGCGCAGGATAGTTCTTTTGAACTGTGGGTCGCTCGTACTCGTCTTTATTGTCCGGATTCCCAAACGTTCTATGAATGTGGCGAGGCTCAGTTCGCTAGTATATGGTGCTGCCTGGTCTAAGAAGTTGCTGAACGAGATCAATTTCTTCTGGCGTCCGACCCAGGAAGCGTAAGAACCTACAAATACATTTGTGTTTTCGGCCCCGTAATACAAGACATGCTTCTCTAACCTTTCTGGATCCTCCAGCCCGAGCTCCTTAACCATGGCTATCGAAAGGTTTCTGTGATGGACTATTTCGTTGAGGAACTCTCGAATTACGAGCAGTTCACACGTCTTATTTGCTTCTGCCGCTGCCTTACTAATCTTCTCGATCGTGCTTTGATATACGGGTCTGAATGGGTGACCATCGGTTATTGCGGGCATTAGAATGCTTGCGTCGAAGTAGATACGCTCTGGTATTGCTTCTAGTTTGAGGGCCGAATTGCCGACCTTTAGAAGAACGTTTAGGCCGAAGGAGAGACGGGCAAGATCTGCCAGAATCTGAGCTTCTCCCTCGTCTGGGCGTTTCAAGAGGTCATAAACTGCTTTCGCTATTCGGTCATGCTTTTCAAAGGGCTCCGTGGGGAGAATTCTTCTAAAGCACTTTTTGATAAGCTCATAAAGATCAAAAGTACCAGTCGTATGCGCACCCGAGAATTGAGCCCCCAGGTCCCATCCCCGAGTGAGGAACACCTCTTGAAGGGCGGTCTTTACAGCCTCAACGTGAACTTGCTTGGCTTCGACGCCTTCTCGTACGAGGAGTCGACTTAGCGCACCCCGTACGAGGATGTCGAGGTTCTCTTCGAGGACCTTCGCGGATTGTCTTTCAGTTTTTATCTTTCCTTCAACGATCGAGACCGAGCCCTTTTCTGCGAGCGCATCGATTGCTCTGTCGGTAACAAGTTCCGCTTCTGCCGGGTCGAGGGGGATTATCTGGCGCAAGAGCCGAGAAACCTGAGGGACTGTTTTGGAATCACTTTCTTGGTCGACCAGACTGAGAACTATTCCTCGCAGAACTAGGTCTCGAACAGGGACGGCCACCTGTGACATCTTGGACTGGACGTAACAACTTGCAAGGAACACTCGCATCTGGTCGTAGGGAAGTGGGTATTTGATTGCCTCTGGAGCTGGCTTGGGAACGCCAACCAATTTCAGGGGTAGAGAGTCCACACAGGCCCAGAGGGCAGCATGGGCTGGATAAAGAATCACCTCAATATTAAAGTGGGCTAGTTTAGACGCGAGGTCAGATGCATCCGAGGGCAAGAAAGCATAATGTTTCCGGGGGTACGTGGGGCTCATTTGCTTTTCGAGTAGTTGAAGGATCTTTTTAATTGCAGGGTCGAGAAACGAATATCCCATGAATAGGCAATTTCTTCTGGTGAGGATATTTTGAACTAAGAAATCCTTGTAGGAGGTATTCTCATCCAGCTCCCTGAAATCTTCTGTACTGACAACCATTGTCTCCGGTTTGATTGCCCTGCCGTGAATTCGTGCAATGTAGAACTCGCTGCTAAATGCCGCCTGTTTCAAACTGCCGTCGTCCAGCTCGAATGTGCGGGGGGCCTTCCGATTGACGGCTGCCCAAGCGTGATCGAGGGTTCTGTCGTAATTCGTCGTAACAATGGATTCGAACGGCAACTTGACCAGCATATCCAGCTTCGCGGGGTCAGACCTGGCATCGTCTAACGGCGCCGCAAGCTGCGCGAACTTTTCTCCCTCAGGGATGAGCGGACAAAGTTTGTAGTATGAGATTGCCTCCGCTAGTAGGCCAGAGTTAGCGCGTGCGTCCATGATGGCGGCAGTTTCTTTTTCATATTTGCGTGCAACTGAAATTAGGTACTGCACGTAACCGCGCCAGTCCGGAAGCCTAGCGCGCACGCCGACCCCAGCACCCGCAAAAAGGACAAGTCGTTCATTGCTGACGATCCTGAAGAGTGTTTCGCAAAAATGCTTCGCAGTTTGGGGGTCGCCTTGAGCATGTTGAGAATAAGCCACTTTGCACCCTCGATGTCTCGTATTCGGAACTTCTTCCCCTCTGGGCTTAAGGACGATTCTCAAGGCACGAGTATACTTTCTTGGATACTTGATGGCTGTTTTATAAGCCGCTTGGGTCTTAATATCAAGGAGAATGCAAGTGTCGGATAGACGGGGTAATGAAAGCAGATCCCTTCCGACGGAGTCGGAACTCACGTCGCCAGGTGCTCAGGGTAAACGCTCGGGATGACACCGTAACACGCAGAGGGATTCTTCGACTCCGGGACGCGACGTGCGCTATGCGCACGTAGACAAAACTGTCGCGTCCCTCCGCTCAGAATGACAACATAGACTATGGGTGTGCAAGAATTCGCTTAAGGTCTGCGCGCATGATGTAGGTGTAGTTTGCCGGAATGCTTTTTCCGGCGCCTGCAGCAGCGCCAATGATAGCGCCCTTGCCTCCGCCCGCAATACAACCGATCACCGGGCCTGGGGCCGCCCCTCCTCCGACAGGGTGCGGTGGGGGCGTCTCGGGTTCCAAACGTTGTTCTTTCATTTGACGCAATTTGCTCAATGGGAGATTTAGCCGAAGCTGTTTGTATCCCGGGGCGTCAATGGACATGGATGCCGAGAATTCCGGATCAAACCCATCGAAAGAGAATGCGTAGCGGCCCTCGGAATCCGTTTGCTGCTCCTCGTGATTGGAAGAGACCTGCATGCGTACCAGGGCGTTGTCAATCAGCTTTGTGCGCGTGCTATCAACCACCCGCCCATCCACAGGAATAATCTTCGCCGCTTTTGTTGTTTGTGTGGTTTGCCCTTTGGTCCACGGCCACTTGTGATTCGTGAGGTACTGCTGTCCCACGAACAGGACAAGTCCGGTGATCACGGCGGCTAAAATGCCGCCGATCCATTTGACGAAGGACGAAAAAGCAGAAGAGGGTTCGGGCATCGGTCTCGCTCCCTCAAAGTTACTCAGTGTGACGATAACGCTAGCATAACGATATGCGCTAAGGCAAGCGAAGCGTGAGAGGTGAGGTCAGCCGAGGGCGCAGATGAGGATGTGCAAGGCTTTTTGTATTGGGGAGCGTCACTTGAAGACGATTCTGTGCTCGGGATCCATGTCCTTAATGGCTTTCTCGATAGCGACCATGCCTTCGTCCCCACTACCGATCGGAAGAAGAACAAACTTCTTCCCGTTTTTTAGTTCTATGCGCAGGGCAGGCATACGCACAGCGAAAGCAATGCTTCTTTTCATTCTTTCCACGGAGCGGACGTCACCGACCGGGAAGGCGAAGGAATCGCCGAATCGGATCGAACCGTTGCTGACGATCAAGTCCCCGGTGACAAAGTCTCCCCCTGAGCCGAAGTGATGGGCGTACTCGTACATCGCCGGGTACCGGCCTCGCAGGTCGTTGATCCTTTTCTGGACGGTTTCGGCATCCTTTGCCGCCGGGGCCGCCAAAAGATAAAGTTCGAAGATCCCCGCGGCGGCCGGGTAGTATCCCAGCTTTTCCAGGGACTCCCCTACAGTGAAATAACCGCTGGCCCACCAGGGCGCCAGGCGAAGCGCGCGTTGGAATTCCAAAAAGGCGGCCTTGAAGTCCTCGGGATTCGTGGCCGATTTGAGAGCCGCCTGACCTTTGGCCAGCCGCTCTTGTGCCTCGGCGGGAACAGCAGGCGGGGGATCGAGCTTCAACGCAAGTTTAATGATGCGTTCGCGGAGGCGGCGGTCCGCGTCGGCGGGAGGCGACTCGGGCAACGCCTGCAGAGCAGCCAGGTAATTATCGAGAGCATCCCGCAACTGGCCCGCCTGCTCGGCGGCTAATCCCGCAGCCTCACGGTCCGCGGGAGCGACTTGCGCGCGGCTCAATGGAGCAAACGCGAACATTACGCAGAGCAAAAGCCAATGTGTACGATGGCCGTTCATGGCTTCACCTCGCGGATTTCCCGACTGAATGGCAGGATCTTACACCTCCTCGCACGAAAATGCGCCAAGAGCGGGCATGGATCGCGCGGCGGAATTTTTTGAGCTTGCAGCGGAGGCGCATTTTGTGGTCTATCGAGGGAAGGAGCGGTTGAAAACACCCCTTCTTAGACATTCTATTTGGAGGCAGCGATGAACGAACATTCCAGGCGCGAATTCCTGTGCAGGGCGCTTCCCGGAGCGGCAGTGGCGGGCGCGGGCCTGACGATGTTGCGACCGTGGGTCTCTCTTGCCGCAGACGCGCAACTCACGCCCGGTAAAGCCGAGCGAAGCTATACGGCCGGAAAATATGCACTGGAGATTGACGGGCAGTTTGCGGGCTGGCTCGAGTCGGCGGAAGGAGGTCACGCCACATCGGACGTCGTGGGCGAGAAGGCAGAGCGAGAGAGCATCCAGCGCAAACATATCGCCGGCGTGAAGTACGAGGACATCACGGTGACCTGCGGGGCGGGAATGTCCCGCAACTTCTATGAATGGATCAGAGCGAGTCTCGACAAACAGTACTCGCGCAAAAGCGGCGCGTTGATTGCCTGCGACTACGACTTCAGGGAAATGTCCCGGACGGAGTGGAGCAACGCGCTGATCACGGAGGTCGGTTTCCCGGCCTGCGACGCGGCCTCGAAAGATGCCGCGAAGATGACCATCAAATTTTCGCCGGAGACAACCCGAATGTCCACTCGCACGGGGGCGAGCGCAGGCGGCGTGTATTCGGGTGGGCTGAAGGCACAGGTACAAAAGAAATGGTTGCCGGCAAACTTCCGGCTGCAGATCGCGGGCCTGGAAGCGGCGTGCACGCGAGTGAACAAGATTGAAGCGATTGTCGTGAAACAAGTTGCATCCGCTGGTGCGCCCCGCTGGCAAGTATCCAATCTGGTGGTAACCCTTCCGGAGCGGGACGCCGACTTGTTTTCCAAGTGGCACGAAGAGTCCGTCAAGGGCGGCGCTGGCGCCGGCAAAGAAACGGGAGGCACGCTGGTGTACCTCACGCCCGATCTCAAGGAACACATCTTTACGCTGACGTTCCGCGGTCTGGGCATTTCCAAACTGATACCGGAAAAAGTGGAAGCCGGCAGCGAGAATATCCGGCGGGTCAAGGCGGAGATGTACTGCCAGGATATCGCGTTCGCGCACGGGACGGCGGCGTGGGGTTAGGCTGCACTCGCTCCGGGTCTAAGGTGCGAATGTGATCATGCCAAACAGCCCGTTGGCGTAGTTGTTTGGACCAGCGGTAAAGAAGAGCTGGTTGGGTTGGCCATTACGCCCGCTGTTGCCGAACATGATTGCCCAGAGCTGGTCAATCTCGATGGCCTGGCCATGAGCATCTCTCAGCACGCCGAGAAAAGCGCCGGTGTTGGGATCGAAGGCGTCGATGCGGCCCTTGGGGATGTTGTTGGCCACCAGCAACGCGCCGCTGAACGGGCCGAAACCCGTGGCGGGCGCAAGCGCCAGTCCCCAGGGCGAATGCAGCGGGCCATTGACCGCGAGGTGCTTGATCAGGTTTCCGTCGGTATCGAATTCGTCCACGAAACCGCTGGCCGATTTATTGCCGCCGAATGTGACCCAGATGTGGCCGGCGAGTTCTTGAATGCCGTAGGGAGCAAAGCCGCCGTTGATGTCCGGGTCAGTGAAAGACTTCACCAGGTTGAAGTGGGCGTCAAAAACGTCCACCCGGCTGTTGGGACCGTTATCTGCGGCGAAAAGGAAGTCGCCGTCGGGAGTACTGGCGATAGCCAAGCCGGTGTAGACGGCGCCGGAACCTGATCTATCGGCCCCAATGACGGCGTTGGTGGGATCTACCATGGGATTCCAGCCGCTGATGGTGCCGTCCTCGGTGGCGAAAAGAAAAAGGGCGGGGGCGGTGTTGCTATTCTTCGAGACCGCAAAAGCCGGCGTTGGATTTCCTACGGTGATGTTAAAGACGGTGCCGCTCGGCGTGCCGGTGGTATTACCTGAGGCCGGGGGAATCGTAACCACCAGCGGCACGTTGGCGCCGCTGCCAGTGTAAAGCGTGGACTTTCCCGTCACATTGTCACTGACCCAGAACGGGCTGCCGGAAGATCGTGTCAAACCCCATCCGTTAATCAGGTTGGAATCGGTAAGAGGCGCAACGCCCGGTTGGTTGGATACGAAATCGGTCTGTTTGTATTGCGCTGAGGCATTGGCTGCCAGCAGGGTAAACATTGCCGTTGCCAGTATGAATGCCATGCCTGGGATTCTCTTTTTCATGATGCTCTCCTTTCGTCGGTAGGAAGCCTACTTCGGCTTCGATGGCTGGTCTGCAGCGAGCTTGGATATCACGTGCCACATCTTTAGCAGATGAACCCTGATTCGAAAGCTCACACTATACTCCTGCGCCCGCCGCCGGTTCAAGGACACAGCGCCGTGCCGTCTTGTGCCGGTGCGCGGCGCCGCGGCAAAGGGTTGGCAAAGAGTACGTGATTCATTCGACGCGCGCGGGTTAGCCGCCGGCGATGGAGGGAACGATCATGACGCGGTCGCCGTCCTGGAAGCGGTAGGCGTCGCCGCCGAGAAAGCGGATATCTTCCTCGTTGACGTAGACGTTGATGAAATGGCGGACGCGGCCGGAGTCGTCGCGGAGATGGCGAGCCATGGCGGGGAATTTCTGCTCGAGCTCGGCAAGCAGTTCGGCGAGGGTTGCCGGAGCGCATTCGAGAGACGCGGAGCCGTTTGTGAAGCGGCGAAAGGCGGTGGGGATTTCGACGATGATTTTCATTTCAGCGCGCTCCTCCGGAGACAGCAGCGGCTCTGGAGCTGGCGACTTTGGCGGCAAGGGCGGAATCGAGATAGGCTTCGAAAGACGTGAGGCGCGGTTCGATAGCGGCGCCGGCTGCGAATTCGCCGGTGAGGGCATCGGTGGTTTTCAGGCCGTTGCCGGTGATGCACAGGACGGTAGTTTCGTCGGGCTGGATGCGTCCCTGGGCGACGAGTTTTTGCGCGACAGCGGCGGTGACCCCGCCGGCAGTCTCCGTGAAAATTCCTTCGGTTTCCGCGAGCGCGCGCATGCCGCCAACAATTTCGGGATCGGAAACATCTTCGGCCCAGCCGCCCGAGGCGCGGATAACTTTCATGGCGTAGTGTCCGTCGGCAGGATTGCCGATGGCCAGGGAGCGCGCGATGGTAGCGGGCTTCTGCGGATCGAAGCGGTCTTTCGCGTTCTTGACCGCGTCGGAAATCGGCGAACAGCCTGTGGCCTGTGCGCCGAAAAATTTCACGCGCTTGGCGTCCACCAATCCCAGCGCGGCAAGCTCGTCGAAGGCCTTTTTGATTTTCGTCAGCAGCGAGCCGCCGGCCATGGGAACGACAATGTTGTCTGGCAAGCGCCAGCCAAGCTGCTCGGCGATTTCAAAGCCGACCGTTTTCGAGCCTTCGGCGTAGTAGGGGCGCAGATTCACGTTGACGAATCCCCAAGGATGCTGGTCGGCGATTTGCGAGCAGAGGCGGTTGACCTGGTCATAGTTCCCGGCGATGCGCACGACGCGCGCGCCATACACCTGCGTGGCGATTACCTTGGCGAGCTCCAAATCAGCGGGGATGAACACCCAGGCTTCGAAACCTTGCCGGACAGCCTGCGCGGCGACGGCGTTGGCGAGATTTCCGGTGGAAGAGCAACTCACGACGTTAAAGCCGAAGCGACGCGCCGCCGCAAGCGCCACGGCCACGACGCGATCCTTGAAGGAAAGAGAAGGGAAGCACACGGCGTCGTTCTTTAGATACAGATGATGCAGGCCCCATCTTGCCGCCAGGCGCGGGGCCGGCAGCAGCGGTGTCCCCCCGACGGGCAGGGATGTGTTGTAGTCCGCCGCGAGAGGCAACAGGCCGGCGTAGCGCCAAATGTTGTTTGGGCCGGCGGCAATGCGCTCGCGGGTGACGGCGGACTTCTGCGCGGCGCGGTCGTAGGTCACTTCCAGGGGCGAAAAACAGTCCTCGCAGATCGAACGCGGGACGTTTCCCCAGCGGCGCCCGCATTCGCGGCAAATCAATTCGAACGGTTCGGTCATGACGGGTCCTCTGTGCTGCTTAAACGAGCCTTTGAAAAATGTCGCGGCGCGTAGCGGCGGCGTGGGGATTCGTTTGCGGGCGGCTGAAGACTGAAAAACCCTCCGCCAAAGATTGCTCGGAGGGCTCTCGGTGCAACTTCCGGTTCTGAGAACTCAACCAGCTCTTTAGCAGTTTTTTACGTGGAGCAAGTCGCCCTAAATCGCCACGTGTGCTCTAAAGATCGCGCTACAGAAACAACATAAAATATTACCCCGCGGCTGTCAACGATTCTTTTGCACGGTGGGGGATGGCGCGAAGACTGCGAGAGCGCGGCAATCTCAGGACAACGGACGCGCCCCGAGACGCGTCTAATGATGGGGAGCGGCAGGCGCGCCGGAGAGTTCCTGCGCTGTGAGCGCGGCTGTTTGGCCCGTTGCTTACAGGAACTATGGGGCAACGTCTAAGGAGTATGGAACGGCCGGTGCGGTGATATAATTCGCAGGTACGCGTAAGACGGGGAGAACAGGAGCACAACAATGGCATGGCAATTCCGGGAAATCATGGATTGGGCAAGGAAGCGCAAAATCTTCGCGAGTTCCTTGATGATGCTCACGCTGGGAGTCGGAATCCTGCTGGGCACGGTCATCTCGGGGCGCGTGCAGGCCAACAAAGATTCGTTGCGCAGCGGGGCCACGCCCCTGGCGATCCCCGACCCCGTCCAGATGTCGACTACTTTTGCCGCCATTGTGAACAAGGTGGAACCCGCCGTGGTCAACATCTCCACGACGCAGGTGCTGGAGCAAAAAAAGCAGCGCCGCCCCCGCTCGCCGCAAGTGGATCCCGACGATCCCTTCTCTGATTTCATGGACCGTTTTTTTGACGGCCGCCCGGAAGGCCCCGCCGCGGAGCGCAGCCTGGGCTCCGGCGTGATCGTGGACAAGAAGGGCTTCATCCTGACCAATAACCACGTGATCGAGCAGGCCACAAAAATTCAAGTGCAGTTGAACGGCGACACCACCAAGTACACCGCCAAGGTGATCGGCGCGGACGAGGAGACCGACCTCGCGGTAATCAGAATTGAAGCCGGAAAAGAATTGGCTGTGGCCAAACTCGGCAATTCCGACGGCGTGCAGGTGGGCGATTGGGCGCTTGCGATCGGCAGCCCCTTTGGATTGCAGGCCACCGTGACCGCCGGAATCATCAGCGCCAAAGACCGCGGGGGCGTGGGCCGGCAGTTCCAGCGTTTCTTGCAGACCGACGCCGCCATTAATCCCGGGAACTCCGGAGGACCGCTCGTGGATATGGCCGGCCAAGTAGTCGGCATCAACACCGCGATCATCACCGGCAGCCGCGGCTACGAAGGCGTGGGCTTCGCCCTGCCGTCGAACACCGCCATCACCGTCTACAACCAACTCATCGCCAATGGCCGCGTGACCCGCGGCTCCATCGGCGTCACCTTTACCGAAGAGCGCGGCACAAATCCCATCACCTTGAAGCAGATGGGCGCGCCCTACGGCATCATCATCGAAGCCGTCGCAAAAGGTAGTCCGGCCGACAAGGCCGGGCTCAAGCCGGGCGACGTCATCACATCGGTGAACGGCCAGCCGGTACACACCGGCAACGACCTGGTTAACCCCATCATGACGACGCCGATCGGGAATCGCGTGAAACTAACGTACATGCGCGACCGCAGCCAGCACGATGCCACGCTGACCGTCGAAGACCGCACCAAGACTTTCCCCGACCGCGCGGGCCGCAGTGAAGACACGGCTCCGGGAGAATCCGGGCCCGTGGAGTTCGGCTTGCGGGTCGAGGACCTGACCCAGGAGCGCAGCCGCCGCCTGGGTATGGAAGGGCAACGCGGCGTGCTGGTCACACAAGTTGAGCCGGCCAGCTTCGCCGAGGATATCGGGTTTTTCCGCGGCGACCTGATTGTGGCGATCAATCACGACGCGGTCTCTTCCGTTTCCGATTATCGGCGGGTGGTTGCGGGCCTGAAGGCCGGCCAGGAAGTTGTCTTTAAAGTTCTGCGGCGCCAGGACAGTGAGCAGATTCTGACAGTGTTCCTGCCTGGCGTAATTCCTGCCGATTCGCGGCAGTAAGTATGCGAAAGCGAAACCAATAGGACGCGCCACTCAAAGATGCGTCATTTGAAGGTAATAGTACTTGTCGGGGCGATGCTTTTCCCAAGCATCGCCCCGAAGTGTGTCTACGGCTCAAGCCCATCCTCGCCAAACGCTTCCCCCACTCCTAGGAAAAAGAGCAGGTTCCGCCGGTCTCGCCATGTGCGCGGACAAAAGGCTCCCACTGCTGACCGCATAGCCGAAATTCAGCGCGCCCTGGCTCGCGATGGCTCCTTCAAGGGCAATCCCACGGGCAAGTGGGATGCCTCCACGGTCGCCGCGATGCAGCGTTTTCAGAGTGCGCACGGGTTGAAGCCTACGGGCAAGCTCGATGCCCTGACGCTGCAGAAGCTCGGCCTGGGGTCGGAAATCTCCGGCGTTGCGCCTCCCCAGCCGGCAGCGCCGGGCGCGACAGCTCCCTCCCAGCGAAAGTAGCATTGCTCTCTCTCCTTTCTGGCCCTCCTCTGCGGTCTTTCGGTTCGTCCAGTTGATTTCTTTCCGGGTGTAGATTACAAGAGCAGCGCGTCCCGGAGCCCGCGCCCGCGGCCGCCAATCTTTGACCTGAGGTGAACGCCCTTGAAACTTCTGGCACGGAGTTGGTTGTGTCTCTCGCTGTTGCTTTGTTGCGCTGGAGGAATCTTCGCGCAGCAAACGTCAAATAAGCCGGGGAACGTCAAGGCGCTGCGTTTTGGCAAGCTAGTGGACGGCAAAGGGAAGGTCTGGACCAAGCCCATCGTGATTGTGGAGGGCGACCGCATCCGCAGCGTGGAAACGGATGTCTCCGCCATACCGCCGGGCGCCGAGGTGCTCGACCTTTCGCGTTACACCGGCATTCCCGGCCTGATTGATGTTCACACGCACATGACCATCTATACGGACGAAACTCCCGGCGTGCCCTTGCTGAAACAGACCGTGAATCCTGTGCCTGCCGTTGTCGTCTTTCTGGCGCGCAAGGGGGCTCTGCGGACGCTCGAAGCCGGGGTGACCACGGTCCGCGATCTCGGCGCGGATCAATACATGGACATCGCCATGCGTGACCTCATCAACCGGGGTGAGATGGTCGGGCCGCGCATGTTTGTCTGCGGCTACGGCCTGTACACTACCTTCACCCCTTTTAAGTCGGCTGTCGCGCCCCCGGTCGGTGGCGTTGCCGACGGCGTCCCGGAAGTCCTGCGAGTGGTGCGCGAGCAAATCGCCGCCGGCGCCGATGTCATCAAGATGTACGCCTCAACCGGCACGGATGACGACGTCACCGGCTTCGAGACCTACACTTACGATGAGATCAAGGCCGCCGTGGACATGGCCCATCAGTTTGGCAAGAAAATCGCTATCCATTCCTATGGGCCGGACGGCGCGCGCGACGCCGTTCGCGCGGGGACGGATTCGCTCGAACACGCCACAGACATGGATGACGGCACGATCAAGGAAATGGCCCGCCGGGGAACTTTTTATGTGCCCACGATTGATCACAACCGCTACTACATCGAAAACGGCGACAAGATTGGCTACGCGCCGGGGTTCAAGGAACGCCTCTCCACTTTCATCCCGCGGAATTTGGAAACGGCGCGCCGCGCCTTCAAAGCGGGCGTGCGCTTCGCCATGGGCTCCGACGCCATTTACACGATGTATGGCCAGAACACGCGCGAGCTCGGCTGGTTCGTGAAAGCGGGGATGACGCCGGAGCAGGCTCTGACCACGGCGACCTCCAACGCCGCGCAGCTTCTCGGCAGAGAAAAAGAGCTTGGCGCCGTCGCTTCGGGCTATTTCGCCGATATCGTTGCGGTGGAAGGCGACCCGCTGGCGGACATCAACGTCGTCATCAACCATGTGAAGTGGGTCATGAAGGGCGGCGCCGTGGTAATGGACAAGACGAAGTAATCCGGAACTGAGGGAAATCCGATGGCGCGGTCGGCGGGCGGTAACCGCTACCACTGGTTTTCGCGTTTTCTTTGCTGTACCTCTGATGCCTCGGAAGGGGCAGGAAAACCTGTACCAGTCATTTTTGCGCAGGCCAGTTGTATTCGCTTGGCCTGGGGACTATCTTTCGCACGTCCAGCCGGTCGGCACTGAAGAGTCAAGGTTCACTTTACGGTGCGCAGCGACGTGGCAATACTTCCGGACAGCGTAAGGACCAGGCGGTCCGTGTTCAAAGACCGTGTGGAATCCTGCGTCCTTTTCGATTCATTCGTTCAAACTCCCGTTAACAGCGAAATGACCCCCGTGCTTCGACCCAACTCATGCGGGTGTCCCATCGCGCGACAAAGAGTTTGTCAAGCGAGTCCCTATCTGAGTAAAGCCAACTAACAAAAAGGAGCGCTTATGTATTACAACTCAAAAGGAGAAAGAATCTCGCGGGCGAAATGGAAGGCCATGCAGAATGCCTTGAAAAACAGGCTGGAGCTGGTCAAGGCGGGATTCACGCGGCGCGACTTGATGAAGATGGGTCTCATGACGGGCGCGGGGGTTCTCCTCGCTAAGGGAGGACTGACCCACGCCCAGACCGCCTCTAGCAGCTTCAGCGGGGGCTGCTTTGGCGGCTGCAATGTAGGTTGCAGCCCGCAGCCTCGAGCGCCTTTCATTGATCCCATGCCCATCCC
>DASWCG010000373.1:0-3417 GCA_036390175.1 Candidatus Acidiferrales bacterium | reverse complement strand
GGGACGCTGCAGCTTTCGGGAACGTTCCGGCTGAACGGCCAGGTGAAGGGAAACATCATCTCCGAGCAAAGCCTGATCCTGGGAGAGAATGCCAAGGTCGAAGGGCAGATCGAGGGCAATCACGTGGTGATTGCCGGGCGGTTTGACGGAGTGATCTTCGCCAAAGGGCGCGTGGAGATTCATCCCAAGGGCGTGGTGACCGGAGAGATCCATTCGCCGTGCCTGGTGATCGAGCCCGGAGGAATCTTCGACGGGCGCTGCCACATGCTGGCGTCGTCGGAATCGAGCGCGGCGGTGACCATTCCGATTCGCGCGGCGAGCCAGGGGTAAGACAAGGCCTACCTAGCAAGAAAAAGCCACACGATCAAAATTACAGAGGGATTCCTCGACTTCGAGGCGCGATGCGCGCTTCGCGCGCGAAAATGCAAAACCGTCGAGTCTCTCGCTCCCCTCGGCTCCGCTCGGGGCAGGCTCCATGACAAAGCGAAGGTGGCTTAGGCACGTTTGGGGTAGCGGCGGGCGAGGGCGTTCCAACGGATCTGCAGGAGTTCGAGAAACATCAGCACGCCGTCGCGGAGCATGTGTACGCGTGTGGCCGGACTGTGCGCCCAGCGCACGGGAATCTCGACGGCGCGGAGACCGTGGCGCCGGGCTAGGAACAGCAACTCGGGGTCGAAGCCGAAGCGCTCGATGCGCTGCTGCTCGAACAGGATGCGGCAGGGTTCGCGGAGGAAGGCCTTAAAGCCGCACTGGGTGTCCACAAACGGCAGAAACAGACAGAGACGGACAATCTTATTGAAAATAATCCCGGCGAATTCGCGGAAGCGCGACTCGTGAACTTCGATGAGGCTGCGGTCAAGCGCACGCGAACCGATGGCGACGTCGGCCTGGGCGCCGGCGAGCGCGGCGAGCAGCTTGTCGGCCTCTTCGATGGGCGCGGAAAGGTCGGCGTCGGTGAACAGAACGATGCGGCCGCGGGCCTCCAGCGCGCCACGGCGCACGCTGAAACCTTTGCCGCGATTGACTCCGTTGGAGACCACGCGGAGAGACGGAATTTCCGAGACGAACGACCGGGCGACTTCGGCGGTGGGGTCGCGCGAGCCGTCGTCCACAACGATCACTTCCGTGGGGCGATTCGAGGCGCGCACATATTCCGCGATGCGGCGCAGCGTGGCGGGCAAGCGGGCCTCTTCGTTGTACGCCGGGATAATGAGGGAAAGCTCTGGGGGAGCGCCGGTCATTCGATAAACGGTTCGCGCCAGCCGTGGCGGCCCACGAGCGGCACGAACCGGCATTCTTCGAGGACGCGCTGGAGCGTCTGGCCGGCGAATTTGTGAATCAGAAGAAGCTCCTGATAGTCGGAGGGGCCGACAGGAATCACCAGGCGGCCGCCCTCGGCGAGTTGCTCGACGAGCGGAGCGGGCGGAGCGGGTGCGGCGGCGGTGACGAGGATGGCGTCAAACGGAGCGCACTCGACAAGGCCGAGCGTGCCGTCGCCGGCGTGGACGTGCACGTTGCTGTAGCCGAGCCGCTCGAGCCGTTCGCGCGCCGCCAGCGCCAGCGGCAGGCGGCTCTCGATGGTGTAGACGTCGGCGGCCAGGCGCGAGAGGACTGCGGCTTGATAGCCGCAGCCCGCGCCGACTTCCAGGACACGCTCGGCGCCGGCGAGGGCCAGCGCGGCGGTCATCGAAGCAACGATGTAAGGCTGCGAAATGGTCTGCGATTCCCCGATCGGGAGGGGCTTATCGGCATAGGCGTCGGCCTGCGAGGCGTGCGGCACAAACTCGTGGCGCGGAACGGCGAGCATAGCTTCCAAAACGCGCGGGGAGGAAATGCCGCGGCGGCGAATTTGCTTCTCGACCATCTCGGCGCGAAGCACGGCGAAATGGTCTTTGCCGGAGGGTGCTCCGGCGCTGCGGTCGAGAAAAGAAAATCGGTCGCGAAAGCTCATAGGGCGGCTTGTTAAACAGTGTAGCAAAGGCCGCGCGGCAATGCGCGGTGAGAAACGCGGCCGGGCGCGGGAGCGTGCGGCAGCGGGTCAGGCGGGCTGGAGATGTTTTTCGAAGGCGCGCGTGGCGAGAATCTCCTCGATCTGCGCCAGCGCGAAATCAATCTCTTCATCCGCGTTGTAGAAATGCGGCGAGAGGCGGATGCCGGCCTTGGGGCGATAGTCCACCAGGATCTCGCGGGCGATCAGCTCGCGCATCACCTCCGGCGCGTTGGGGCAATCAATGGAGACGGTGCCGGCGCGTTCGGCGGGGTCCATGGGCGTGTTGACGCGCCAGCTGCGGGCCTGCGCGCCAGCAATCATGCGCGCCGTCTGGCGCATGGACTTTTCGCGGATGGGCCCGATGCCGACCTCATTGAGAATTTCCAGGCCGGGCTGGCAGGCGTAGAGCGCCGGGATGTGCGGGGTGCCATTGAGATAACGGAAGGAATCATCGCGGCGATCAATCGCGCCGGTTTCGAAATTGAACGGGCGCTGATGCGCGAGCCACCCCGTAAACGCGGGCTTGCATTTGGCGCGCAGGTCGGAGCGGACGTAAAGATAGCCGACCCCCGGTCCGCCGCAGAGCCACTTGAGAACTCCGCCGACGGCGAAATCGCAGCCGAGCACGCGCACATCAATGGGGATGGTGCCGGCGGCTTGAAAGAGATCGAGGATGACGTGGGCGCCGACGCGGTGAGCGCGTTCGATGATGGCGCGGGCATTGACGATGGTGGAGCTGCGGAAGAGCACCAAGGAAATGGGGACGAGAAGAGTGTTCTCGTCAATCGCGGCGAGAACTTTTTCGAGCGGGATGCGGATGCCGTCCTCACTGGGAATGGTTTCGACGCGGGCGCCGAAACGGGTTTGTTCGTTGTAGAAATACTGGATGGAGGGAAATTCGAGGTCCACCAGGACGACTTTGTTGCGCGGGCCACGGAAATCGAAACAGGAACTGATAATGGCCTGGACGATGGTGACGTTCTGATGGAGCGAAATCTCGCCGCGGCCCGCTCCGATCAGCGAACCGATGCCGTCGCCGGTGCGCACGGCCATGTCCCACCAACCCTCTTCCCAGGCGCGCACGCCGCGGAGTCCCCAGGAATCGGCGTAGCTTTTCATGCGCTCGTAGACGCCGCGCGGCATGGCGCCGAGCGAATTGCTGATCATGTAAGTGGTGCGCTCGAGGATGGGGAATTCCGAGCGCCATTTGAGAAGCGGGTCCATAGCATTCCTCTTTCGCCAAGAGCGGATAGCCGCCCGGGGGCGGCAAAGCTGTATAATGCAGCGAGAGGCCCCTTGTGAGCAAACGATATATCTTAAGCGAGTACGTCCAGCGAGCCATGGAAGAGGCCGTTTACGACAAGCTCGAAGACGGAACATTTTCCGCAAGAATCCCGGCGTGTCCCGGCGTGGTGGCATTTGCCGCG
>DASWCG010000372.1:0-4450 GCA_036390175.1 Candidatus Acidiferrales bacterium | reverse complement strand
GAAAAATGCGATCTGCTGAAAGCTCGGGTGATAATCCACGCCTATAATGAACATGTTCGGCTCCTTCCTCCCGAGCCTTGGTCGTTGAACAACCACAGTCTACTCGGGTCGAGGGAGCCGACATTGTTATGCAATCAAGTGCCGGGCAGCGACTTCACTTGTCCGGTTAGCACGGTGCATTCAATCTAAATTCCCAATAGATTGTTTTGAAGTTTTACGTAGCCGTGCTCGGTGGCCCAGAGATTCAGCGGGATGGTTGCCAGCTCGTCCACAACCGGGACGGCCCGGCCATCTTTTGTCAGGTTGACCGTTTTGATGTAATACCGGCAGGTGTCGCACGCTTCCACGCGGACATGACTGAACTCTTCGGCCGAATACACGGCGAGCTTCTCCACTTTCTCTTCCTCGCACGCCGGACAAACGAGCCGCCGATAATCCCACTCCGTGGAACAGAGAGCGCAGATGAGCGTGCGCTTGGCGCCGTCGCCTTCCTGGCGAAGGACGCCGACCTGAGGTCTTCCCGAGCAGAGGGGGCAGAGCGAGGGGGTGCCGACAGACGCGAACGGTTCCGTATAGTCGGCGAGATATTCGGCGTACGGCTGCAAAAACGCCCAGGAAAGCAATTCATCCGAGGCGGAAAGGCCGGACGGACTTCCGGGAGCGCTCCGCCAAAACTCACTAATCACTTCTTGCGCGCGCGGGGTTCCCTGAGCGCGCAATTCACCGGCAGACTGCGCCAGCGGGCCGGGGGCGTTTGCTTCCACAAAAGAAAGAAAAGAGGCAAATCGGGGTAACAGAACAAAGAGGTCCAATTCCTGCCGCAGCGAGCCGGGCGAAGAAACTCTTTTTACATGGCCGCAGGCGGCTCGAATCTCGGAGTAGAGCGACCTCTGGAATCCCGTGACGCGCTCGTAGAACCGGAGGCCCTCCGATGCAAAGGGGTGCGCTGCAGCGAGCTCTTGCGCTCGCCGAATCCGCGTATCCCACTTGCCATCGTTCATTTCCTGGCGGAGGCCCCTTTAACAATCTGCTCGTACCACATGCGATGGTGTTTTTTCGCCCAGGAGGGCGATACGTCGCCGCGAATCACCGAACCGAACGCGCCCCGCTCTGCGGCGGTTCCCATGTACACGTGGATCATGAACAGACCGATGGTCAGCAGCGCCGCAACGGGATGGACAATCACAGAGATGTATCGCAGGAAGCGCAGGTTCCAGGGAACGTATTCGGTGAACCACAGGACCACGCCGGAAAGAAGCAGCGCAATCCCGCACCAGTAGAAGCCCCAGAAAAGCAATTTCTGGCCCGGGTTAAACCGGTCTGCGGAAGGCATCTCTTCGTCTTCGTTCTGAATATAGTGGGGGAGCGAATTCCACCACGCCTTGTCGCCTTTCGCGGCGCGCATCTGCGCGCCCCACAGCCGGTACATCCAAAGAACCGCGATGGTGAAAATCACGCCTGCCCAGGGATGGAGTTCGCGCGCAATGGTTGCCCCGCCTAAGACAACCGCCATCCAGAACAGCCAGGGCGACCAGAACGCCAGCCCGGTCAGCAGGAGATAGAGGTAGGACAGCCCGGCGAGCCAATGCACCATCCGCTCGCGGAAGTTGTAACGGAGAACCCGCCCGTTGGGAAGGAGTTGAGTTTCTCTCACGATTTCCCTCCTCCTCGTGAAGACGAGTCACCTTCGTCAACGACCTTCGGCCCATAGCGCAAGTAGTGGACGAACAGCCCGACCGCTCCACCGATAATCGCAAGGTTCCCCAGCCATTTCAGCGGCGCCTTCCACAGCTTCACGGTCCACGGAACGGTCGGGTTCGCCGGCAAGCCGCCATAGGCTCCGGGATTTTTCGCGTCGTGAAGCACGTACATCACGTGCGTTCCGCCCACGCCCGACGGGTCATACACGCCGGCGTCTTGGAAGCCGGAAACATCGCGAAGCTGCTTGGCACGGCTCTCGGCAAGGTCTTTCATCTCGAATTTCGTGCCGAAGTGCAGGCAGCCCGTGGGGCACGACTTGATGCAGGCCGGCTCCAGGCCCTGGCTGACGCGGTCCACGCAGAGCGTGCACTTGAAAACTTTGCGCGCCTGCGGGCTGAATTTCGGAATGTTGAACGGGCAGCCGCTGACGCAGTAGCCGCAGCCAATGCAGTGCTCCTGCTGAAAATCGACGATGCCGTTGGCGTACTGCACGATGGCGCCATCGGCCGGACAGGCCACCAGGCACCCCGGCTCTTCGCAGTGCATGCACTGGTCTTTGCGCATCAGGAGCATCAGACCGTGGTCGTCAGTCTCATGCTCGTTGAATTTGATCAGGTTCCAGTAATTCCAGGCCGTATCGGGCATGGTCTGGTAGCTGTTCTGGAAAGTGGTCTCGGTGAAGGACAGGCCATTCCATTCGAGGCAGGCGACCTCACAAGCTTTGCAGCCGATGCAGGTGGTGGTGTCAATCAGCTTGCAGACCTCGAATTCGCGCTTCACGCCGGCGCCCGGGACGGAACCGGCATGGCCTGAAATTCTGCGGATTTCCAATGTCGCTTGGCTCATGGCGGTTCCCCCTAAGCCTTCTCAACCTTGACGAGAAAGCCTTTGAACTCGGGCGTGTAGGCATTGGGGTCGTACACGGTTGGGGTGAGGCGGTTCACGGGGGTCCTCGCGTTCTTGCCTTCGTCTTCAGCAATGCCCCGGTAGCCCTGATGAATCGGAATGCCGATCTGGTACATTTTCTTTCCGTCGATCATCATGTGTTTGATGCGCTTGGTAACGAAAGCCTTTGCGATGTAATAGCTCCGCGCGCTTGTCACCTTCACATTTTCTCCGCCCCGAATCCCCATTTCGTTCGCCAGTTCCTCGGGAATCTCGACAAACGGTTCGGGGATGAGCTGCACGTTCATCGGATTGTTTTTGGTCCAGTAGTGATAGTGCTCGGTTAGGCGGTAAGTGGTGCAAATCACGTTGAATTCGCCGCCGACGGCAGCGTACTTGTCGGCTTCCGTGGAGTGCTTCTTGACCACGGGATTATTGGACTGGTTCGGGTGGAGCGGGTTTTGAATGGGACTTTCAATCGGCTCATAGTGCTCCGGGAAAGGTCCGTCAGCAAAGGCCGCTAACGGCCCAAAGATCCGGCCGACACCCTCCGGATTCATGATGAAAGGACCCATGTGATCTTTGGGCGCAGAATCAGCCTTAAAATCGGGCACGTCATTGCCAACCCACTTCTGCGCCGCTTCGCTCCACCAGACTTGCCTTCGGCTGGCATCCCACGGCTTGCCGCTTGGATCGCACGAGGCGCGGTTATACAACACGCGGCGGTTGGCCGGCCAGGACCACGCCCAATTCTGGTAGATGCCCAGCCCGGACGGATCCTCGGTTCCGCGCCGCGCCATCTGGTTGCCGGCCTCGGTCCAGCACCCCGAATAGATCCAGTTCCCACAAGAAGTGGTGCCGTCGTCCTTGAGCCATGCAAACCCGGGCAACTGCTGGCCGGCCTTGACCTGCTGCTTGGTCTTGGGATCCTCGAGGTCTGCTAGCGCCTTGCCGTTGATTTCCTTCGCCAAATCGGCGAGCGCCGGATGTAAAGGATCGGTGTAGGGCCAGGTCAGATTCAGGATGGGGTCCGGGAATTTGCCGCTGTCTTTCTTATACAGTTCACGCACCTTCAAGAAAATCTGCGCGATGATGTCCTGGTCAAGCCGGGCCTGCCCCACCAGAGGCAGCGCGATATTCTTCCACTGCAGCCAGCGCTGCGAGTTGGTCATGCTGCCGTCTTTTTCCGCAAAGCCGGCGCATGGGAGGCGGTAGACGGTTGTGTTGATCTTCTTCATGTCCTCGTTGCTGATGCCCGGGGACATCCAGAACTCGCTGGTCTCATCGGGATAGATTTCCCCCACCACGAGCCAGTCGGCCTTCTTCAGAGCATCAATGTTCTTTTGCGAGTCCGGACCGATGGCCACGCCGTTCATGCCGAAAGCGAATATCCCCTTTACCCTGCCGCGGTACATGTTGTCCCAGATTTCGGTCCAGGAGTAGTTGCGGTCGATTTTCGGCAGATAATGGAAGGCCCAGCCGTTCTCTTTCTTGGCTGCATCGCCGTAGAATGCTTTCAGCAAGGAAGCCGCAAACTTGGGCGTGTTCGACCAATAATTAAACGAATCCCACTCGGAAGGCTTTGAGGAGGTCGGTGTAATCCGCTTGGCGTAAGCCGCGAAGTCCGCGTCGGCAGGATTGGGCATTTTCAGGTAGCCCGGCAAATTGTCGAAGATGCCGGCCATGTCCGTGGCGCCTTGAATATTGGAATGGCCTCGCAGAGCGTTGACACCGCCTCCGGCGCGCCCCACGTTGCCGAGCATCAGTTGCAGTATGGCCGCAGTGCGGATGATCTGTGTTCCGAAAGTGTGATGCGTCCAGCCCACGGCGTAGATGATCGTGGCGACCTTTTTCATGTCGCCGT
>DASWCG010000371.1:0-11441 GCA_036390175.1 Candidatus Acidiferrales bacterium | reverse complement strand
CGGCGTTGCGTCCGGCGCCATCGTAGTTCGTGCCGGAGCCGTTAAACCTCAAATAGTGTGTGTATTGCGCGGCCAGACGAACGTTCATCACCGGCCAATAAGTGGCATTGGCGATGATCCCTTGACTGCGCGGGCTTCCGGTTCGACTCCCGCTCAGAGGCTGGGCGGGATAGAGCAGAGGGTCCCGCGTCCCGCTGGTCACGAAATAACCGATGGCGGGGGCAAGGCGGAAGCCCCAATGATACACAACATCCGTCCGGAAAGTATCCAGATGATGCGCCACGAAACTGGCGCCGCTGGAATTGAATGTAGCGCTGAGATTTGAACGTTCGTGGATGTACGTACCGTGGAAAGTGATGATGTCGTTCGCCAACTGCGGCAGGATGCGCTCGTATTGCCAGTCCATCGCAATGTCGGTGTACGTATCCCTCAAACCCGCTACTGCGAACGGGGTGGAAGCTACGTGCATGCCATAGGTGCCCACTTCGAGATAGTTGATGCCGAAACTCTGCTGCCAGGCGGCGCGCCAATACGGAGCGGCGCCCTGGATATTGAATTGGGAAGCAGTCCCGGCATTAGGCAACGGCTGTCCGAGGTGCGCCGAGCGGTACACCGCCGCGGCGCCATAGAGGTGGTCGCGCCACATCGTATATCCGCCCACTCCGGCCACGTCCTGCGCGAGAGCTCCATCCACGATAGCTGTGGCGGTGGGCGTTGGAACCCCCACTGGTGCAATCCACGGATACCCCCACGCCGGCGTGCTGTTCCAGATATCTTCAACCGTGGGATTGTTGTTCAGCGTGATTCCGTAGACCAGGGGTTTGCCATGAACGAGCCTGCTCCGGGCATAGCGAATGTCGGTGTTATCCCAGGTGAAATGGTCACTTTGCGCGTCATAGACAGCCTGAATGAACCCGCCCGAATGGGTGGAAAAGGCTCCGGCGAGAAAAAGGGAAACATCTTGCGGAAGGCTGAAATTCCAGTTCTGCGTGCTAGGCTGAGGTTTCTTGAGCCCCGTGTTTGAAATCTCAATCCACGCGGAAAGCGGAAGATAAGCCAGCAAATCCACTCCGGATTTCTGCCGGTCTGGTGGAGTGCTGATCGGCGGAAGGCCCTTCGTGTCCCTCGTGGTGTAACCGTTCAGCTTGAATTTCCGGCCTTCGTCAGTTAGTTCTGCCGGATTGATATGGCAACGGTTGCATGTGAAGCCGGTCTGGCGCGCAAAACTCGGCACAGCGTTTGCACTACGCGCAGAAAAAAATACAACCGCATATAATCCCGCTCCGAAAGCTGCGAGCTGATACAAGCGTCCATGCCAGGGAGTGCCCGAATTCATGCTGGAATCCTCCTTTACAAGAAAATATTTAGAAGCTCATCCTCACGAAGGTCATTTTGATCCGAAGTTGAAGCTGACGGTTGCTGTCTTGCCGGTCTCGACCGTGACCTCCTGCGTTCGTGTGCCCAGGGTTTCCTGCCACACCTTTATGTGGTATTTGCCGGGCGGGACATCGGTGAGCGTATAAGCGCCGCCAGCGCCGCTGAGGACATAGTAAGCGTTCTTGGCGACAATAACGTATGCCTCCATCCACTTGTGGATTTCGCACCGAACCATCGCTTGGTCCGGGCGCATCAAGGTAAGAACGGTCGGGGCCGTCTTGGGTGGAATGCTCAGATTCACCTCGCGGTTTGTAGATGAAAGAACATGAATGCTGTGCGAGCAGAGGTCGGTATTCAGCATCTTCATCGCTCCCGGTTGGATCAGCAGGACATGCGGGACAAACTCGCAATTTTTCTGATCCATCACAGGCTCCGGGAAATTGAACGCCTTCCCGCCCGTGATGTCATCAAGCCACACCACAGCCTCCGTTACTCCCCCCTGTTCGATTTTCACGGGATATACCTCTCTGGTCTTTCCACAGGTGGACACATCTTGCGTTACCGGGAAGCGCTTCGGTCGGACCGGCTTTCCGCTGTACAGAATCTTGCCGGCAATCGTCCCGCCGCCAGACACCTGTGTAATGGTATAGCTAGCGGCTGCAGCGGCCGAGACAACGCGAACGCCGTCAGGAATCAAGCCTGGCAAGAGAATGAGTGCAACCCCTACAAGCACAAAAAGTGAGAAAATTATGGCATTGCGTTTGCGCGTCATGGTCGTTTCTTCTTGATTGGCAACTTCAAAATGGAAATCCGGCTTCAGGACTTCCAGAAGGTCGCGCTCATCCTTCTGCATTTTGCACCCCCCACATTTCCCTTGAACTATGGACCATCGTCCAAGGGGTTGCTGTAACCTGCATCACATTGCAGTGTGATGGCCATCACCGCCAGGAACCTTCGATTCCGGTAGAAACATGCTGTGGCGAATGAGACCCCCACTACCGCGTGCCCGCATATGCCGAGCGGGTTTCGTTTTGTTCGGTCCAGAGAGGGAGGTATACTGCGGGGCGGAGAGTTCGTGCGCGCCCCATACGGTTTAGAAATTATTGAAAGCTGCCTTGCCTGCCCTCACCGTGAGGATCGGCTGTTCTGCAACCTTTCTCCTCCTGCCGTACAGAGGCTTGCGGCCATCACTTCAGCAGCAGCCTATCCGAAGGGAGCGACTCTGTTTGTGGAAGGGCAGTCACCGCGTGGGGTCTTCATCTTGTGCAGTGGGCGGGTTAAGCTCTCGACCTCGTCAGCCGACGGCAAGACACTAATTCTTAGGATCTCTGAACCGGGAGAGGTTCTGGGCTTGCCCGCGACGGTCACAGGGAAACCCTACGAGCTTACGGCCGACGTAATCGAACCTACGCAAGCGAATTTCATCTCCCGGCAGGATTTCCTGCTCTTCCTGCGCGAGCATGGCGAGGCAGCGGTACGCGTGGCGCAGCAACTCGGTGAGACCTATCATTCCGCGATCGCGGAAATGCGGACCATTGGGTTCTCTCATTCCGCAGGCGAGAAGCTGGCGCGCTTCCTGCTGGATCTCTCCGCAGACCATAAGGAAGGAAAAGGCGAGGTAAGGCTCGCGCTCACCCTCACACACGAGGAAATCGCCCAGATGATCGGAGCCTCCCGAGAGACCGTGACGCGGCTGTTTGCCGATTTCAAGAAGAAGCAGCTCTTGCAAGTAAAAGGCTCGACGCTTATCATCAAGAACAAGACCGCGTTAGAAAACCTTGTGAACGGCTAACACAGCAAGACCCCCTTCCACGGCAAGTCCCCTTCCAACACATTCTTGTGACGCTCGTCACAACGATTGGTGACCGGCATCACGGCACGGATTTGCGCGCGCAGCGAAACTGTCCAAAGATTGCTCCGGAACCGACGCAAGACTGGAGGGTCTGCAAATGAAGCATCGAGCTGCAAATGTGAGCATGGCAGCGACACTGGTGGCTGTGGGCATCGTCGTCTGGGCATCCTTGGCATCGGCGCCGAATACTTCGGCGATTCCCGCCTTCTCGCGGAAATACCAAACGTCCTGCACGACATGTCACAGCAACTACCCCGAGCTCAACGATTTCGGCGAAGCCTTCAAGAAGAATGGCTTCAAGTTTCCGAAGGACGACGAAACCTTTGTCAAGGAACCGCCCGTGCTGCTCGGCGCAAAGGCGCAGAAAGAGGTCTTCCCTGGCGCTGTGTACCCGGGCGAGATTCCCGGAAGCGTCCCCGTTGCATTCCGGTACTCGGGGAACTTCACCTACAACAGCAGGCAACCCATCAGCCTCGGGTTCCTGCCGCGTACCGACTTGTTTGTTCCCAATACCTTTACGATCATCGGCGCTGGCAGCTTCGGCCCCACGATCTCATTCTGGGTGGACAACGACATTTCGGCGGGCGGCGACAATGCCGCCGCGGGCCTCGGCGACGGCTATCTGAAAGTGAACGACCTCGGGCGCCACATCGGTTTGCCGAAGGACACCCTCAATGTGCGCATGGGTCAATTTGAGCTGGACCTGCCGTTTACCCAGGCGCGCAGCATCAACCTCACTCCGTATGACGTATACAGCCAGGCCAGCATCGCTCCTGTGAGCCCCGCCCTGTGCGGGCCGGTTGGCGCTCCACCGGCGTCTCCACCGTGCACGACCAACAATCCTTTCGTCTTCGGCATCCCGCAGCGCGGGATCGAAATCGGCGGCTATCCGAACGACGGGAATTTCAATTGGTCGCTGGCGTTTGTCAATGGATCGAACAACACGCCCGCCATGCGCAATTACAAGGACGTGTATTTGCGTGTTTCCCAGCGGTTTAATCTGGAGCGCGATGCGCAGGCGCGCAAGGACGTGCAAGCCGCCGGACCCACCGGGCCGCGCGATCACACCTCCATCCGCTTCGGAGGCTTCTACTACTACGGGCGCAATGCTTTGAACATGGACGGCACGCTCTTCCCGGGGCTGCCCACGGTCCACGACCCGTTCTACCGCATAGGGGCGGACTTCCGTTTCAAGTATCGCCAGTTCGAATTGTATGGGCTGGCCATGTATGGGCACGACAAGAATCTCGTTCCCAATGCGCTCGGAACGGCATTCCAAGGCACTACGCCCATCACATTCACGGGAGGGTTCGGCCAAGCTCAATACTGGATCTACCCGTGGATGATGGCGCTGCTGCGCTACGACTTCGTAAATTCGCCCACGGATTTTGCACAACAGACTGTGGCCACCCGCTTTGACACCCGGAACCGCGTCAGCCCGGGCCTTCAGCTCCTGGTCCGTGCCAACATCAAAGTCGCGTTTGAGTATCAACACCGCTGGCAGCAGCCGTTCACCGGGCCCCTGGGGACGCAGTTTTTCCGGGCAAACGGCATTGTCAGTGGAATTGACTATGTCTTCTAATCGTTTCCAGAACGCCCCGGTCGGCACCGGCCGGCAATCCGATCCAAGGAGAGACGGAAAATGAACAGGCTCATGCAGGGAGCAATTCTCGCGGTCATGCTGGTTGCCGCGTCGCTGGTACCGGCCCGGGGCTGGGCGGGAGAAATCAAGGGAAAGGTGAGCGTCCAGGGAATCAAGTCTGCCGAACATATCGCCGTGTACGTGGACGCCATTGCCGGAAAGAAATTCGATGCTCCTGCCCAGCACGTCTTGATCGACCAGCGCAAGATGGCGTTTGTCCCGCACGTCACCGTCGTTCTGCAGGGAACCACCGTGGATTTTCTGAACAGCGACGCGGTCGGCCACAACGTCTATTGGCCCTCCATCAGCGGCAACAAGAAACTCGCGCACAACCTGGGCACTTGGCCAAAAGGCGAGAAGAAGTCGTTCCAGTTCAACGATCCGGGAACAGCCTCCCTGCTTTGCAACGTCCACCCGGAGATGTCCGGCTATGTCGTTGTCGTGCCGACGCCGTACTTTGCGGTGACCGATAAGGACGGCAACTTCGAGATCAAGAATGTTCCTCCGGGGCAGTACACCCTCAAGACCTGGAGTGAAGATGGAAAGCCGGTGACGCAGTCCGTGAATCTCGTCCCTGAAAGCGTCACGGTTGACCTGACGGTCAAAAAGTAATGAACCGGGGACTCGGGAGAGCCATCCAAGTGAGTTCGCGGACCAAACTGGTGGATCTTGAATGGCTCGAATCCAACTTCCCCTGCATGCAGGCCTGCCCGGTGCACACCCAGGCCGGCCGCTATGTGACGCTCATCGCCCAGGGGCGGTATAAAGAAGCCTACCGCTACGCCCGTGTCCCCAATCCGTTTGCCTCCGTTTGCGGGCGCGTTTGCGGGCACCCTTGCGAGCCGGCTTGCCGGCGAGGGCAACTCGACCTGCCCATTTCCATTCGAGCCCTGAAGCGATTCGTCACCGAACGCTATGGCCCGGAATCACGCAATCCCATTGACGTGTTCCCCGAAAAACCGCAGGTGCTCCATCCGGAAAAGGTTGCGGTGATCGGCTCCGGGCCCGCCGGCCTCTCCGCGGCTCACGATTTGGCGCTGCTCGGTTACTCCGTGACCGTCTTCGAAGCCTCGGTGGTCCCCGGCGGAATGATGCACCTCGGAATCCCCGAGTACCGCCTGCCGCGGGATGTGCTGCAGGCGCAAATCCGCGAGATTCTCGATCTGGGTCCCGAGCTGCGCTTGAACGCGAAGCTGGGACGAGACTTTACGCTCGCCGATCTGCGGAAGCAGGGATTTCAGGCCGTCTTGATGGCCTTCGGTCTGCACCGCAGCCGCGACTTGAACGTTCCGGGGCACGAATTGGATGGCGTGGTGAAAGGCATTGATTTTCTGCTGAACGTGAATCTCGGCTACCGTTTTTCGATCGGAAAGCAGGTGGTTGTAATAGGCGGCGGCAACGTGGCCATTGACGTGGCGCGTTCTGCCATGCGCGAACAGCAGAAACTGGCCACCGGGCCCGCGGATGGCTCGGCTCTTCCGGACCATCTCACCCCCAGCGAATCCGACGTGGCCATGAAAGAAATGATGGACGTGACGCGCGCGGCCTTGCGCATGGGCGCCCGCGAGGTCCACCTGGTCTGCCTCGAATCCCGCGAAGAGATGCCCGCCTCCGAGGAGGAAATCGAAGAGGGGCTTCAGGAAGGAATACGGATTCACCCTTCCCACGGACCCAAACAATTCCTCGGCAAAAATGGAAAACTGACGGGGCTGGAAACCGTCCGTTGCACTTCGGTCTTCGATGCGCAGCGCCGTTTCAACCCCGTGTTCGAACCTGGTTCGGAATCGGTGATTCCCTGCGACACCTCGATTCTGGCTATCGGCCAGGCTTCCGATCTTTCGTTTCTGAATCCTGCCGACGGAATCGAGGCGACCCGTCAGGGAACTCTGAAGATCAACCCCGAAACGCTGATGACCACGGCGCCGGGAATTTTTGCCGCCGGCGATATTGCCTTCGGTCCGCGACTGATTATCAGCGCGGTGGCAGACGGGAAGAAGGCCGCGGAGCAGATTGACAAATACCTGCGCGGCGCGGCATGGAGGCCCAAGCCGAAGTACGTTCAGATCACGCTCCTCGATCACCATGAGATGGCCGGGCACTACGACGAGTATTCCCGGCTGGCGGTGCCGGTGATTCCCCTGGAGCGCCGCACCGGCGTGGCGGAGGTCGAGACCGGTTTCACCGAAGAGCAGGCGCGGCGTGAAGCTTCCCGGTGCCTGCAGTGCTGGATCAACACCATCTTCGACGGGAACGAAGCCGAAGGCACGGAATGTATCCTCTGCGGCGGCTGCGTGGATGTTTGTCCGGAGAATTGCCTGCAACTGGTCCCCTTGAGCCAGTTCGAATTCTCCCAGGAAACAAAGGCTCGCCTGGGCGCCGAGGCCGAGTTCCGCCAAACCGATTTGCAGCATCTGTCCCCGGAAGATTTGCCTTCCGGGAAAGGCTCCGCCATGGTAAAGGACGAAACCATTTGCATCCGCTGCGGGCTCTGCGCCGAACGCTGCCCCGCGCACACCATAACCATGGAAGCCTACGAAGTGTTTGACCGTCCGCCGGATTTGATCCCCGTTGAGAGGATCGTGCTGACAAGATGAACGAAACACATGAATCGGCCAGCGCAGGCGCGCCCGGGGATTCTCGGGAAAAGAACGGCGTAACCCGCCGCGACTTCCTGAATGAAATCACCCTGGGCGCGCTGGGGATCGCCGGCCTGGGCTCCGTTGCGGTGACCTATCAGTATTTTTCACCCAACGTGTTGTTTGAGCCCTCCACTACGTTCCGCGCCGGGAATCCGGACCTTTTCCCCGTCAATTCCGTGAGCTACTTGCAGGACCAGCAGGTGTACATCGTCCGGACCAAGGAAGGGTCCTTCTTTGCGGTCTCCGCCGTGTGCACGCATCTGGGCTGCATCACGCAGTGGAAGCCGGAGAACCAACAGATCGCCTGCCCGTGCCACGGCAGCAAGTTCAAACCCGACGGCACGAAGATCGAGGGGCCCGCGCCGCGTCCTCTGCCGCACTTTTCCATTATGCTCTCGGCGGACGGGGAACTCGTCGTGGACAAACTGCAAACCCTCAAGCCCGGCCAGGGTTTCAAGGTCTGAGGGAACAATGGCCACAACCTTCCAGCAGGGGTTCGAGCGGTTGCGCGCCACGCGCGTTTGGAAATCCATTTTCCGGCGGGGGCCGGCGCTCACCAATCGCACGCGCAGCCTTGCGGTGTTTGGAAATCTTTTTCTGCACTGGCTGCCCGTCAAGGTGCGCGAAAAATCGCTGCGCGTCCGGGCGTCGTATTATCTCGGGTCCATCTCCTTTCTCCTGTTCATCGTCCTCACCGTGACCGGGCTTCTGCTGATGTTCTATTACCATCCCGCGGCGCCCCAAGCCTACCGCGACATGAAAGACCTGCGCTTCGTGGTTTCCAACGGCGTGTTCCTTCGCAACGTCCACCGCCTGGCTGCTCATCTCATGGTGCTGCTCGTGTTCTGGCACATGTTTCACGTGTTTTACCGCGGCGGCTACAAGCCTCCTCACGAGTTCAACTGGGTTGTCGGCGTGCTCCTGCTTCTGCTGACGCTGTTTCTGAGTTACACCGGTTACCTGCTGCCCTGGGATCAACTCGCGTTTTGGGCGATTACCGTGGGCAGCAACATCATTTCTGCGATGCCCTTCATCGGGAACAAGGTCCGTTTCACCTTGCTCGGCGGAAATCTTGTCGGTGAAAACGCTCTGCTGCGCTTTTACGTGTTGCACTGCGTGGTGCTTCCTTTGATTGCCATCCTCTTCATCGCCGTCCATTTCTGGCGTGTGCAGAAGGACGGCGGCTTGACCGTGCGGCCTGACGATGACCGAAAAGAATAAGATCGAGACGGGCTTCAGCTCCGACGCGAAGAAAGACCCGCAGCGCATTGTCTTCGTGACCAAGAAGACCTCCGCCAAAGTGCAGGGCGACGTCGCCCCGCAGCGCATGACCTATCCCCATCTTCTGGTGCGCGAGGCGATTGCGTTTCAAATCCTGGTGATGGCCCTCGTGCTGGTCGCCCTTTTCTGGGATGCGCCGCTCGAGCAATTGGCCAATCCGCTGCTCACGCCCAACCCGGCGAAAGCGCCGTGGTATTTCCTCGGTTTGCAGGAGTTGCTGCATTACTTCCCGCCGTTCGTCGCCGGGATTCTGATTCCCACGCTCGTAATTCTCGCGCTCATCGTGATTCCTTACTTCAACGTCAACGTCCAGGGTGATCCGATCTGGGCGAAGAACCCCGCGAAACATTTTTCGATTGTCCTGGCGGTGCTTTTTGCTCTGCTTATTTTTCTGGCTTTCTTCCGCGCGTGGACTGTATTCGTTCCGACGGCCATCATCGGTGCGCTGATTCTTTTTTCCTACGCCGCCAAGACCACAAGCGGCTCGCGGATGGCTTACCTGCGCACCCGCCCCGTGTCCTGGTGGGTGATGACGTGGTTCATTCTGGTGGCGGTGGTGCTGACGGTGGTTGGCACGTTCTTCCGGGGCCCGGGATGGTCCTGGGTCTGGCCGTGGAGGCCGTATGCCGGCTGAAGAAATGGGGAAACTCTCCCGCGGACTGCGGCTGGCCTTCGCCATTTCCAGCGTAGCGTTCGTAGCCATCCTTGCCATCTCACCTGTAAAAGACCTTCGGCGCGAATGGAAGCAATACAAACGCTCCTACGTTCGCTTCGCGCAGACCCGGCCGGACACGAAACGCTTGCTCGCGGACTATCATTCCGACATCGACCAGATCTGGATTCCCTCGATGAACGTGGTAGACCGCTGCACAAGCTGCCACCAGGCAATCACGCAGCCGAGCCTGGCGGATCGCACGGTCCCCCAGCCGTTCCGCGCGCATCCGCCGATTCCTCACCGTCCGAAGGAGTGGGGATGCACGGTTTGTCATCGCGGCCAGGGCCCGGCCACCGAAGTGGCGGAAGCGCACGAAACCACCCTCGCTTGGGAACAGCCGATGCTGGCGAACCGGTTTATCCAGGCATCCTGCGGAACCTGTCACCGCGCGGACCTGCCGGAGACCCCTAAGCTCAACCGGGGCCGCCGGCTTCTGGCCGAGCTGCACTGCGTGGGCTGCCATCGCTTGCAGGACGTGGAACGCCCGGCGATGCTCGGCCCGGACCTGACCAACATCGGCACAAAAATTACGCGCGAGTGGATCTACAAATGGCTCAAGGAGCCGCAAACGCTCACGGACAAAGACGGCAACATCACCGTCAACGGCTACGAGACCGAAGAAGAGCCGCGGATGCCGAAATTCCGCCTGACCGAGCAGGAACTTCGCAGCTTGTCCGCATATCTGAGCACGCTGCGAAGCAAGCCCATCGAGGCCTACCGCTTCGACCCGCGCGCCGTCGCGGCGCTCACGCGGAATCCCGACGTCGCGCAGCAGGGCGAAGTGCGTTTCCGGCAGATGTTCTGCTCGACCTGCCATTCGCTGGCGGTGACGCGCGCGGGCGAAACCAAGCTCATCGGGGGCGACATCGGACCGGAGCTGACCAAGGTGGGAAGCAAGGTGAACCCGGACTGGCTCGTGGCGTGGCTGCGCAATCCGCAGAGTTATCTGCCGCACAGCAAGATGCCGCGCTATCAATGGTCGGACGAAGATCTCTACAGCGTCACGCAATACATCCGCACGAGGCTGACGGACTCGGACCTGCTGAGCAACGTGCCGCAGCTCGGCGCGCCCGCGCCGGAAGAACTCCAGGCGGGCCGGCGGCTGTTTGTCGAGAAGGGCTGTGGGAGTTGTCATGTCATCGAGGGCATCAACCCGCAAAAGGATTTCGGGCCGGATCTTTCGGCACTGGGCGCGAAGAACGTCTCGGAGCTGGAGTTCGGACGCGCGGCGATTCCGCGCAGTTTGATCTCCTACGTCCAGGCGAAGCTCACCGACCCGGTATCGGTGAATCCCGCGGCGCGAATGCCGCAGTATGCGCTCAATGCCGCGGATCTCGATGCGCTGACCACGGCGCTGCTCAGCATGACCGGAAGCTCCACGCCCAGCGGAATCCAGAAGCTGATGATTCCGCGGAAGGATGCGGCGTTCCATCCCGCCGGAGCGTTCGGCGAAGTCTACGAACGCTACAAATGCTATGCGTGCCACAAGTTCAACGGCTACGGCGGCGACCTCGCGCCGGACCTTTCCTACGAAGGCAGCCGCGCGCCGCGCCCGTGGCTGGTGGACTTTTTGAAAAACCCGCAAACCTTGCGCCCCACCCTCGTGCTGCGCATGCCCCAGTTCAACATGTCCGACAAGGAGGCGGGCATCCTTGCCGATTACTTCGGCATGGTGCTGCAGAATCCGGACGTGAATCCCGCAAGCCTGGACGCCAGGCTCTTCACGCCGCAGATGGCCGCGCTCGGCAAACAACTCTACGAAGTGAAATTTCAGTGCCAGGCGTGTCACACGATCGGAGGCTCCGGAGGATACGTCGGCCCGAACCTCACCAACGCGGGGAACTGGCTGACGCCGGCGTGGATTTCGGCGTGGCTGAAAAATCCGCAGGCGCTGGTGCCGGACACCATCGAGCCGCGGCGCAGCTTCACCGAGAG
>DASWCG010000370.1:0-9680 GCA_036390175.1 Candidatus Acidiferrales bacterium | reverse complement strand
CCGAGTGGCGCACTCAGCGGGTTGGCCCGGCCAGGAAACGGTGCCGCTGCTGCAAGCCATCGTGGCGCTTCCGCATGATTATCCGCCAAACACCGTGCGTGTCTGGTTCGCTCCGGCGGACACGCCGTATTTCTATTGGCTAATTCCGGAGTCTCCGGAGCGCGGCGCATTGGGTCTGATTGCCGAGGACAGTCAGGAAGCGCGGAAATGTCTCGACCACTTCCTCAGCAAGCGCGGGTTTACGCCGTTGGCGTTCCAAGGGGCGCGCATCCCCGTATACCGCCGCTGGGTGCCCGTGCGTAAACAGGTGGGCGGGGGCGAGGTGTATCTTGTGGGGGACGCGGCCGCACAAGTGAAGGTGACCACGGTGGGGGGAATTGTGACCGGCTTCCGCGGGGCGCTCGGCGTCGCGGAAGCGATTCTGAGCGGCACGCCAAGCCGCGAATTGCGGCGATTGCGGCGTGAACTCGCTCTCCACTGGCTGATCCGCAAGTCGCTGCACCGATTCCAGCAAGCCGACTACAGCCGGATGGTGGACCTATTGAGCGCGGCATTGCGCCGCTCGTTGAGCGAGTACACCCGCGACGAAGCCTCCCGCATTCTCTGGCGCATCGCGGTGCGCCAGCCGAGGCTGCTCCTGCTCGGTCTGCGCGGGCTCCTGATGAAAGAATCCTGTCCTCGCGCCGGCTGAGACAAAAAGGAGAGCTCGCATTTGCGAATCGCCGTAATCGGCTGCGGGTATGTGGGGTTGGTGACCGGCGCGTGTCTTGCCGAAGCCGGCCACGAACTGATTTGCAACGACATTGACGAAGGGCGAATCGCGTCGTTGCAGGCAGGCCGCGTCCCGATTTACGAACCCCACCTGGATGCCGTGATCGAAGAAACGCGCGGCGCGCGCCGGCTGACGTTTACCAAGAGCGTTGGAGAAGCGATCCGCGCGGGGGATGCCATATTTATTTGCGTGGGCACGCCGCCGAAGGAAACCGGCGAACCCGATCTTTCTGCCATCGACAACGTCGCGCGGCAGATTGCCACGGAGGCCCGTTCGCCCAAGCTGGTCATTGAGAAAAGCACCGTGCCGGCGCATACCGGCCGGCAGTTGAAGCGCGCGCTCAGCGCGTATCGCCGCGATGGCGGCGCGACGTTCCACGTGGTCTCGAACCCGGAGTTTCTCCGGGAAGGGACAGCCGTCGAAGACTTCTTTCATCCGGACCGGATTGTGGTCGGCGTGGACGAGCCGGGAGTGGCCGAACAACTCCGGGAAATCTACCGGCCTATTCTGGAGCGGCGGTTTCGTTGTCCGGTGCATGCGGCGGCCTGCCCGCCGACCGCGATGCCCGAGTTCCTCGTTACCACCATCAACAGCGCAGAACTCATCAAACACGCTTCGAATTCGTTTCTGGCGCTGAAAATCTCCTACGCCAACGTGTTGGCGGACCTGTGCGAAAAGCTCGGCGGAAACGTCGACGAAGTCACGCGCGCTGTGGGCATGGATCCGCGTATCGGGCCGCAATCCCTCAAGGCCGGTCTGGGGTTCGGCGGCTTCTGTCTGCCGAAAGACATCCAGGCATTCATCTACCTGGCCAAGACCGTGGGGGTGGATTTCGGGATGCTGAAGGAAACCGAGCGCGTGAACCAGCAGCGCGTGGAGCGGCTTCTGGAGAAGGCGCGCAAGGCGCTCTGGGTGCTGAAGGGGAAAAAGATTGCGCTGCTGGGGCTGGCCTTTAAGGCCCATACCGATGACATCCGCTTTTCGTCGGCCATCGAAGTGCTGCGCCGCTTGATTGCCGAGGGCGCGGAAGTCTGCGCGTGCGATCCGCAGGCTATGGACCGCACGCGTGTGCTGTTTCCGGACGTGAAATTCGAGCGCGATCCCTATGAGACGATGCGCGGGGCCGACGCGGTTCTGCTGGTCACCGAATGGCCGGAATTTCGCGAACTGGATTGGGAGCGTGTCGCCCGCCTGATGGCGCGCCCGTTGATCCTGGACGGGCGCAACCTCCTCAATCCACAGAGGATGCGCAAGCTGGGATTTGAGTATGATTCCTTCGGCCGCCCAGAATAGTCTTCTGCTGCTGGCCGTTCGACATTCGAGGGGAGCCCCGCCTGAATCACAGTCAAACCCGTGAAACTCGCAGGTGCGAGACCCACCTATGGCGCGTTCTCTTAAGACTGGCGTTCGAAAGGAACGCGCTCGAGCCACGCGACCCCGGCCAGGCTCGCCGCTCCTACGGCAGCCGCGAGCACCACACCTGAGCGGGGCGACAACCCGCTGGCAAGAAGACCGAGCAGACCGAAGACCGCTCCGAGTGCATACATCGCGAGCACCGCATTGCGCTCCCCCAGACCAAGGTTGGCGACGCGGTGCGCGGTGTGGTCCTTCCCCGGCGTTGTAAAGGCCAGCAAACCGCGCCGGGTCCGCGAAATCGAGACCAAAGTGGTGTCGAAGATGGGAACGCCCAGCACGAGCACGGGAACGAGTTCAACTGCCGGCGACGGCGCGCCGGAAAGGCGCAGCTTCAGGCCGAGTGTGGCCATGAGGAAACCCAGGAACATCGCGCCGCCGTCGCCCATAAAAATTTTTGCGGGCTTGAAATTCCAGCGCAGGAAACCAATCGCACTGCCCAGGGCTGCCGCCGCGAGAATGCTCACCAGACGCTGCCCTGCAAGGCATGCGAGAATCGCTAAGAACAGCGCCGCAACTCCCGCGACTCCGGCGCACAAACCGTCCATGTGGTCTAGGATGCTGAACGCAGCAGTGATACCGACAACCCAGAACAGTGTGAGGACCATGTCGAAGATCACGCCTGCGCGTCCTCCGAGGATGGTCTGAAACAATTGTGCGCGCGTCCCGGTGAGCAACAGTATGACCGCCGCAAGGGGCATTGCACCGAACAGCTTGACTTGGTGATGCAGCAGGCCACGGTCGTCGAGAAAACCAACCACGGCGACGAGAGTGGCGCCGGCCAGGATGCCCGCAATCTGCGCGCGCCCCGCGCCATCGAGCGTCAACAATATGGCCAGCACGAATCCGGTGTAGATGGCCAGGCCGCCGAGAAGGGGAACCGGCGTGAGATGAACCTTGCGCGGGCCGGGCCGGTCCACCATGCCGACGCGCAGCGCCAGCGCGCGGACTGGTACGGTGAATAACAACGAGGCAACCAAGGCGATGGAAAAAGCCAGCAGGCCGCGTGGCAAGATGGCCATGACGTCAATGTTCAGCCGTTCTGGGCAGGAGCGCCATTGCTATCGCTCCGTAAGCAGGTGCGCGAAGACCTTCTTCACCTGTGCGGGGTCCTTCGTTTTGTAATACCAGTCGATGGTGCGGCGCAAGCCTTCGCGGAAGAGCACCTCGGGTTGCCAGCCGAGCAACTGTTTTGCGAGTTTATTGTCCGCGACGCGATTGAGCGGCCCTGTGGGCATATCCGGGCGGAGTTTGATTTCCGCTTTGTACTTGGTGAATTCGAAAACCAGGTGCACCGCGTCTATCACGCGGATACGCTCCGTCGTGCCCAGGTTGACGGCCGTGCCGTCGTCAATTTTTTCACCGGCAAGAATCGTGCCCCGAACGATGTCGTCAATATATGTCCAGTTGCGAATCTGCGTGCCGTCGCCCCAGACTTCGAAAGGGTTCTGGCGCAAAAACGCGCGCGCGATCATGGCAATAATCGCGTGGTTTTCCACACCGCGCGGGCCGTACACGGTGAAGTAGCGGCACGACGCTGCTTTCATTCCGTGTTCCTTGCAGTACGCCTGCAGCGTGAATTCGCCCATCAATTTCGCCCAGCCGTACATATTATCGGCATCCTTCGGGCCTTTGGTGAGGTCCTCCGTTAGATAGATTTCTTTCTTTACGTCGGACTGGAGGAAATTGGGGTACACGCAGCCGGAGGAGGCGAAGACCACCTTTTTGACTTTGGCTTTGAGCGCCTCGGAAAAGATCAAGCCATCGAGGAAAAAATTCGATGCCGGCCCGGCCTGGTGCAAGTCCACGTAGCCCCGCCCGCCATGGTCGGCGGCCAAATGGAAAACGGTGTCCACGCCCTGCATCGCTGCCCGCGCCACCCCCGGCTCGCGTAAATCGGCCTGCAGGAATTCGACGCCGCCGGCGCCGAGATGCTCACGGATGTTTTCCAGGCGTCCGCTGGTCAAATCGTCCACAATGCGCACGCGCGCGCCGAGACCAACGAGCTGGTCGGTCAGGTTCGAGCCGATGAACGAGGAGCCGCCCGTCACCAGCACGCGCTGGCCCGTCCAGAAAGTTTCCCCGGAACTCACGCTTGACCGGTCTCCTCGAGCACTCGCAGGAATGTTTGCAAGTGGAAAACTCTATCATATTCGGGGGCGGCAGCCCGGGCGTATTCGCCCATGTGCTTGCTTTGAATGGGGTCGCCAGCCAGTTCGCGCATGGCCCGGGCTACCGCGGCAGGATCGTCCGGATCGGCGGCGAGGCCGCAGCCGTGGCGGAGCGTGATGCGCGCAACGTCGCTCTCTTTCGGTGTCACGGCCAGGACGGCGCGGCCCGCGGCGAGGATGCCATAAATCTTGCTGGGCACGACCACACCCTCCAGTCCGCGTATTACCGTGATGACGTGCGCATCGGCCGCGGCCAGGACCGAAGGAATCTTGCTCGGCGGGAAGAACGGCAGCAACCGCACGTTCCGGGCACCCTCGGCCAGCGCCTGCACTTGGCTTCGCTGCGCTCCGTCCCCGATAAACACCAGGCCAATGCTTTCGCTCTCGAGTTGGCGTACGGCGCGGACCATCGTCTCCCAGGCCCCGGAAAAGCCAAGATTGCCCGCGTGGACGAAAACGAAGCGGGCCCCGTTGCGAATCGCAGCGACCACTTCGCCGTCTGGCTGCGGCAGCGGCGCGGAAGGATTCTCGACGCCATCCCGAACAACGACGATGCGCGCTGGGTCCACACCCTTGGGGACGATGGTGTCCCGCATGTCTTCGCCGAGCACGAGGACGCGCTTGGCCCGCCGAAGCGCCCAGCGGTGCAGCCATTCCCAGAATCGCGCCAGCGCCCCCGGATGAATCAGGTTTCCGGCAAGCGCCATGTCCGGGTACATGTCGCGAACGTTGTAGAAAAACGGCCGGCGTTTCAGCATGGCCACGAAGGCGCCCACGATTCCTTCAAAGGGCGGATCGGTCATTGCCAATACGATGTCGGCTTCTACAAACAAAGCACACGGCACGGCGAGCGCGACATAGGTGAGGTAGTTGATCACGCGCTGCCTCATCCGCGTGCGCGGGTAAATGGTTGAGCCCACACGCAAAGTTGTCACGCGTCCTTGCGTTCCGCGCCGGAAGAAATACCAGGAATGATGCTCCGCGGGATCGTAAGAAGGGCGTCCACAAAGAACGGTGACCTCGTGTTTCGCCGCGAGCACCTCGGCGACGGTCGCCGCCATCCTCGCCGTGGCGGAAGTGTCGGGCGGGTAATAAAGATTGAGAAGGAGGATCCGCACGCTGCGGGAATTGTACAGGGGAGACGCCCAAGAACAAAACGGCGCCTGTTCCAAAGATGTCACTCCAGATGAATCCCCGAGTTCCTCATGCGCGAGCGGGTTTTGTAATCAGGAAGCCGCCGAGGACAAGGGCGTCCATCTGGGTGCGGAGAAAGCAATCGAGCGCTTCTTCGGGACGGCAGACGATGGGCTCGTTGTCGTTGAAAGAGGTGTTCAGAACGACGGGCACGCCGGTGAGATTGGCGAACTCGCGAATGAGCCGCCAATAGCGCGGATTGGCGTCGCGGCTGACGGTTTGCAATCTTCCCGTGCCATCCACGTGGGTGGGCGCAGGAATCGTCCCGCGTTTTTCCGGGCGCACGGAGTAAGCGAGAGTCATGAACGGCGAGGGGTAGGACTTCTCGAAGTATTCGCCGGTGGACTCCTCGAGAATGGAGGGCGCGAAAGGGCGGAAGACCTCGCGGTGCTTGATGCGGCGGTTGAGAATTTCCTTCATTTCGGCGCGGCGGGGATCCACCACGATGCTGCGGTTGCCAAGCGCGCGCGGCCCCCATTCGGCGCGTCCCTGAAACCATCCGAGAATCTTTCCGCCGGCGATGTGTTTCGCGGCCGTCCGGGCAAGCTCTTCTTCGGCGAGCTCAGCGACGGTAAATCCGGAGCGCTGCAAGTTTTTTGTTTCCATAGCGGCGCGAATTTCTTCGCGCGAGTATTGCGGGCCCCAGTAGGCGTGGTCCATGAGGAACGAGCGGGGTTCGCCGAGGACCTGATGAAGAACGTAGAAGGCCGCTCCGACAGCCAGCCCGCCATCGCCGGCGGCGGGCTGCACGTAGACGTGCTCGAAGGGAGTGGCGTCAAAAATTTTTCCGTTGGCCACGCAATTGAACGCTACGCCGCCTGCAAGACACAGGGAGCGTTCGCCGGTGCGCGCGTGCAGGGCGCGAAGCATCGCGAAGAGCACTTCTTCGAGGCGAGCCTGAAGAGTCGCCGCGAGGTCGCGATGCCGCGGCTCGACGGGCTCCTCGGGATGGCGCGCGGGGCCGAAGCGCCCGGCCATGCCCTCAGAAAACAAACGCCCCAGTTCGGGAGTTTTCCCGGCGTCGCGCCAGGTCATCTCTGGGCCGGTGCGATGATGCGTGAAGAATTCGAGGCCCAGGCGGAAGCCGCTGCCCTTGTTCCTGTTTTGCAAGATGGTGCGGAAGGTGTCGAGATAGGTCGGCTGGCCGTAAGCCGCCAGGCCCATCACTTTGTATTCATCGCCGTACTTCAGGAAGCCGAGATATTGCGTGACCGCCGAGTAGTACAGTCCGAGCGAATGAGGAAAAGTAATTGCGCCAAGGACATCCAGGGTGTTTCCCCGGCCCGCCGCCCACATGGTGCTGGCGAAGTCGCCCAGGCCGTCGGCGGAGACCGCCGCGGCGCGATCAAACGGCGAAACGAAAAATGTGCTGGCCAGATGTGCACGGTGGTGCTCGACGCGATGAAAGCGCGCGCGAATGCTTTTCGGATCGGTGTCGAGCGCCTGCGCCAGGGCTTCGGGGATACCGGTGAACTTCCTGAGAACTCTGGCGCGTTCCAGCGCGAACGCCGGCATACGCAGCGAGTAGAGCACCTTGGTGCCCAGCCGCGCCCAGGGATTGCGCGGAACAGCGACGTGGTCCACTTCCCCCACCGTGAGGCCTGCTTCGCGCAGGCAGTAGCGGATGGCTTGGGCCGGAAAACCCGCCGCGTATTTTACGCGGTTGAAGCGCTCTTCTTCGCAGGCGGCGACTAAACGGCCGTCGCAAACCATGGCCGCAGAGGAGTTGCCGTGATACGCATTGATGCCGAGAATGTTCATGAAGGAACGTCAGTGTACATCAGGGGCGTAATTCGTGACTTGGGACTCGGCCGAAGCCGCACAGTTCGCGGGGCGGGTCGGCACGCAAGGAATGGAGTTTCCTCTCGATTCTTGCGTATCACGGATTCAGGTGGCGGCGGCACCATTCGTTCAGGACAAACAGCGCCCACGGACGCGACCACGAAGTGCGTCCCGCGAGAAAATTCTGCCAGACGGCTCGGACGCCATCCGCGTGAAGCAAGGGCGCCAGCGCGGGAGACGGCTCAGTGAGCCCGGCTTCGATGCGCGCCCGGAGCGGCCCGCGCAGCCAATGCTCCCAGGGCAGGGTGAAGGTGCGTTTGGGTTGCGCGAGAATCTCGGGGGGCAGCAATTCGCCAAGCGATTCTCCGAGGAGCGCTTTGTTATCCGAGTTGCGCTGCTTGACCTCGTCAGGCAATTGCGTGACGAACTCCACGAGCGGTGTATCGAGCAGCGGAACGCGCACCTCCAGCGACCGGCTCATACTGACGCTGTCGGTGTCACGCAGGAGTGTGCTGGTCGTATAGGTGCGCAGCTCAAGCCAGGTAACCGCCGTCATGGAATCAAAGCGCGTCGCCTGTCCGGCGCAGAGCATCAGCCAGCCGAGCCAAGTGGGCATAAGCGTTATCCCGTCGGCCCCGATGACGCTGGCGCGAAGGTGCGGCTGCATCAGGCGCTCCAGGTCTGGCAACGGAAACAAAGTCCGCGCGAAGAAGTAAGGATGCGGAGGTTGTCTGGGCGCGTCCCAGACCGCCGCAGCCTTGCGCGCGGCATCGGGGGAAAGAAACGCAGCGAAGAGACGCTCGGCCAGCGGGCGCGTGACGGAGCGCAGCGGGCCGGGCACCAATCTCGCCATGCCCGCAAGGCGCGCGGCGCGGCGCGTGTCGCGGAAGGTGTGGTACCCGCCGAAGAGCTCGTCGCCGCCCAGTCCGGAGAGCGCAACCTTCAGGCCGACCTGCTGCGCGGCCCAAGAGGCGATGTAGGTGTTGATGCCGTCCATGGACGGCTGATCGAGCGCACCCAGAGCCTCTTCCAGGCGCGTGAGCATGTCGCTTCCCGAGAGCGGCACTTCCTGGTGACGCGTGCCGCAATGCTCCGCGATGCGCCGCGCCAGCGGCCCTTCGTTGAATTCCTGCTCGGGGAATGCCACGGTGAAGCTTTGAATGCCGGCTCGTTCTCGAGCGGCTAGCGAAGCAATAGCCGCCGAGTCCAGGCCGCTCGAGAGAAACAAACCAACGGGTACATCGGCAACCAGGTGGCTCCGCACCGCGTCTTCGAGCAGGGGCCGCAACGCGTGTGCGGCCGAGGAGAGGTCGCGCGGCACATCTTTTGCGCGCGGCAGAAATTGGTGGGGAACGCTCCAATGAGAATGGGGGCGCGGAGCGCGGCGCCGGTCGGGCAAATACGTCAGCAGCCGGTGGCCGGGAGGAAGAGAGTAAACACCTTCGAGCAGAGTCACTGGCTCAGAAACAGAGCCAAACAGGAGATAGGAAGTGACCGCGTCGGCGGAGACTTGGCGCGCCACGCAGCCGCTGGCGAGAAGGGCGCGCAGCTCGGAAGCAAACAGCAGCGAGCCGCCGTGCCAAGTGTAGTAGAGCGGCTTGATTCCCGCCGGGTCGCGGGCCAGAAACAACTGGGGGACGCCGGCGTCGTTGCGAGCGCGCCAGTCGAGCAAAGCGAAGGCGTACATGCCCCGCAGCTCGGCAAGGCACTCGGTGCCCCATTGTTCCCAGGCATGGACGACCGCTTCCGTGTCTGACTGAGTGCGAAAGGAATGACCGGCGGACTCCAGGGTGCGGCGCAATTCGCGGAAGTTGTAGATTTCTCCGTTGCAGACGACGGCGACGTCGCGCGCTTCATTAAAAATGGGTTGAGCGCCGCCGGCAAGGTCAATGATGCTCAAGCGGCGCATGCCGAGCGCCGCGCCCGCTGCCCTTGCGGGGGCAACCAGCAGGCCTTCGCCGTCCGGTCCGCGATGCGCCATAGCCGCCATCATCCCGCGGACGAGCGATTCTGCTTTCTTGGATTGTTCGATGCCGGTTACACCGCAGATCCCGCACACGGCGTTACTTTAGCGCGGACTCGACAACAGAGCTATCCCGGCGCGCGCCAGTTGTTCCCTCAAGTGAACACGGGTGACGCCCAGCTTTTTATCGCCGTACCAAGACAGGATGGCCCGGAGCAGTAACAGGAAGGAGAGGATCCCCGCAGAGGAAATCAAAAGAGCGTAGGACGCGCGTTCGAGGAGCAGGCTCCAATGGATGGTCTCCTCCCAGTTTGGATAGGTGAAGTCGAGCACCTTGCGAATTGTCCCGCCGGCTAAGGGAATGCGCTTCAAACGGACATGAGCG